>NZ_JBBHLA010000007.1:0-5312 GCF_037572395.1 Corynebacterium sp. H130 | reverse complement strand
TTTTTTGGGTGGCGGGTTTTTCCTCGTCGGATCGTCTGTCACCCGTGTTTTTTTGGACAATCATTCGTTGGTTGTTTGTTTTGCTAGGTTTTTGGCTTTTCATATGGCTGATTATCATCTTTTATGGAGAGTTTGATCCTGGCTCAGGACGAACGCTGGCGGCGTGCTTAACACATGCAAGTCGAACGGAAAGGCCCTTTCGGGGGTACTCGAGTGGCGAACGGGTGAGTAACACGTGGGTGATCTGCCCTGCACTTTGGGATAAGCCTGGGAAACTGGGTCTAATACCGAATATGACCAATCTTTAGTGTGGTTGGTGGAAAGCTTTTGCGGTGTGGGATGAGCCTGCGGCCTATCAGCTTGTTGGTGGGGTAATGGCCTACCAAGGCGTCGACGGGTAGCCGGACTGAGAGGTCGATCGGCCACATTGGGACTGAGACACGGCCCAGACTCCTACGGGAGGCAGCAGTGGGGAATATTGCACAATGGGCGCAAGCCTGATGCAGCGACGCCGCGTGGGGGATGACGGCCTTCGGGTTGTAAACCTCTTTCGACAGGGACGAAGCGTAAGTGACGGTACCTGTATAAGAAGCACCGGCTAACTACGTGCCAGCAGCCGCGGTAATACGTAGGGTGCGAGCGTTGTCCGGAATTACTGGGCGTAAAGAGCTCGTAGGTGGTTTGTCGCGTCGTCTGTGAAATACCGGGGCTTAACTTCGGAGCTGCAGGCGATACGGGCATAACTTGAGTGCTGTAGGGGAGACTGGAATTCCTGGTGTAGCGGTGAAATGCGCAGATATCAGGAGGAACACCGATGGCGAAGGCAGGTCTCTGGGCAGTAACTGACGCTGAGGAGCGAAAGCATGGGTAGCGAACAGGATTAGATACCCTGGTAGTCCATGCTGTAAACGGTGGGCGCTAGGTGTAGGGATCTTCCACGATTTCTGTGCCGTAGCTAACGCATTAAGCGCCCCGCCTGGGGAGTACGGCCGCAAGGCTAAAACTCAAAGGAATTGACGGGGGCCCGCACAAGCGGCGGAGCATGTGGATTAATTCGATGCAACGCGAAGAACCTTACCTGGGCTTGACATACACCGGACCGCTGCAGAGATGTAGCTTCCCTTGTGGCTGGTGTACAGGTGGTGCATGGTTGTCGTCAGCTCGTGTCGTGAGATGTTGGGTTAAGTCCCGCAACGAGCGCAACCCTTGTCTTATGTTGCCAGCACGTGATGGTGGGGACTCATGAGAGACTGCCGGGGTTAACTCGGAGGAAGGTGGGGATGACGTCAAATCATCATGCCCCTTATGTCCAGGGCTTCACACATGCTACAATGGTCGGTACAACGCGTCTTGCGAGCCTGTGAGGGTGAGCTAATCGCTGAAAGCCGGCCTCAGTTCGGATTGGGGTCTGCAACTCGACCCCATGAAGTCGGAGTCGCTAGTAATCGCAGATCAGCAACGCTGCGGTGAATACGTTCCCGGGCCTTGTACACACCGCCCGTCACGTCATGAAAGTCGGTAACACCCGAAGCCAGTGGCCCAACCCTTGTGGGGGGAGCTGTCGAAGGTGGGATCGGTGATTGGGACGAAGTCGTAACAAGGTAGCCGTACCGGAAGGTGCGGCTGGATCACCTCCTTTCTAAGGAGCTTATTTTTATTAGCCCGCAGTTGTGGGCTTTGCCAGCTGAGCAGGCGTGTGTTCTGCTGTTGGTTTGTTAATCGGGTGGAGACTAACTAGCCACTAAAGATAGTGGTGGTCATCATGATCAAAAAACAATTCTTTGTTGGTGCTTGGCATGCTGTTGGGTGTCTGGGACGGCAAACGCTTTTGTTTGTGTTCCAAAGTGGCGCCTTGAGTAATGGCTTTCTGCTTGTGTGGTGGTTGGTTGTTGTTTGGGGTGTGTGTTGTGTGAGAACTGTATAGTGGACGCGAGCAATTTTATCTTTGTTTTTTGTGTTTTTTGTTTTTGTGTTCTTGGTGTTTGTTACTTAAGGGCGCACGGTGGATGCCTTGGCATTTCGAGCCGATGAAGGACGTGTAAGGCTGCGATAAGCCTCGGGGAGTTGCCAATAGAGCGTTGATCCGAGGGTGTCCGAATGGGGAAACCCAGCCGTAGTAATGTGCGGTTACCTGCCCATGAATTCATAGTGGGTGTGGGGGTTACGCGGGGAAGTGAAACATCTCAGTACCCGTAGGAGAAGAAAACAATTGTGATTCCGTAAGTAGCGGCGAGCGAAAGTGGATGTTTGGCTAAACTGCATGCGTGTGATACCCGGCAGGGGTTGCGTGTGTGGGGTTGTGGGGACAGGCTGTTCTGTTACTGCCGTGACAGTCATGGATGCTCATGTGTTAGGGGAAGTGGTGTGGAATCGCCTGCCGTAGACGGTGAGAGCCCGGTACCTGAAAGTGTGTGGGGTCTGTGTGTTTGTTTCCCGAGTAGCAGCGGGCTCGTGGAATCTGCTGTGAATCTGCCGGGACCACCCGGTAAGCCTGAATACTCGAAATGACCGATAGCGGATTAGTACCGTGAGGGAATGGTGAAAAGTACCCCGGGAGGGGAGTGAAATAGTACCTGAAACCGTGTGCTTACAATCCGTCAGAGCCGACTTGTTTGGTGATGGCGTGCCTTTTGAAGAATGAGCCTGCGAGTCAGCGGCATGTCGCGAGGTTAACCCGTGTGGGGTAGTCGTAGCGAAAGCGAATACTAACTAGTGTGTTGAGTGGCATGTCTTGGACCCGAAGCGGGGTGATCTACCCATGGCCAGTGTGAAGCAGCTGTAAGAGGTTGTGGAGGCGCGAACCCACTTAGGTTGAAAACTGAGGGGATGAGTTGTGGGTAGGGGTGAAAGGCCAATCAAACTCCGTGATAGCTGGTTCTCCCCGAAATGCATTTTGGTGCAGCGTTGTGTGTTGCTTGCCGGAGGTAGAGCTACTGGTTGGTTTAGCGGGACTACAATCTTAGCGACGTCAGCCAAACTCCGAATGCCGGTTAAGTTAGCGCAGCAGTGAGACTGCGGGGGATAAGCTTCGTAGTCGAGAGGGAAACAGCCCAGATCGCCGGTTAAGGTCCCTAAGAGTGTGCTAAGTGGAAAAGGATGTGGGATCGCTTAGACAGCCAGGAGGTTGGCTTAGAAGCAGCCATCCTTGAAAGAGTGCGTAATAGCTCACTGGTCGAGTGGTTCTGCGCCGACAATGTAGTGGGGCTCAAGCACACCACCGAAACCGCGGCAATGACTTTTGTTGTTGGGTAGGGGAGCGTCGTGCACTGCGTTGAAGCGGCCAGGTAACTGCGTCCGTGGAGTGTGTGCGAGTGAGAATGCAGGCATGAGTAACGAATTGATGAGTGAGAATCTCATCCGCCGGATGACTAAGGGTTCCTGGGTCAAGCTCGTCTTCCCAGGGTGAGTCGGGGCCTAAGGCGAGGCCGACAGGCGTAGTCGATGGATAACGGGTTGATATTCCCGTACCCGAGTGTGCGCGCCCATGGTGAATCAGTGATACTAACCACCCTGATCACCTTCGCTTCCCTTCGGGGTGGTGTTGGTGTGATGCGTGGGGCCTGATCTGGTAGTAGCTAAGTGATGGGGTGACGCAGTGAGGTAGCCGAGCCACTTATTGGATTGTGGTGTAAGCGTGTAGCCCGCGGCCTAGGTAAATCCGGGACCGCACTTATGGGTGAGGCGTGATGCGTAGACCTTTGTTGGTTGATGTTGGTGATCCTGTACTGCCGAGAAAAGCCTCTAGCGATGTGCATATTCGGCCCGTACCCTAAACCGACACAGGTAGTCAGGTAGAGAATACTAAGGCGTTCGGGTGAACTGTGGTTAAGGAACTCGGCAAAATGCCCCCGTAACTTCGGGAGAAGGGGGACCACGACCCGTGATCATCTTTACGGTGTGAGCGGGTGGTGGTCGCAGAGAATAGAGGGAAGCGACTGTTTATTAAAAACACAGGTCCGTGCGAAGACATGAAGTCGATGTATACGGACTGACGCCTGCCCGGTGCTGGAAGGTTAAGAGGACCTGTTAGACCTTTTGGGTCGAAGCGGAGAATTTAAGCCCCAGTAAACGGCGGTGGTAACTATAACCATCCTAAGGTAGCGAAATTCCTTGTCGGGTAAGTTCCGACCTGCACGAATGGCGTAACGACTTCCCTGCTGTCTCAACCACAGGCCCGGTGAAATTGCAGTACGAGTAAAGATGCTCGTTACGCGCGGCAGGACGAAAAGACCCCGGGACCTTCACTATAGCTTGGTATTGGCATTTGGTGCGGTTTGTGTAGGATAGGTGGGAGACTTTGATCACATGGCGCCAGCTGTGTGGGAGTCGTTGTTGAAATACCACTCTGATCGTAGTAGATGTCTAACCTCGGCCCATGATCTGGGTTAGGGACAGTGCCTGGTGGGTAGTTTAACTGGGGCGGTTGCCTCCCAAAATGTAACGGAGGCGCCCAAAGGTTCCCTCAGCCTGGTTGGCAATCAGGTGGTGAGTGTAAGTGCACAAGGGAGCTTGACTGTGAGACTGACAGGTCGAGCAGGGACGAAAGTCGGGACTAGTGATCCGGCACCTACTTGTGGATGTGGTGTCGCTCAACGGATAAAAGGTACCCCGGGGATAACAGGCTGATCTTCCCCAAGAGTCCATATCGACGGGATGGTTTGGCACCTCGATGTCGGCTCGTCGCATCCTGGGGCTGGAGTAGGTCCCAAGGGTTGGGCTGTTCGCCCATTAAAGCGGCACGCGAGCTGGGTTTAGAACGTCGTGAGACAGTTCGGTCTCTATCCGCCGCGCGCGTTGAAACTTGAGAAAGGCTGTCCCTAGTACGAGAGGACCGGGACGGACGTACCTCTGGTGTGCCAGTTGTACCGCCAGGTGCATGGCTGGTTGGCTACGTACGGAAGGGATAACCGCTGAAAGCATCTAAGCGGGAAGCCTGTTTCAAGATAAGGTTTCTTTTGAGGTTCCCTATAGACTATGGGGTTGATAGGCCAGATCTGGAAGCACAGTAATGTGTGGAGGTGACTGGTACTAATACACCGACAAACAAACACACTAATTCAAGCAACACAAAAACTGTCGCACAAACAAACAAAAGACAACAAGATTGCTGACCGCGTCCACTATGCAGTATCTGACACAACACCCACACCATATGTGTGTGTGGCCAAGTCACAAGATGTGTCGGTGGTTGATAGCGTAAGGGAAACGCCCGGTCCCATTCCGAACCCGGAAGCTAAGCCTTACTGCGCCGATGGTACTGCACCTGGGAGGGTGTGGGAGAGTAGGACACCGCCGACCAAAAACTTTATAAA
>NZ_JBBHLA010000006.1:0-195099 GCF_037572395.1 Corynebacterium sp. H130 | reverse complement strand
GCACGCCGCCAGCGTTCGTCCTGAGCCAGGATCAAACTCTCCATAAAAGATGATAATCAGCCATATGAAAAGCCAAAAACCTAGCAAAACAAACAACCAACGAATGATTGTCCAAAAAACAAGGGTGACAGACGATCCGACGAGGAAAAACCCGCCACCCAAAAAAATTGAGTATTAATGCTCTTTCACAGACCACTCCTGGCCTGCCGGCACCAACACACAACCAAAAACAAAAAATAAAAAAGTACTTGGCACACTATTGAGTTCTCAAACAACACACGCACAACCCCCAACCCAGAACCAAAGAACCAGGAAGAAAAGAAGGCTTTAATATTAGCCAGCGACTCGTTTTCCTACCGCCACACACTCTCCAAAGCGGGGCGTTGTCGGTCGCGCTGACCCACATAAAGTTACACACCCACAACCAACAACACAAACCCGCAGGTAGATATAGCTTTTAGGCGCTTGCCCGCTCCACCTTTGCACCTAGTGAATTGAGGAGTTCAACAAAGTGCGGGTATCCGCGATCGATGTGGAAGACATCGTGCACCTCTGTGACACCGTCTGCGCAAAGGGCGGCAAGCACGAGACCGGCGCCTGCACGAATGTCACTGCTCCATACTGAAGTGGAAGACAGCTCTTCAATGCCTCGCATCACCACGTGGTGGCCATCGACGGTGGCGTCGGCGCCAAGGCGCTGCATCTCGTCAACAAATCGGAAGCGAGATTCGAAGACGTTCTCAGTGATGACGGAGACACCTTCAGATACCGCTGCAAGGCCGATGGCCATCGGCTGCAGGTCGGTTGGGAAACCTGGGAAAGGCAAAGTCTGGTAGTCAACGGCCTGCGGTCGACCGTTCATGCGGACCCGGAAACCCGTCTCGTACGTTTCAACGTCGGCGCCGGCCAGGCGCAGCTTTTGCAGTGGCAGATGTAGATGTACTGGCGCGATGCCACCAACAGTGATGTCGCCACCTGTCATTGCTGCTGCATATGCCCACGTGCCCGCGACGATTCGGTCACCAATGACTTCGTGAGTGGTCGGGTGAAGCTTCTCCACGCCAGTGATACGGATCGTTGACGTACCTGCACCTTCGATCTTGGCTCCCATTTCACAGAGCATGGTGCACAGATCGACGATTTCCGGTTCGCGCGCTGCGTTGTCCAGGATCGTTTCGCCGTCGGCAAGCACTGCGGCGGTGAGGATGTTTTCGGTCGCACCGACGGACGGGAAGTCGAGCGCGATGTGCGCGCCAGTGAGCTTGTCCGCGGTGGCAACAACTGCACCGTGCTTAATGGATGTCTTAGCACCCAGCTTTTCGAGGCCGGTTTGATGCATGTCGAGAGGGCGAGAGCCGATGGCGTCACCGCCAGGCAGCGCCACGACTGCGCGACCGCATCGGGATGTTAGTGGGCCGAGCACGCATACGGACGCGCGGAATTGGCGGACCGCATCGAAATCGGCATCGCTCTTGATCTCGGCAGGCGTGGTGATGGTGACGGTGTCGCCGTCAATGGTGACGCTGCATCCGAGTCCTTCAAGGACGTCCTTCATCAGCGGAACGTCCAAGATCTCCGGGCAATTTGTGAGCGTCGTCGTCCCCTCAGCCAGCAAGGACGCTGCCATGAGCTTCAGAACGCTATTCTTTGCGCCAACAACCTTGACTGCTCCGCTGAGCCGGGCACCACCTGTTACCAAGAATTTTTCCTTCACGGCCCCAGTTTAAACACAAAATTCGAGCCTGTCCGATAGCGTGAAGGCATGGCTGTTCATTTGACAAAGATCTATACCCGTACCGGCGACGAAGGCACCACCGGCCTGTCGAATTTCGAGCGTGTGTCTAAGAATGATCTCCGACTGCACGCTTATGCCGACACCGAGGAAGCAAACGCGGCGTTGGGCCAGGTCCTTGCGCTGGGCTCCCCTCGCGAGGACATCGCGGGCGCGTTGCGGCGGATTCAGAACGAGCTTTTCGACGCCGGCGCAGACCTTGCGACCCCTATTGAAGAGAATCCTAAGTATCCTCCGCTGCGCATCGAGCAGTCTTATATTGACCGGCTTGAGCAGGAGTGCGACAAGTTCAATGAAGAGCTCTCCCCTCTAGACTCCTTTATCTTGCCGGGTGGCACCCCGACCGCAGCTCTAATTCATTCTGCTCGAGTGATTACCCGCCGCGCCGAACGCGCAGCGTGGTTAGCCTATGAAGAGTTTCCAGAAACCACGTCGAAATTGCCGGCCCAATACTTGAACCGGCTCAGCGACTTGCTGTTCATCTTGGGACGCATTGAAAATGCCGGGAACGATATTAAGTGGGTTCCGGGCGGATCCCGATAGGACTGAAAACGAAAATCGCCTGTGAAGTGTCGCTTTCACAGGCGATTTTTGAATGTCTCGCTTTATGGCAAAGCACCAATTCGACGAGCGGCGTTCACGGCCTCGTACCTGGTGTGTGCGCCAAGCTTACGCATGACCGATCGCAGGTAGCTCTTCACGGTCTCTGCGCCGATTCCCATTTCCTCGGCAGCTTCGACATTGGTGTGTCCGAGAGCAACGCATGCCAACACATCGAGTTCACGGGCCGAGAGCTTGGTGGTCTGCTTCATCCGTACCGGGGTCACCATCTGATCGCAGAGCTCTTCAATTTCCTTGCGCAGGGACTCATCCCCTACTCGGTTGGCAAGCATGCGCAGCTTGGAGTGAGTGGAACGAATCTGCTCCCACTCCGCGCCATTCATGACACGGCCAGACTTCATGGCACCAGCGCGCGGGCCATCGGTACGTCGAAAAGCTGCGTTGATAGCGAGGTCCTGCTCCAGAGCACGGGCGGTCATGGTGACCTCTTCGATGACCTTGTCACCGAGGCGCAGTGAGGAGTGGACGCCTACGTAGAGCACACCGACTACATCTCGCTGAACGATGACAGGGACCGCAACGATCGAGTGCAGGCCCTCATCCTGGATAGCCTTGTCGTATTCATGAGAAATGACGGTTGCGCGCGTGTAGTCGGAAACACCAACTGGTCGCTTGGTTGCCAGCACTCGTCCACCGACACCGGCGCCGGAATCAATGATGATGTTTTGTAGCGCAGGAGTGCGCAGGCCCACCCACGCCGTGATCTGGAGTTTATTTTCACCGAACACCGTGGCGTACATGGTAACTGGAATGCCAGTTGCAGTTTTAAGCGAGGTCAGGGCGGCGCGGATCGCGTCGTCATCGTCCTTCACAGGTTGCGTTTCCACCATTGGATCTCCTCACATATATCCACCCGAGCAGGTACACCCGTCGGTGTGCGATTCACACAATAGAACGGAGTATAGCCACAAGGCGGGGGTAATCCCAAGTCCCAAGTATTCATCATTTAGTTACCACCATGCATAGTATGCAGTCCAACTAAAGTTGCAGCACCCCCATTTTCCGGTGTCAGAAAATTATTATCACCCCATCCGAGCTGCGACTTAAGGTTTTCCAGCCTCCCCCGTAGGAATCCTGAACTATTCATGCAATCCAGATGAACCGCAATCTCCCCCCAATAATCACCCAAAACAACAGGACGAACATCACATTTTTCACCCAAAAATAAGGCTGTTCGTTGAACAAAAGTTATGCCAATAGACCGGTAAGTCTACTTCAAGCAAACTACCCAGACTAGGTTTTCTGTTCAATCAGGCGTAGACTTTGCGACAGTACGAACAACTACGAAAGGAATCCCATGTCAAACGTCATTAACAACATCACCGATACCATCGGCCACACCCCATTGGTTCGCCTCAATCGCCTGGTCGAAGGCCTTGAAGCCGAAGTTTTAGTCAAGCTCGAGTTCTTCAACCCAGCCAACAGCGTCAAGGACCGCATCGGTCGCGCCATCATCGACGCCGCCGAGGCATCCGGCGAACTACACGCTGGCGGATCCATTGTTGAAGCCACCTCCGGAAACACGGGCATTGCCCTCGCAATGGTCGGCGCTGCCCGTGGTTACAAGGTGGTTCTGACCATGCCTGAAACCATGTCAATGGAACGCCGCGTCATGCTTCGTGCGTACGGCGCGGAAATCGTACTTACTCCGGGAGCTGCAGGCATGCAGGGCGCCGTCGACAAGGCAAATGAGATCGTTGCATCCCGCCCTGGCTCCATCCTCGCGCGCCAGTTCGCAAACCCAGCCAACCCAAAGATTCACCAGGAAACCACCGCGCTGGAGATTTGGGATGACACCGACGGCAAGATCGACGCCTTCGTCGCAGGCATCGGCACCGGTGGCACCGTCACGGGCGTTGGTTCGGTCCTGAAGTCGCGCAACCCAGAGATCGTCGTCGCGGGCGTCGAACCTGCAGATTCCCCACTGCTCACCACCGGCAAAGCCGGCCCTCACAAGATCCAGGGCCTCGGCGCCAACTTCGTGCCCGACGTACTGGACCGCAAGCTTCTCGACGAGATCATCACCGTCACCAACGAAGATGCCGTTGCAACCTCCCGCGCGATGGGCGCACAAGAAGGCATCCTCGGTGGCATCTCGGCCGGCGCAAATGTGAAGGCAGCTCTTGAGCTCGCAGCACGTCCTGAGTTTAAGGGCAAGACCATCGTCACACTGGCCCCAGATTTCGGCGAACGCTACGTCTCCACCATCCTCTTCGACGACATTCGCGACTAATTTTCACTTCCTGCTGCTAGACTTGGCGACTATGTACAAGCTAGTACGCATGATCCGCGAAGACCTGCAAAACGCTCGCGATCACGATCCAGCCGCCCGTGGTGACATCGAAAATGCCATCGTGTACTCCGGCCTGCACGCTATCTGGTCCCACCGCATCGCCCACGCCTGGTGGGTGCGCGGATACAAGGGACCAGCTCGCGTTTTGGCGCAGTTCACCAGGTTCCTGACCGGCATTGAGATCCACCCAGGTGCCACGATCGGCCGTCGTTTCTTCATCGACCACGGCATGGGCATCGTCATCGGCGAAACCGCCGAAATCGGCGACGGCGTCATGCTCTATCACGGCGTAACCCTGGGCGGTCAGGTGCTCACCCAGACCAAGCGCCACCCAACCCTGTGTGACAACGTCACCGTCGGTTCGGGAGCGAAAGTCCTGGGCCCGATCACCATCGGTGAAGGCAGCGCCATCGGCGCCAACGCCGTGGTCACCAAGGACGTTCCTGCAAACCACATTGCGGTCGGCATCCCTGCAAAGAACAGGCCTCGCAACCCGGATGAGTGTATTAAGCTCGTGGACCCCGATGCTTACGTCTCGGGTGGTTTCCCAGCAAACTACGCCATCTAGCCCACTCACAGCCCGCCTCGGTGGGCTTTACTTGTATTCGGGGTTCTTCTCAATAAACCGCACGACAGCGCTGCAGGTGGCGCTGTAAGGGACGCCTTCCGCCTTTGTATCATCCAGGGCGCCCTGGATAAGCGGCTTCGACAGCCCCTTGCCTTGGAACGCATCCTCAATCACCGTGTGGTCAAAGACGCGCTCCTGACCATTTACGGTGTACTCAGCAAAGCCGGCGATTTCACCGTCCACGTCCAGAACGTAGCGATTGTTTTCAGATTCATGGCGAACTTCAGTCATGTCTCCAGCATGCCAGAAAAGTGACCTGCGCCACCAGGTGCAGTTTCAGGAGTATGCCGCTGAACCCCGATTTTAGGATCCCGAGTTTCGGGGCGAACCCCTTGAATCCGGTGGCAAAACCCCCGCTTTTTACCCCAAACTCGGGTTCCTAAACTCACACATCCCGACGACAAACAAGAAAGCCCCCGTTCCGAAGAACGAGGGCTAAATTGTGGCCAGAGCCAGGATCGAACTGGCGACCCCACACTTTTCAGGCGTGTGCTCTACCGACTGAGCTATCTGGCCAATGACTGCAATAATACAGCCAAGCGACCCTGACGGGACTTGAACCCGCGACCTCCGCCGTGACAGGGCGGCGCGCTAACCAACTGCGCCACAGGGCCGTGCACTGAAAGAGATGAACTCTTTCGCACGAGGTGTAACTTTACACAGACGCAACACACAGAAACAAATCTGCTGGTAAACACACATTTTTCACGGATATCACAACACAATGAGACGTATCCAACAACGCAAAAGCCCCCAGCTTCCTAAAGAAACTGGGGGCTTAATTGCGACCCTGACGGGACTTGAACCCGCGACCTCCGCCGTGACAGGGCGGCGCGCTAACCAACTGCGCCACAGGGCCGTATCAACCAAAGCTGATACAAAAAGGGCCACCGAAGTGGTCCTTGTACTCCCAACGGGATTCGAACCCGTGTCGCCGCCGTGAAAGGGCGGTGTCCTAGGCCCCTAGACGATGGGAGCGAGCCTGACAAGGTTTCCCTTGCGACAGACGTTTAATATACGTGAATTTTGCCATACGACAAAATCCGCCCCTGACCAGTACTAATACTGGGACTGGAAGTAGTCGTTCATCGCTGGGAAGTAGTCAGCCTCAAAGTCGATGGCCGCGACGTCTTCACCATGAAACGCTGCTGCCAGGCAGTCCAGGTAGAACTCCCAACCAGCACCGATAGCCCCTGCCTCTTCAGCAGCGTCGATCGTCTGGAACAGTGAGATGTGGCCGTCTGCAACTTCAAGGTGCAGCACCCACATCTCGGTATCCAGGGTGAGGGTATGCGGAGCTTCGCAAAGCGTGATCGAAGCAGGCATGGCAGGCCCCTCCTCTTCTGCCGTCATCGTGATGGCGACAGTTGTGTCGGAGGTCTTTTCAAATGGGCCAAACCATTTTTCGGTGCGCTCCGATACGGTAATCCAGGCCCAGAGTTCCTCTGCCGTTCCCGGCAGGTCTCGGCGGAATTCCCACCTGTGGCCGTCGTGAAGCGTTGCGGTTGGCTTAGGTAGAGACATTGATCGACCACGCCATTCCGAACTTGTCCGTCACGTGACCGTACGTGTCGCCCCACATCTGTTTTTCGAAAGGCATGTTGACCACGCCGCCCTCGGAAAGCTTCTCAAAGTACGTGCGGCCTTCCTCCACATCATCGCCCCACAGAGACAGAGAGAGGTGATTGCCGATGTCGTACGGCTCCTGCCCCATGAAACCCTCGACGTAGTCGGAGCAGGCTAGCTCAATGACGCCACCATGCAGGTGCCCATGCGCAAGAAGCTCAGCCATTTCAGCCGGCAGGTCAGGAGCCCCCATCTGACCGAAGGTCATTACGTTCAGCTCACCGCCGAAAATGGACTGATAAAACTCCATTGCCTCGCGGGCATTCCCGGCGAAAGCGTAATAAGGGACGTTGCGAATTGTCATGACCTAAGCGTAGACCTGTACGCAAAACCCCGCCTGCCAACGGCAGACGGGGTTAAAGGGTGGGCCCTATGGGGCTCGAACCCATGACCTGCGGATTAAAAGTCCGTAGCTCTACCAACTGAGCTAAAGGCCCGACCAGCGAACTCGAGAGATCGCTAGGCATCTACTTTAGACGTTCGGTTTTTCTAAAACAAAACTAGGTTCGAAAGTCCTTGACATAGCCCCGAAAGGGGCCACTTGCGATGTGACGGGAACCTCCTTAGTGGAGGTAACGACTCATAAGGAGCATGCTGTAGAAAAGAGCATCTTTCTCTCACACGGAGGTCTCGCGCATGGACATCGTAGATGTCTCGCGGTGGCAATTCGGAATTACCACTGTTTATCACTTTATTTTCGTTCCGCTCACAATCGGCCTCGCTCCGATGGTCGCTGCGATGCAGACCGCATGGCATGTGACCGGCAAAGATTACTGGTATAGGGCCACTAAATTTTTCGGCACTCTATTCTTAGTTAACTTCGCCATGGGCGTGGTCACTGGCATCGTGCAGGAGTTCCAGTTCGGCATGAACTGGAGCGAATACTCACGCTTCGTCGGTGACGTCTTCGGTGCCCCACTCGCACTCGAGGGCCTCGCAGCGTTCTTCATCGAATCCACATTCCTCGGCCTCTGGATTTTTGGTTGGGGTCGTTTGCCACGGTGGGCACACCTCGCCTCCATCTGGCTGGTGGCATTCGCTGTTAACCTGTCCGCTTACTTCATCATCGTGGCCAACTCCTTCATGCAGCACCCTGTGGGCGCTGTGTTCAACCCGGAGACCGGTCGCGCGGAGCTCGTCGATATCGGAGCTCTGCTGACCAACCCAACTGCACTGGCAGCGTGGCCACACACCATCTCCGGCGCTCTGCTGACCGCGGGTACCTTCGTCGCGGGTATCTCCCTCTGGTGGATGATCAGGGACAAGGAAGAAGCTGCACTGTGGCGACCACTTACCCGCCTCGGCCTGTGGGTCACGGGTATTTCTGCAGCGCTGCTCGGCCTCACCGGCGACATTCAAGCCAAGCTGATGTTCGCCCAACAGCCGATGAAGATGGCCTCCGCGGAATCGCTCTGCGAAACCCAAATGGATCCGCACTTCTCTGTGCTCACCGTCGGTACCCACAACAACTGTGAGTCCGTGAAGCACATCATTGAGGTGCCAGGCATCCTGAGCTTCCTCTCTGAATCCAAGTTCAGCGGCGTAACGCTGCAGGGCGTGAACCAGCTGCAGGACAAGTACGTAGCGCTGTACGGACCGGGCAACTACACCCCTAACCTGTTTGTCACCTACTGGTCCTTCCGCATGATGATCGGCCTGATGATCGGTTCCCTCATCCTGTGCGTCCTCGGTTTCTGGTTCACCCGCAAGGGCAATCTGCCAAACCAGAAGTGGCTGGGCAAGCTGGGACTGTGGATGATCCCATTCCCATTCTTTGCCAACTCCGCTGGTTGGGTGTTTACCGAAATGGGTCGCCAGCCTTGGATCGTTCACCCGAACCCTGCTTTTGCTCCAGGTAGCGCTGGTGGCGAGGACAAGATCCATCTCATCGTTGACTTCGGTGTCTCCAATCACGCTCCATGGGTCGTCTGGGTCTCTCTGATCGGCTTCACCTTGGTCTACGGCGCCCTGGCTGTGGTCTGGTTCTGGCTCATTCGCAAGAAGGTCATCGAAGGCCCACTTCCGGTCGGCGCAAGCGAGCATGTCGAAGACGTATTCGCCCCAACTGAAGCACCGATTGAACCACTTCATTTCGGCGCAGACGCCGTTGGCAAAGGAGTGAATAAGTAATGGACCTGCAAACCATTTGGTTCTTGCTCGTAGCAGTACTCTTCGCTGGCTACTTTGTGCTCGAAGGCTTCGACTTTGGCGTAGGAATGATCCTGCCGTGGCTGCCAAAAGAACAGCGCACCGCAGCAGTTAAGACCATCGGCCCCGTGTGGGACGGCAACGAGGTGTGGCTGATCACCGCGGGTGGCGCCCTCTTCGCTGCATTCCCAGAATGGTACGCAACCCTGTTTTCCGGTTTCTACCTGCCACTGTTCCTGATCCTGTTCGGGCTCATCGTTCGCGGTGTCGGCCTGGAATGGCGCACCAAGGTGGAAACCCAGAAGTGGCGCGACTGGTGCGATACCGGCATTATGGTCGGTTCCTGGCTCGCCGCCGTGTTGTGGGGCGTCGCCTTCGCCAACATCGTCCAGGGCGTGGCCATCAACGCCGATCGCCAGATCGAGTCCGGTTTCGACGGCTTCATCGCACTGCTCAACCCATTCGGCTTGCTCGGTGGTGTCGCCTTCGCCATGGCTTTCCTCATTCACGGCCTGCTGTTCCTTGGCCTGAAGTCCGAAGAACCACTGCGTAGCCGGGCACACGGCTTTGCCAAGAAGTTCATCGTCCCAACCATCGTCGTTGCCGCAATCTTCCTGGTGTGGACCCAGCTGGCTTACGGTCGCGCCCTCACCTGGCTCCCGCTGGGCATCCTCGTGGTCTGCGCAGTTCTTGCCCTCCTCGCGTTGTTCCGCGATAAGGATGGCTGGGCCTTCGCTGCCTGGGCTGTCGTGATCCTCATGTGCGCAGCGCAGCTGTTCGGATCTCTCTTCCCGAACCTGATGCCAACCACGCTTGCCGACGGCGTATCGCTGGACATCTACAACTCTTCGTCTAGCCACTACACCCTCACCATCATGACCTGGGCAGCCGTGGCGCTCACCCCGGTTGTGCTGATCTACCAAGGATGGACCTACTGGGTCTTCCGCAAGCGAGTTGCCGTCTAAATGGCGTCCCCGCTCAACAAACGTCTCCTTGCTGCAGCTCCTGCAGCGAGGAGACACCTCATTTTGACGGGCTTTGCGCAGGCCACGGACACCGTTCTCACCGTTTCCCGCGCGGTCCTCGTAGGTTTGACGGCCGCTCTCCTGATCGAACGGGGCGAGATCCGGTGGGATCTGGTGGGATGGCTTGCTGTGGTCGTCGTAGCGCAGGCTGGTGTCGCTGCGGTAGCGCGCCGGTGGGCGTCGACAAGCATTGGCGATGCCGTCGATGAGCTGCGACTGGCCGCCCTCAACGCTTTGGAGCGCCGTGACCCGCGCGAAGTCGAAGCCGACGCAGCGATGTGGCGCACCACCCTGACCTCCGGGCTTGAAGGGGTGCGGCCGTACCTGTCTGACTACGTGCCGGCGCTGATTGCCACGTGCTTGTCGACGCCCATCGCCCTGGCCACCATGTTGTACTTCGACATCCCAGCCGGCGTGCTGGCAGCAGCAACGATCCCACTGATCCCGCTGTTCATGGTGCTGATCGGAACTCTGACACGCGCGCACACTGAACGACGGCTCGAAGTGACCAGTGTGCTGTCGGGTCAGCTCACGGACCTGATGCGCGGTGCGCCCACTTTGCGCGCACTTGGGGCAACCCAGGCCCCTGCCCGCCAACTCGAGCAGACCGGCACGGTTCACGCCAATGCCACGATGTCCGTGCTGCGGCTGGCGTTCTTGTCCTCCTTCGCGCTGGAATTCCTGGCTACACTTTCCGTCGCTCTGGTGGCGGTGTCGATTGGTCTACGCCTCGTGGATGGCGACATGACGTTGGTTGCGGGGCTCGTCAGCTTGATCATCGCGCCGGAGGTTTATGCTCCTCTACGCAGGGTGGGAACGAGTTTCCACGCTGCAGTCGACGGTATGACCGCTGCCGAAAAGGTCTTTGATCTGATCGATACCCCTGGCACCATGTTTGGTTCCTACGTGCAGGAAAGCGACGAAGTCGCCATGCAGGGGCTCACGGTTTCTGGACGGGACGGTACCAGGCCATCGAATTTGAGTTTCCGTGCTCGCCCCGGCGCGATTACCGTGCTGGCAGGCCCGAATGGCTCAGGAAAATCGACCGCGTTGCTCGCGCTGTTGGGGCTGCTGCCTGACGCTGCGGTCTCTGGTTCTGTTTCGAGGCCACCGCTCGATCAGATCGCTTTTCTGCCTGCTCACCCGGCTTTTGCTTCGGGTACCGTTGCCGAGAATTTGCAGCTGTTTGGTGCTCGGGCAGAGGCGACCGCCCTCACCAGTGGCGCGGTCGGATTCGACGTGAACGTATCCCAGCACGTCAATGCAGGTGGCAGTGGCATTTCGGCGGGCCAAGGGCAGCGCCTCGCGCTGGCGCGTGTCTTTGCGCTCCCCGACCGCCCGGTTCTGATCCTCGACGAGCCTAGCGCCCACCTGAGCCCAGAATTCGTGGTACTGCTCGAGTCACATCTGTTGGAGGAAGTAGCCCACGGCAAAACGGTGCTGATCAGTAGCCATGACGCTAGGTTGCTGGGTATTGCGGATGAGGTAGTGCAGCTGTGAACGATCTGATTTATCTCCTGCGCCTCGCGCAGGTTCGTCGACGTGATCTCTTCGTCGCCATCCTCGCTGGCAGCGTAACTCTCCTTGCTGCGCTGTCCCTCACTGTGTTGTCTGGCTGGCTCATCACCAGGGCTTGGCAGATGCCCCCAATTCTGGACCTGGGCGTCGCGATTACTGCGGTGCGCGGGCTCGGCATCACCCGTGCGGTCTTTCGCTACATTGACCGTTTGATCAGCCATAATGTTGCGCTTCACGCGACAACAACTTTGCGCGTCTCACTGTTTTCAGCAATCGTCGATGACGCTCAGGGTACCTCCCATGAGCTTTCGCGGGGCGAGGGGCTCAGCCGTCTTGGTACGGACGCTGATCGAGTCACTGACTTCATCGTCCGCAGCCTGATCCCGGCTGGGGTGGCAGCTGTGCTGTCTGTGCTTTCTCTCATCGCTGCCCTACTACTGCACCCACTCGCGGCACTCATCCTGTTCCTGGCATTCCTGTGCACTGGTGTGGTTGTGCCATGGCTCGTGCTCCGAGCACATCGCAGTTCCCGAGCTGTTCAGACCAGCGATACCTTCGGGGCGGCGCTTGATGACCAGCTGCTGCACCGCAGCGAGTTCGCAGTAGCTGGGCTAGCCCGCGCGCGTATCGACGCCACCCACGCAGCCTCCCGGCAGGCCTCAGCGGCGCTGGTGGCCGCCGAGAAACCGTTGGCAGTGGCAGCGTTTTGGGAACGCCTGAGCTTTGGCGCTGCGCTGCTTGCCATCATGGCAATTGGACTGGGGTTTTACCCGGGAGAACCGACCTGGCTCGGCATGCTCGTGTTGTTGCCACTGGCTGCATTTGAATCCCACGGCCCCCTTGCAACCGCTGCGATTCATGCCAGCGACGCCCGAGACGCTGCACTGCGCATGCGAAAACTGGCCAGCGGTGCGACCACACCAGGTACCAACATTCCCGAGTCATTCGACCTGCGCGCATCTGAGCTGCGTCTCACCCGTGGCTCGGCGACGTGGCATCTCGATGCCCCATTTGGCACTCGCCATGTCATCCGGGGGCCAAGCGGTATGGGCAAAACGAGCTTCCTGCTCACCTTGGCGGGATTGATCCCGCCTGGGTCAGGAGCGTGCTCCATCGGCGGCGTGCCCATAGCCGAGATCGACCCGGCTTGGCTGCGCGAGCACGTGCATGCGCACCCGGAAAACGAGTGGGTCTTCGCGACCACGATCCGGGACAATCTCGCCGTAGCAAATCCCCACGCTACCGACGAGCTCATGTTAAAAGTCCTGGACACCGTTGGCCTTACGGGCTTCTCCCTCGACGATGTCCTCACCGCCGGCGCCGACTCGCTGTCCAGCGGCCAACGCCGTCGACTCCTACTCGCGCGCGCCCTGTGCTCCCCCGCCGAGGTGCTGCTTCTCGACGAGCCAACGGAACACATCGCTCAGGCCGACGCCCAACGACTGCTCCACATGCTGTTGCACGAACGCCTCCCTGGCGCTCGTGAGAATCGAACTGTCATCGTTGTTACCCATGAGGAGGCAAAAATTTAGCGCCCCTTCCGGAGTCTTTCCGAAAGGGGCGCTAGCTTCAACCGCTTGGGTTGATTACTTCATGGAACCAGTCTCAAGGAAGCGCTGGTGGAAGGAGAACGCAGTTGCCAGGTCGTGTGGCGTCTGCATGATGTTCTTCTCCTTGGCGATGGAGAGAGCACGGTCGTAGTACTCCTCCAGCAGTGGGCGGTAGTCAGGGTGTGCGAGAGCGATGATCTTCTCGACGCGCTGACGTGGTGCCAGGCCACGGAGGTCGGCGTAGCCGTACTCGGAGATGATGACCTTGACGTCCTGCTCAGTGTGGTCGATGTGGGAAGCGAATGGAACGATCGCGGAAATCGCGCCGCCCTTGGCCACGGATGGGGTGATGAAGGATGAGATGAAGCCGTTGCGGGTGAAGTCCGCGGAGCCGCCAACACCGTTCATCATGCGGGAGCCGGAGACGTTGGTGGAGTTCACGTTGCCGTAGATGTCGGCTTCGATCAGGCCGTTGGTTGCGATCAGGCCGAGTCGGCGAACAACCTCTGGGTGGTTGGAGATCTGCTGTGGGCGCAGGATGATGGTCTCACGGTACTTGTGAGCGTTCTCGTTCATCTTCTCTGCGTACTCAGGAGACAGGGAGAAGGAGGTTGCGGAAGCAACGGTCATCTTGCCGGCGTCGATGAGGTCGACCATGCCGTCCTGGATAACTTCGGTGTAGGCCTTGATGTTCTCGAACTTGGAGTCGAGCAGGCCTGCCATCACAGCGTTTGGAACGTTGCCGACGCCGGACTGCATGACGTAGCCGTCGTAGGTCAGGCGACCGGCTGCAACTTCACCCTCGAGGAAGTCGAGGAAGTGGCCAGCGATCTGCTGGGAAACCTCGTCAACTGGGGAGAATGGTGCGTTGCGGTCTGGAGCGTTGGTCTCGACGACTGCGACAACCTTGTTGAGGTCGATGTCGATAGAGGTGGAGCCGATACGCTGGCCAGCCTCGGTGATTGGGATTGGCTGGCGGTTTGGCAGGCGGTTGATGCGGTAGATGTCAGCCATGCCCTCGAGGTTCTCGGACTGCCAGGAGTTGACCTCGACGATGATCTTCTCGGCGTTGTCCAGGTACTCGACGTTGTTACCGACGGAGGAGGAAGGAACGAGGCTGCCGTCTTCCTTAATACGGACAGCTTCAACGATGGCAACGTTCATCTTGCCGAAGAAGCCCTGCTCAACGTAGAGGCCGGACTCGGAGAGGTGGTAGTCAGCGTAAAGGGTGATGCCCTCGTTGATCTTCTTACGCATGATTGGGTCGGACTGGTATGGGGAGCGGAAACGAACCGCATCAGCCTCAGCCAGAACACCGTCACAGTCAGGAGCGGTGGATGCACCGGTGAACAGGTCGATCATGAACTCTTCGCCCTTGGCGTGAGCTTCCTTAGCGCGCTCTGCGATAGCGGTAGGCAAAGCCTTTGGGTAGCCAGCGCCGGTGAAGCCGGACACGCCTACCTTGTCGCCATGGTTAACAAACTGTGCTGCTTCTTCAGCAGTCATTACCTTGCCGCGGAGCTGCGCATTGGCAATACGATCAGACATTCATTCCTCCTGTTTTAGCGATAGGCTACGTGACTTAGGTCGCACGTTGCTGTGACTATGGATACACAATGTACACCACAGCTACAAGTTCCACACTAATGTCCAGTTACCTCCCCCACCCCCTAATATCTGGAAATCCCCCCGGTTAGCGCCCACAACTGCACCCAAAGTTGGGTAAAATCAGCGAAAGTTGATAGGAGCAGCAGTTTGATCCTTCCCCCAAAAAGCTGGACAATGAAGCAGTGTCTTTAAAGATCGGTTCCATTACCCTTAATTCCCCTGTTGTGCTAGCCCCAATGGCCGGGGTGACCAACATGCCTTTCCGTGTCCTGTGCCGCGAGCAGGAAATGGAAAAGATGGGCACGGTATCTGGTCTGTACGTGTGCGAGATGGTGACCGCTCGCGCGCTCGTAGAGCGCAACGAGAAAACTCTCCACATGACTTCGTTTGCACCCATCGAGCAGCCACGTTCGCTGCAGCTGTACACCACGGACCCGGAGTACACCTACAAAGCGGCCAAGATGATCGTGGACGAGAATCTGGCTGACCATATTGATATGAATTTCGGCTGCCCAGTCCCCAAGGTGACTCGTCGCGGTGGTGGCTCTGCTCTCCCTTACAAACGTCGCCTCTTTGGCAACATCGTCGCAGCTGCAGTGAAGGCCACCGAGGGCACCGATATCCCCGTGACTGTCAAGATGCGTATCGGCATTGATGAGGAGCACAAAACGCACCTCGACGCCGGTCGCATCGCCGTCGAGGAAGGCGCTGCCGCAGTCGCTCTGCATGGCCGTACCGCAGCTCAGCGCTATTCGGGCACCGCAGACTACGGTGAAATCCGCGCGTTGAAAGAACATTTGGCTCACACGGGGATTCCGGTGCTCGGCAACGGTGACATTTTCGCCGCTTCCGACGCTTCACGCATGATGGCTGAAACGGGCTGCGATGGCGTCGTCATCGGGCGTGGTTGTTTGGGTAGGCCGTGGCTCTTTGCGG
Organism: Corynebacterium sp. H130; assembly: GCF_037572395.1. Classification (NCBI taxonomy): domain Bacteria; kingdom Bacillati; phylum Actinomycetota; class Actinomycetes; order Mycobacteriales; family Corynebacteriaceae; genus Corynebacterium; species Corynebacterium sp. H130. The sequence goes on along the minus strand of NZ_JBBHLA010000006.1, from coordinate 179,354 downwards.
AACTGGCAGCCGAGCTTCAGGGCGTCGATAAGCCCGCGCCGCCGACGCTCGGCGAGGTCACGCGCATCATTTATCGCCACGCCGAACTACTCGCTGAGCACATGGGCGAAGAGCACGGGCTCCGCGACATGCGCAAACACATGGGCTGGTACATGCGCGGCTTCCCGGTCGGGGGTGAAATCCGTGCGGATCTTGCCCGCATTTCCTCGCTCACCTCGCTGCGTGAGATTTTGGTGCCGTTCGCGGACTCGCAGGCGCTTGCCGACGACGCAGAGGGACCTCGTGGCAGGCAGGGGTCTCCGGGAAAGGTGGTTCTTCCGGAGGGCTGGCTCGATGACCCCGAGGACGAAACGGTTCCCGAGGGCGCGGACATCATGCATTCGGGAGGCTAAGCGCGCGTGCATAACCTATGCTATTGGTTATGCGTACCGCCTTTCGAGACAGCCTTAATGACTTCGCCGATGACTTGCTCATCCTGTGCGACAGCGTTCGGCACGCTTTCGACCAGTCGTTAATCGCGCTTCTCGACGCCGACTTGCAGGCAGCGGAAGACGCTCTGTCCATGGCCGAGGAGTTGGAAGAGATTCAGCACCGCTGTGAACAGCGCGCGGTTGAATTGCTCGCCACTGAAGGCCCCCTGGCGCGTGATCTGCGCCAGGTTGTGTCCTCCATTTACATCGTTGACGATCTATCTCGCATGGGCTCGTTAGCTCAGCACGTGGCCAAGTCTGCTCGACGTCGTCACCCTTCCTGCGCCGTCCCCGATTCCGTTCTCCCCTATTTCAAGGAGATGGCACGGCTCAACAAGGACATGCTGGAAAAGGTTCGACACCTGCTAACAAATCCGAATGCAGATGTTGCAATGGTGCTCGTCGCAGACGATGACTCGATCGACGATATCCACGATCATCTGATGGTAATGCTGACGAGGCGGGAATGGACACACGGCACTGTTGCAGCTGTCGATGTCACCTTGCTTTCCCGATACTTGGAGCGCTTCGCTGACCATACTGTCAACGTGGCTGCCAGGATTGTGTACCTCGCTACAGGCCTAACGCCGATGGAGTATCAGGAGCGTCGTCACCAGGAGCGTGAAGAGTCCGATTGGGCGAAGCGATTCGCTGAGCTGGAACGTCGCTTCAACGAAGCCTAAGCGCAGAGAAAAGCCCCGGGCACTTCCGCTGGTGGGAGGTGTCCGGGGCTTTTTGCGCTCTAAGGATTTCCGCGCATTGCCCGACGCTGCTGGCAGCGCCACACTGCGCTAAACGCCGGGCAAGTCTTTTTGTAGTGGCGAGTTCTTATCCGAAGCGGCCGGAGATGTAGTCTTCGGTTTCCTTCTGATCTGGGTTCTCGAAGATCTTCTTGGTTGGGCCAACTTCCACCAGGCGACCTGGCTTGCCGGTTGCTTCCAGGGAGTAGAAAGCGGTCTGGTCAGAGACGCGGGCTGCCTGCTGCATGTTGTGGGTCACGATCACGATGGTGAATTCTTCCTTCAGCTCGTGAATCAGGTCCTCAACTGCGAGGGTGGAGATTGGGTCGAGAGCGGAGCAAGGCTCGTCCATGAGGAGGACCTCTGGCTCAACTGCGATCGCGCGAGCGATGCACAGACGCTGCTGCTGACCACCCGAGAGGCCGCCACCTGGCTTGTCCAGACGGTCCTTCACTTCTTCCCACAGGTTTGCGCCACGCAGGGAGCGCTCAGCAACCTCGCGGAGCTTCTTCTTGTTCTTTTCGCCAGAGAGCTTCAGACCTGCAACGACGTTTTCTTCGATGGACATCGTTGGGAATGGGTTTGGCTTCTGGAACACCATGCCGATGGTGTTGCGAACAGATACTGGGTCAACCTTCGGGCCGTAGATATCTTCGCCGTCGAGAAGGACCTCGCCGGTGACGGAGGCGCCAGGGGTGACTTCGTGCATGCGGTTCAGGGTACGCAGCACGGTGGACTTACCACAGCCGGAAGGGCCGATGAAGGCGGTGACGGACTTTGGTGGAACGTGCAGGTTGACGTTCTGCACTGCGTGGAAGTCGCCGTAGTAGATGTTGACGTTCTTCAGGTCGAGGCTCTTAGCCATCGGTGTCTCCTAGAAAAGTGATGTTTTCGAAAGCGGGTGGTGAAGGAAGTTACTGCTTAATCGAGAACTTCGCGGAAATGATGCGTGCACCGATGTTGAGCACGGCAATGATGAGAACCAGGGTGAAGGCTGCGCCCCACATCTTGTCCATAACAGCTGGGGTGGAGCCGGCCTTGTACATATCCAGCATCATCAGTGGCAGGGAGGACTGCGGAGCAGACATTGGGTTCCAGTTGATCGCCTGGGTGGAACCCACGAGGATCAGAACTGGTGCGGACTCACCCATCACGCGGGCGATTGCCAGCATGACGCCGGTGACGATACCGGAGAGTGCGGTAGGAAGAACGATCTTGGCAATGGTCTTCCACTTAGGCACGCCCAGTGCGTAGGAAGCTTCACGCAGATCCTGTGACACCACGCGGAGCATTTCTTCGGTGTTACGAACGATAACTGGAACCATGAGCAGCACGAGTGCCAATGCCACGGCGATACCGGAGCGCTCAAAGCCGAAGAGCACGATCCACACGGAGTAAATGAACAGTGCGGAAACGATGGAAGGAACACCGGTCAGGATGTCGACCATGAAGGTGGTGATGCGACCGAGGCGGTTTCCGTTGGAGTACTCCACCAGGTAGATAGCGGTGAAGATACCGATTGGGATGGAGAACAGAGAGGTAATACCTGCCTGAATGAAGGTACCGATGATGGCGTGGGCAGCGCCGCCGCCAGGAAGGGTGTACAGCAGGCCCTTCTGGGACTTGGACCACCAGTCAGCGGTAAGCGTTGGTGGCAGGCCCTTGGAGATAACTTCCCACAGCACCCATACCAGTGGAATGAATGCGAGGAACATGGCGAAGTAGATGACACCGCGTGCGATGGCGTCAACCGTCTTGCGGCTCGAAGAAATGTGGGTGAAGGCAGATGGCTTCTTCAGTGGCGCGTCTGCGTTCTTGGCGTCTACAGCGTGTGACATGTCAATCGACCTACTTCTTGTTGTTAACAACGGCACGAGCTGCTGCGTTCACGAGGAACGTCAGGAAGAACAGCACCAGACCTGCGGCGATGTACGCGCCGGCCTTCATGTCGTCGTTGAATTCAGGGGCAGCGTTTGCAATCACGGTTGCAAAGGTGGTGCCACCGTCGAACAGGGAGCCACGGAAAGCGGACGAAGGAGAAACAACCAGGTACAGTGCCATGGTTTCACCGAGAGCACGACCCAGACCCAGCATGGCACCGGAGATGTAGCCGGACATACCGAATGGGAGCACGGTGAGCTTCACAACTTCCCAGCGGGTTGCGCCAAGTGCCAGTGCGGACTCGATGTGACCCTTTGGAGTCTGGACGAAGACCTCGCGGGCAGTTGCGGCGATGATCGGAAGGATCATCACTGCGAGAACGATGCCACCGGTGAGGACGTTACGGGACGTGGCAAACGATGGAGAGTTTGCGTAGTGGGTGAACAGGAAGATGCCGTTGCCCCAGCCGTTGATCCACTCGAAGAAGCCGGACAGTGTTGGGCCGAGGACCTTTGCACCCCAGAGGCCGTACACGATGGATGGAACTGCTGCGAGAAGGTCGATCAGGAAGCCGAGTGGCTTGACCAGGTTCTTTGGGCAGTAGTTGGAGAGGAAGATAGCGATGCCGAGTGCAACTGGCATAGCGATGATCAGTGCCACGATGGACACCGTGAAGGTGACTGCGAGCAGGTTTGGAATACCGAAGTACATCGCGGAGGTGTCCGCTGTGTTCCAGTCGCCAGAGTAAGTGAAGAAGCCGCCAAGGCCTTCGGCGTTGTTCATCAGGGAAGGAACAGCGCGCCACAGCAGGAAGGCACCAACAGCAGCAATGATGACGGAAATGGTGACAGCGGAAGCAGTGGAGAGGAATTCGAAGATTCGGTCACCTGGACGCTTCACGCCACCAGCGTTGGTAGCGACGGGTTCTGGATTTTTGGCTACAGCGGCGCCGTGAGTGGAGGCGATGACTTCTTCAGCGCGCTCACCCCCGATGAGGTCTGCGCCCTGGCCAGCAATCTTTTCAGCCATGCGGAAATGTGTCCTTAGAGCTTGAGGTATGAATGTGATTTTCGATTGATCTCAGTTTGCGGACGGTGGCGTTTTCAGCGATGTGTTCGTGTAGCAAACTGTCATGGTCAATCAAATTGCCCCCGTTGGGTAGTGGCACTCAACGAGGGCAAAGGTGCGCGAAATCGCGCTAAGTGTCGAGGTAGGACCGGCAGCCCAAGGCGCGTTAGCCCTACCCGCTCACCAAGTTTTACTTGATGGCGTCGACAGCGGTCTCGAGCTTCTTCTTGAACTCGCCGTCAACTGGGACGTAGCCGAGCTGCTCGAGCTCTTCACCCTGGTTTGCCAGAGCAACCTTCAGGAAGTCCTTCACGCGACCGGAGGTCTCAGCGTCGTAGCCAGCGGAGCAGACGATCTCGTAGGTGGTGAGAACGAGTGGGTATGCGCCGTCTTCCTTCATTTCGAAGAGCTTGGTGGAGTCAACAACCATGTTGTTGCCCTCGCCCTTGTACTTCAGGTTAGCCAGAGCCTTGTTGACGGAATCCTTGTTGAGCTCAACTGCGCCCTTACCGAAGTCAATCTTCGCGACGCCCAGGCCAGCGTCCTTTGCGAAGCCGGACTCAACGTAGGTGATGCCACCCTCGGTCTTCTCAACTTCGCCAACAACACCGGTGGAGCCGTTTGCGCCAGCGCCAACAGCTGCTGGGAAGGACTTGCCGGAGCCCTCCCAAACGCCGTTGGAGGTAGCCTTCAGGAACTTCTGGAAGTTGTCGGTGGTGCCGGACTCTTCAGAGCGGTAGACAACCTTGATGTCCTTCTCAGGGAGCTTGGCATCCTTGTTCAGCTCTGCAATTTCAGGAGCGTTCCACTTGGTGATCTCACCCTTGAAGATCTTTGCGGTGACCTCAGGGGTCAGAACCAGCCCCTGGACGTCCTTCAGGTTGTAGGCAACAGCAACTGGGCCGATAACCATTGGCAGGTGCCATGCTTCGTTGCCACCGCAACGCTGCTTAGCAGCCTCGATCTGGTCATCCTTCAGAGCGGAGTCAGAGCCACCGAAGGCAACCTGGCCAGCGATGAACTGCTTCTGGCCGGAGCCGGAACCGGATGGGGTGTAGGAGAAGTTAGCGCCAGAGACAGCTGCAGCGTACTTAACGCCGAAGAGGTCAACAGCCTTCTGCTGAGAAGAAGCACCCTCAGCGACGAGGTTGCCGGTGGTGCCGGACAGGCCCTCGATCTTGGTGCCGGCATCGCCGGAACCAGACTCAGAGCTTTCAGAGCAAGCGGTGAGGGCGATGGAGCCAGCGGCGACGACGCCCAGGACAGCGACGGAGCGCTTGAAGTTGCGGATCACGGGATTTCCTCCGGTGCAGTAATTTTGGATTCTTCCAGCAACTAAAAAAGTGGCCCGATTGCCACCCAAAGTTGCTTCGCTATGCAACCTATGGGCTTTAAGTTTCTAAAAGGAACCAAGTAGGTTAACTTTCGGTGAATTTACCTTTCCATTCATTGTCGATTGGCTAACTTCAGGAACCTTGTTACCCAAAGTTTCCTTTCGCCTAGTTGGAAAAACGGTAAAGAACATGACTTTCTTTGACAGCAAAGCCGAGCCGTTCATAGACAGTCACGGCGGCAGCATTATCCGCTTCTACGTAAAGAATTACCTGTTCAGAACCATTTTTCTGGAGATAGTCAACACCCAAGAGGGTGATCACTTTACCCAATCCTTGACCGCGCGCAGCATCCGACAGGGCAACTACATAAACTTCACCAAGAATTCGAGTGTCGTTAACCGGTTGTGATTTCACACACTTTGTCCAGTGGAACCCCTGAAGAGTGGTTGATCCCTCAACATCTACCCCCGACCAAAGCAACAACACCCCTGCTGGATCAAACCACTCTGCCTCCTGTGCACGTTCCCACCGGGATTGATCCCAATGCCCTTGTTCAGGATGCCAGTCAAAAGCTTCGTTGTTCACCCGCAAGAACTCTGCATCTACAAATTCGCCCCACCGCACCCGAGACTCCGCAAGATTCAAGACAGTGAGATGTTCAGGCACCATTGGCGATTCAACCCGCTTATCGAGCGCCATGACCAGCAGCTCCCGCACAGTCTGAGCGCCCTCCAGTCGGCCCACAGCCCCAACTCCGTGAGACCACACGTCAACCGTCGTCCCCAGCCCAGAAATGAGGGAGTCGGCGACCTCTACCCCATCAGCTTTCACAGCCACTTCAGCAACCGGAACCGCAGCAGCCCGATCAAGCGCAAGTACTCCAATAAGCCGCCCTTCCGAAAAGGAAAGGAAGTGCTCATGACCGAGCCGGGCATCGCTGAGTCCAAGCATGAATTGTTCCGAAAACGGCGCGATGCCATTTTCTGCCTCCACGATGTTTAGAAACTCGATTACCTGCTGACGAAGCTGCGGATCGTCGACGAGCGTGTGGGGGCTAGTGGCATTGTTGTTCATAGGCCCCATAATAGAGATGTGAAGACTTCCCTCCGCATGGCCGCAATATTGCTCGGCTCGACGTTGGCCGTCGGCTGGCTCGCCGATAGTGCCGTTGCCATGCGCGCCGAACGGACCATCGCCTCAGATGCCCAACAGCACTCGCGCCTCAGCGTTGCGCCGCGCATTAATTTAGGAGGCTTCCCCTACGTCGCAAATATCTGGCGCGAGACGACGCCGTCGATGAGCGCGGAAATGCTCGACGTCAACGTGCCTGGATTTGGCATGGTGAACGCGCGAACGGAAGTGGAGGACCTCACGCTGGACCGGGAGGAAATCCTCACCGGTCAAATAAAGGAAGCGCCCGCAAAGATTGTGCGGAGGTTTTTGCGTCTCGACGGCGTCGCCATGGGAGAACAGTTGGGAATCACCGATCTGGACATCTCCAACCCTTATGACATTTCCCCATCCGGCGGTCCTTCTTCAGAAGTGCAGCTCACGGGAACGCCGGAGGGCTTTAGTGAGCCGGTCACTGTCGTCGCGAAGCTGCGAATTTCTGGTTCCACGATCACGATGACCCCGGCGCGCTTTGTGGACGTTCCGGAGGGTCGCCAGCGTGAGGTTCAGGAAGCGTTCACGTGGACGATCGACAGTCGCACCCTCCCTATTCCAGCGCAAACAAACCGCGTGTACTGCAGCGGCGGTTCGATCTATTTTGAGGCCGAGCAGCGCAACACCACCGTCGATGCGTCGAATCTGTCGCCGATTTCCAAGTTGGACCCTAAGCTCCGCTAACCTGGATGCTATGACAGACAACACCCTGAGTGGTTCCGACGCTGTAAATCTTGCCGCAGAGCAGTCCAAGCTCACCGCGGATCGCAACATTCCGGGCCTCGGTGAACTCCCGATTCCCGATGACACCGCCAACCTCCGCATGGGCCCAAACCTTCACGATGGTTTGCTCGCCCTGCTGCCACTGATCGGTGTGTGGCGCGGTGAAGGCCAGGCCGATACCGCTGTTGACGGCCAGTACAACTTCGGTCAGGAAATCACCTTCGCCCACGACGGCGAGAACTACATCGCGTACAACTCCAAGATGTGGAAGCTCGATGACGAAGGCAAGCCAACCGGCCTGGACATGCGCGAAACCGGCTTCATCCGCATTGATTTGAAGGACGAAATCGAGTTCATCCTCTGCCACTCCACCGGCGTCGTCGAAATTTTCTACGGCAACCCGCTCAACGAGCGCGCATGGCAGCTCGAGTCCGCATCCACCATGGTTACCGCCTCCGGCCCATCGGCTCTCGGACCGGGCAAGCGCCTGTACGGCTTGCTGCCAACCAACGAGCTGGGCTGGGTCGACGAGCGCCTTGTCGACGGCGAGCTGCACCCACGCATGTCAGCGCAGCTCAAGCGAGTTATTGGCTAATTAGAAGTACCTCAGGCTTTACTCTTGAGGTACTTCTCCCACGACTTTTCCGCCTTGGAATCGGCGAGCTTATGCTCATCCAAACGCGTAACGCGCACCGGGCCCCTCGTTGAGGACACCAACCACACGCTATCGGCTTTAAGCAGGTCTCCGTAATACATCGGCTTCTGCTTACAGTTTAATCCCAGCTTTTCTACCTGGGCAAATAGTTCGGCCTGCGTGGTGCCCGCCAGCACTGGTCCTTCGGGAAGAGGGGTGCGCACCTTTTGGCCTCGAACGGTGACGATCGTCGACGTCGCCCCCTCAAGCACCTGCTCCCCTGCAGTGAAGATGACATCGTCGTACCCTTTGGCCTTGGCGTAGCGCAGCGCCGCCATATTTTCGGCGTAGGCCAGTGTTTTTGCCCCAAATGTGCTCCATGGGGCCGGTTCCGACAGTTCAAAGCCACGTGATCCGGTCAGCACCTTTACGCCCTCTTTGCGCTGTCGAAGGATGTCAGGGCTCAGCGGCTTCACCACGAGCCACGTGCTCGGAATATCAGGCCTGCTGGCACGGCCCCGTGACATAGTCCAGGTGCAGGCTGCTTCGCCGTCACCGTTCTTCTCTGCCCATTCCGTGGCAGCTTCCTGGGTAGCGGAGGCCCAGTGGGAGCGAATCGGCGCAGGTAGCCCCAGAATGCTCGCTGAGCGGACAAAACGGTCCAAATGACGTTCCAGGTTCACTGGTTTACCGTCGACGATTTTGATGGACTCAAAGACGCCATCGCCACGAGTTACGGCAGCGTCGTCCCAGAACAGCATGGGCAGCGCTGGACTGTGGGCGCGGGTGGATCCACCGAAGGGCTCCAAGATGTAAATCAGCGGGCTCATACCTCCCAGGCTACGCGCTAACATCGACCTTGTGACTTCGTACGTTTCTCCCCTGCTTAAACGCCCCGGGGCCAGCCCCCTCACTGAGGACTCCCCCGTCGATCACGACGGCGTAGCCTGGCACTACGGTCAGCCCCTCATTGAGCAAGGCTTCTCAGCGGCTATCGTTGACCGTTCCCACCGCCCCGTAATCCTTGTTTCGGGCCCTGACGCAGCGCAGTACCTCAATAATCTCCTGTCTCAAAAGCTCATTGAGGCCCTCCCCGAGCACGCCGTGGCAGCGCTCGATCTTGATGCCCAGGGCCATATTCTGCACCATGCAGACGTGGCTCAAGTCGGCGACAAGTTCTACCTCGACCTACCTGCGGCGCAAGCTGATTCCTTCCAGACCTACCTGGAAAAAATGGTGTTCTGGTCCGACGTGACGATCACCCGGGAAGACCTCGCCATCGTGAGCCTCATCGGTGAAGTTAACGTCCCCGATGCAGTGTTTGTCCGTGTCCTCCCGTGGCGCACCGACATTGCCGTACCCCGCGCCGAGCTCTCCGAAGTCGTGGCCTCCCTAGAAGCCGAAGGTGCCCAGCTCATGGGCCTGATGGCCTACACCGCCGAACGGGTCAAGCATCTGGAACCTGAACTCGGCGCTGATATGGACGCCAAGTCCATTCCCCACGAGGCCCCATACCTCATCGAACACGCCGTTCACCTTGAAAAAGGCTGCTACCGCGGACAAGAAACGGTGTCCCGAGTGCACAACCTGGGCCGTTCGCCACGAGTCCTCGTCATGCTGCACTTGGACGGCTCAGCCCCCACCGAACCTGCCCCAGGCACCGAGATCACGGCCAATGGCCGCACAGTCGGGCGCCTCGGGACTGTCGTTCACGACCACGAACTCGGCCCGATCGCCCTCGGCCTTGTGAAGCGATCCGCACTCGGCTCGGCCTTGCAGGCGGGTGACTGCGCCCTAGCCGTCGATAAGGCGTCGCTTGTCGACGACCAAGGCGAGCGTCCCGGTCGAGCTGCCATTAATCGGCTGCGCGGGCTGACCTAGGGGGTATTTTCCCCGGAAAACTCGCTACTCATCACCCCGTTTGAGCATTTTTCGTCACTACCCGCTATTGTGTCTTACAGGAATACACACACATATAGATTTCAAGCCCTGGGGCGACGAGTTTTCGTTCGCCCCGTTTACTCCAAGGGGGTCAGGCCATGGGTCGCGGCCGTGCCAAGGCAAAGCAAGCCAAGGTTGCTCGTCAGTTGAAGTACAACACGCCGGAGATGGATCTCGATCAGCTCCAGCGTGAACTGGCAGGAAAGTCTTCGAATGACTCTTCCGTCCAGGAATCCGACAGCTATGAGGATCCATACGCTGACTGGGCGGATGACTGGGACGACACTCCTGGAGCAGGACGCCGCTAGCGCCTGCACATCAGCGAAAAATTAAGCGAGGTAAGAATCCACTCGGACTCTTACCTCGCTTAAAGTGTTGGGCTACCTATTGGTAGCCCTTACAGCTGCTATGCGTCTGGGTGGGTACCCGTAAGTACTGCACGTTCGGTCTCGCCTTCGGTGGCGGCGCGAACGGTTCCAAGCTCCCAAGCCTCGATGTGACGAGCGGTGAGCATCGCCAGGGCGCGATCGCGGTCCTCTGCTGCAACAACAGCGACCATGCCGACACCCATGTTGAAGGTCTTTTCCATCTCTTCCTGAGGAACAGTGCCGAGCTTCTCGATGGTGCGGAAGATCTGACCAGGGGTCCAGGTAGCGCGGGACATCTCTGCCACCATGCCTTCTGGGATCACGCGAACCATGTTGCCAACCAGGCCACCGCCGGTGACGTGGCAGAAGGTGTGAACTTCGCACTCAGCAGCCAGCGCCAGGCAGTCCTTGGCGTAAATGCGGGTTGGCTCGAGCAGCTCCTCACCGAGGGTGCGACCAAGCTCTTCCATGTGGGCATCAAGTGGCAGACCAGCCTTTTCCAGGAGGACGTGGCGAGCCAGGGAGTAGCCGTTGGAGTGCAGGCCGGAGGACTTCATGGCGATGAGGACGTCGCCGGTGCGGACGCGATCAGGGCCGAGGACTTCATCAGCCTCGACGACGCCGACGGCGGTTGCAGACACGTCGTAGTGGGTTGGCTCCATGACGCCTGGGTGCTCCGCGGTCTCGCCACCAAGAAGTGCGCAACCAGCCTGGACACAGCCCTCGGCGATACCAGCTACGATCTGAGCGACGTGCTCAGGAACGACCTTGCCAATAGCGATGTAGTCCTGCAGGAACAGTGGCTCAGCGCCACAAACCACGAGGTCATCCACGCACATTGCCACCAGGTCAATGCCGATGGTGTCGTGCTTGTCCATGGCCTGAGCCACAGCGAGCTTGGTGCCGACGCCGTCGGAGCCAGCAGCCAGGAGAGGCTCCTTGTACTTGCCCAGTGCAAAAAGTCCGGCGAAGCCACCGAGGCTACCGCGAACCTCAGGACGGGTGGCGCGCTTTGCCAATGGCGCGAACAGTTCGACTGCGCGATCGCCGGCCTCAATGTCAACGCCAGCGGCAGCGTAGGACGTTACTTGTTCGTTGTTGTCAGTCATTGGAAGATTCCCTAATTAGTTGTTTTCCTGCATGGAGCGGACAAGGTCAGCGTTGGCATTGCCTTCTGGCAAACCGAGTGGGTAGTTGCCGTCGAAGCACGCACAGCACAAGTTTTCGCGCTGCTCGCCCGTTGCCTCGACCATGCCATCTACCGAAACGTATCCGAGCGAATCAGCGCCAAGCGCCACGCGGACAGATTCGACCATGGCGGCTTCGTTGGAGCCGTCCACGTTGTTGGCGATGAGCTCGCCAGGGGACGCGAAGTCGATGCCATAGAAGCATGGCCACTTCACAGGTGGCGAAGCGATACGGACGTGCACTTCCGCAGCTCCTGCTTCACGCAGCATACGAATGAGGGCGCGCTGGGTGTTGCCGCGCACGATTGAGTCATCCACCACGACGAGCTTCTTACCAGCGATTTCACCCTTCAGCGGGTTGAGCTTCAAGCGAATACCAAGCTGACGGATCGTCTGAGTTGGCTGGATGAAGGTTCGACCAACGTAGGCGTTCTTCACCAAACCCAAGCCGAACGGAATGCCGGAGGCCTGGGCGTAGCCGACCGCAGCAGGGGTGCCTGAGTCCGGGGTTGGCATGACCATGTCGGCCTCTGCCGGCCATTCCTTGGCCAGACGGCGACCGATCTCCACGCGGCTTGCGTGAACGGACTGGCCATTAATGACGGAGTCTGGGCGGGCAAGGTACACATGCTCGAAGACGCAGAGCTTGCGGGTTGATTCCGCATAGCGCACAGTGTGAATACCGGCTGCGTCAATGCGGATCAATTCGCCTGGTTCCACGTCGCGGACGAAAGCTGCACCAACGATGTCCAGGGCGCACGTCTCGGAGGCGACGACCCAACCAGAGTCGAGGCGACCAATAGACAGCGGGCGAACGCCGTGCGGATCGCGCGCCGCGTACAGGCTCTTGCCGTCCATGAAAGTCAGGCAGAATGCGCCCTTGATGCGAGGCAGCAGCTCCCGAGCGGAGTCGAAGATAGTCTTGCCATCACGAGCATTGTGAGCCAGCAGCGCGGTCATGATGTCGGAGTCAGATGGGTGCGTCGCTGGGTCAACGAGGCCAAGCTTGGTGGCTTCGTCGAGAAGCTCAAGGTAATTGACCAAGTTGCCGTTGTGTCCGAGAGCGACATCGACGTCGTCCGGAGTCACGCGGAACATCGGCTGGGAGTTTTCCCAGGAGACACCACCGGCCGTCGAATAGCGGGTGTGCCCCACCGCGAGGTCGCCCTTGAGCGCTCCGAGGGATTGTTCGTCGAAAACTTGCGAGACCAGGCCGAGGTCCTTGAAAACGACAATGGAGTCGCCATCGCCAACTGCGATACCGGCGGCCTCCTGGCCACGGTGCTGCAGGGCGTAAAGACCGTAGTAGGTGAGCTTTGCGACGTCTTCGCCGGGAGCCCACACACCAAAAACGCCACACTCTTCGCGAGGGGCGTTTTCTCCGTGGTCATCAAGATCCGGGCGGGAAAAATTTCCGTTGTCTACCACGGTGTTCATCGTAGCCTGTCTAATGGCCAACTACCACATTCCGGTTATGCTACGGACACACCAAAGACCCAACCGATGCCGTAGGTGACAGCCAAAGCGAGGGCTCCACCGACTACCAGGCGCATAACGGAGCGGGACTTGCTGGAGTCGGAGAACTTGGCGCTGAGCCCACCAGTGATGGTCAATGCAACGAGGGTACCCAGCAGAATCACCAGGACTCGCGCACTCAGCGGGGCGAAAATGGCGCAGAGGAACGGGATCATCGCACCGACAACGAACGCCACGGCGCTCGAACCCGCGGCCACCCAAGGGTTGGTCAGCTCCTCGGCATCCATGCCGAGCTCCATATCGAGATGGGCAGCCAGCGCATCATGCGCTTCCATCTCGGTGGCTGCCTTCTCTGCGGTCTCGGGGTTCATGCCCTTTTCCTGCAGAATGCCGACGAGCTCCTGGTGTTCGTGCTCTGGGAACTGCTCCAGCTCCCACTTCTCCTTGGCCACCAGACGCTTCTCGGTGTCACGCTGTGCGGACACAGAAACGTACTCGCCAAGCGCCATGGACACCGCGCCGGAGGCGACTGCTGCCATACCTGCTGTCATCAGTTCTTTAGAACCAGCACCGGCAGCCGCGACTCCCATGAGCAAACCTGCCACGGACACAATGCCGTCATTCGCGCCCAGCACACCCGCGCGCAGCCAGTTCAGCTTGGAGTTGACTCCGGTTGCGTGTGGTTCGAAAAACTCGTTGGAGTGATCAGACATTGCGTCTCCTTTATATGTTGCTTTACCCCAGCCTAAACAACATTTCCGCAGGTCACAACCAAAGTAAGGCTTGTCAAACCAAGGGTAGCCAATGCTGAATCTCAGTTGCGCGCGTTCCAGAGGCTTCCACTCGACCAGCAGCAATCGCCTGGTCAAGGTCAATTTGACCGGTTGCCAATTGCAGCCACGTCAACGGATCGGTTTCCACCACATTCGGTGGTGTTCCCCTGGTATGACGTGGCCCATCGATGCATTGAATAGCCACAAACGGCGGAACTCGAACTTCCACCGAGTGCCCCGGCGCGATCTTCTCCAGCGTGCGGGCGGTGCGCCGGACGGCGTCGGCAAGCAAGCTTCTGGGTGGCTTCGGCGCGCTCTCCGGCTCCTCCACCCACTCCTTGACCGCAAGCACCGCAGCGCGGGTTTCGGCTGGATCAGCTGTTGCTTTCGGCATCTTCCCTCCAAGTGGTTATAGTGACATTACTAACAAAAACCGACCGGAAAGTCCGACAATGCCTGATCGTTCCCCGTCAATTACGCTTCGTTTTCTCGCAGCTCCTACCGATGTTCTCATGGCCGGCAATCACGGTGTCAATGGCGGCCGTGTGCTGGAGTGGATCGACAAGGCGGCGTATGCGTGCGCGACGTCGTGGTCCGGAACCTACTGCGTGACGGCATATGTTGGCCACATTCACTTTTTCCGCCCCATCCCTTCCGGACACATGGTGGAGGTCCGCTCGAAGATTTCCATGACAGGCCGCTCTTCGATGCACATCGTGAACGAGGTGTACTCCGCAGACCCACGAGATGGCCTCTTCACGCGCGCCTGCGACTGCCTGGTCATCTTCGTCGCAAAGGACACCGCCACCGGCGCGACCGTCCCCGTGCCACCTTATGAGCCATCCACCGCCGAAGAGGTGCGCATGCACCAAGCAGCGCTCTCCCGTATCGAGCTGCGCAACGCCATCGAAGCGGAAATGGAGAAGCAGACCTACGACGGCCCTTCGGACGCCCCACGCCTGATCACCCGATTCCTGGCCAAGCCAACCGACGTGAACTGGGGTGGCAAGGTCCACGGTGGCACCGCAATGGAGTGGATCGACGAGGCAGGCGCAGCCTGCACCATGGAATGGTCCGGCGAACACACCGTCGCCGTGTACGCCGGTGGCATCCGCTTCTACCGCCCAATTCAGATCGGCGACCTGATCGAAGTGGATGCCCGCCTGATCCGCACCGATTCCCGAGGCATGCAAACCTCGATTCACGTCCGCTCCGGCGCACCACGTGGTGGCCGCTCCAACCTGCAGACCGCCATCCACGCAACCGTGTCCTACGTGGCCGTAGACATCGACGGCAATCCGCTCAACGCTCGTCAGTTCACCCCGGTGACCGAGGAAGACAAGCGACTCTGGGAGCACGCAGCTACCCTGCGCGAACTGCGCGCACAGTACTCACCGCAGCCACTCGTGGCTCAGCGACCGGTGAATCACACGGACTAGGCGCCTACGCTGTCGCCGGTTGGCAGGGCCTTGGAATCCCTATCAGAGGACTCCTGGCGCTTCCGGCGACGACGCCTGCGTTCCCCAAGGATTACGAACAAGAACACCAGCAGCAGGATGAGCAGGTCGAGGATCATCCACCACGAAAGTGGCAGTTTCCAGTGCGCTCCCGGATCTTCAAAGGGCGGCTCAATGCGCTCGGCCTCGACCAATAAACGGTCGGTATTGAGTCCGTAGGGAGTGCAGGTAATAAGTGTCAGCTTGTCTCGCCCGTGCTCATAGGTGACATCTTGCCATTCGTTTGGCTTGACTACTTTCCTGCCGGTGACTTTGTAATACAGGGTTTCGTCAAGCACCTGAATTTTGACGATCGCCCCATTCTTCACAGCAGGAAGTTGGTCAAACATTGAGGCATTGACCATGCCCGTGTGGGCGGTGATCACTGCGTTGTTGCCCTTACCTCCTACCGGCAGGTCTGAGCCAAACATATGCCCGGCTCCCTGGTAGAGGACTTGAGGTCTAGTCGAGTGCGCGATAGGAAGATCGACGCCGATCGACTCGATCGTTATTCGACCGATGGTGCCTTTGGTCTCCGGAGGCGCCAACGTCTTCATGTAGCGATCAAACCCCGGAGAAGACTCCTCAGGTGGCATGGCATGATGCCCTTGTGCTTCGAGCCAGGCATTGTATTCGTGAGCCTCGCGCCGTAGTCGGAGAATTTCCTCCCGCGGTTCAATGTCCTTGACCTGGGTGCTGTAGTCTCGGGCTCTTTGCTCGATGAGGTGGTTGTTCCACAGCGTCGCCACAATTGGATATAGCAGCAGTAGCGCTCCCAGCATCAGCCACAGCCAGGAGCGCCGCTTTTTGCTTCGCGACGCCCCTTGGCCGTTACTCTTGCTCTTCTTCGTCACGCTCACGCTTCCAACGGTAGAGGCCATACCCAAGAATCAGCAGGCCCAGGAGAAGGACGTACACGAGGGTTTGCATGCCGGTTTCTGGCAGCAGCCACGCGACGGAGTCCATAGGCCTAAATGCACCGTAGTTGTCAGACGTGCTAACGATGCCTGCATCGGATTGTGCTTCAATGAAGACCTGCCCGTCGTCAGGGGTGTAGTAGAAGTTCTCGGTGTGTGGCGCTGGAATCTTCACGTCGAAGGAACAGGTCGTCGATTGTCCTGGCGTCACTGTGGTTCCAGAGATCGAACACACGCTGGCTGGGATCGTGCCTGTGTCGTCGATAAGCACTTCGGTGCCGCCGACGATGACGGTCATGCCTGCGAGGCCACGCTCGACGATCTTGAGATCGCGGAGGTCAAAAGCACCGGTGTTGTTGACGGTGTAGTTGAATCTCATGGTGTCCTGCGTGTGCGGAATCAGCGCGAGGTCTGCGATTCCTCCGGTGATGGAGCTCAGCGGCGAGCCGTCAATCGTTTTCACGACCTCCATGCCTGGGAAGGTGTTGAGGGCAGTGAGGGACCAACTTGGGCCTGCCGTGGTCAGGTCGCTGGCCGTTGTTACATTGCCGACGTCGAAGAGCACAGTGCTGAACTTAGCTTGCAGTTCCGGGTCGACGACTTCTTGCACCCGTGTGTTGTTGATCAGCGCGCCTGTTTCGGAAACAGACACCATGGCATCGTATTCAGCGACACCGTCGTCCGTCTCGGTCACGTTGCACGTCGACATCACGGGAACGTTAGGGATCACGTACTGCTCCCCTGCTTGGAGGCTAAACGTTTGTTCCGTTCCAGAGCAGTGCTCAGTAAACGTGAAGCTTGTCCCCGTTCCTGAATATCCGACAGCTTCCTTGGTGAATGCCACATCCACCTTGTCCTGCTGGAAGTACGTCTCCGCAGCTACCACTACCACCGACTGATCGCTTGGAGCGTCGGACGGAATTGTGAAGTCATAGGTGTACGACTTATAGGAGTCATCAACTGCGGTGGCGTCCGACAGCTTCGACAGGTCGGTGCGTTGCATCGTGCCACCTTGCCAGCTGTTGAACTGGGTAAACGGACGACGATCCCCTGCAGTTACTTCGAGCAATGGATTGGCAGCCAGGGCAGGCGACCCATTCAGATCGAAGGAACACGTCGCTCCCACCGGGAGGTCAAAGGTCAACAAGGCCGGTGGCACGCTTGGCGAAGACACCGTTCGCCCGATGGCAGCCGCGTCCTTGGAAAGTGTTTGTGTTTGCTTGGTCTGAGACGGGTCATTACAGGTGACCGTGACGTTGTACCCAGCGGGATCAGCTGCAGAAATCAACCCGTCATGGGTGAGCGAAACCCCAACGGGAGTCGTGTTTCGACTAATCGAGTTGACGAAGTCGTAGGACTCCACAGGGCTAGACGCGTCAACCCATTCCGAGGTGGAAGCAGCCTTGACAATCAGCTTAGGATTCGGGGTGTTAGTCAATTCTTGTGGGAGGTTGCGCGTCTCAATCTCTTCGAAATTGCACAGCGCGCCCGTTGGCACCGTAACCTCTGGCGAGGCGTATTTCCGCACCTCATTGCCGTTGGCATCGGTGAAAACTTCCCCGAATTGTGGCATTTCCAGCGTCGGATCAAGTTGATCGCCATCCATACCGATGTTCGAGTAGGTGTAGCCTACGCCCTTGCACTGTAGGGAGAAGTCGACTGCGGTGGCGTCGGTAAGCAGCGCGAGGTCACCGGGCTTGCCGACGAATTCCTTCGTCATCTTGATCTTGGTCTTGATGTAGTCGTAGGTGTTGACCAGTTCAACTTCGTTGTTGATCGCCCCGTCTGCGCTGTTGGCAATGACGCGGAAGTATTGGGAGGTGGTTTCGCCATCCGCCAAGTCAGTGTCAACAAACGCGGTGCCGTCGTTCTTATCCACGACCCAACGCACCTGCTTGGGGCGCAGGTTCGCGGTCAAAGGATCGCCGTTGGCATCGGTCAGGCTGAGATTGAGCTGTCCGAATTGATCTCCAGTGAGCTTGCAATCCGCTCCCACAGGGACGCCGTGGAACGTCGTGTCACTCGGGCCATAAATCGTGGAGGTAAAGGTTCCCAGCAACGCTCCGGCATCACCAGTTCCGGTTTCCGGATCATGGCATTCCATAGTGAAGTTGTGGGTGTGGAACGGAATCAGCTGACCTGCCTGGTCATACTGAGCTTGGATGGATCCCGGAAGCTGCGCTGTCTTCTTGACAAAGACGTCACCGAGAATGCGGGCGAAGGTGTTGGTGAAGACCACTGGGTTCTCGCCACTTGCGATAGTGAAATCCACCGTGCGCTCAGCCGTGCTGCCACCGGCGGTCACCTCTTGTTTGACGCTGACGCCATCCGCGGTGGTCGTGGACAATTCTGTCGCGGTGCAGCGGGATCCAACTTCGTGGGTACCGAAATCCAGGGCGCCGGTCACGGATGAGACGGTTCCGGAAACGATCGTTGGGTTTCCGCCGAGCGGCCCAACGCAGCTCATGGTGACGGCGAAATCTCGTTCTCGTTTGATTTGCTTGCGTGCGTCAGAAATGAACTTCTCTGTTGCTGGGTCGAACACGACGTTCTTCGTCGCGCTGACATTTTCGCGTACGTAGTCATATGAGTGATCGATCGCCAGAATTGACTGGTCACCAATAGTGAAGGTTGCGACGACATTTTGGGTGTTGTCGAAACTGCTAGTGACTGGCGTCGTGGTGGTGTCTTCCTCGTAGCGCACTGTGCTGAATCGGGTGATTGGGAAGGATCCAGTGGTGCCGTTGTTCAGCGCGCGCGTTCGGTCGTCAGTGCTGGTCTCGCTTAGTTCACACGTGGCCCCCTTGGGCAGGTTTGCCGATGGAATCGTCAACGTGGAGTTGTCACTGGACAAAGTAAGAGTGGAATTCGCACCAAGATCAATCGGCGCGCCAAGCGCATCGTTGCAAGTGAGCGAATAGGTGACGTCCTTTTGCAACTCAACGTGGTTTTGTGAGTACTGCTTGATGGTCAGTCCCTGCCCTAGAGGCGTGAATGTGTTGGTGACCGTCGCAGTATTAGTCGGGGCCTGCACCTGCAGCGACGCGTTTTCGTCATCGGCGTCCCACACCACGCCGGAATAGGTGGCGGAGTCAGGTGCCTTCTCTGTGAAGGTACACGTGTTGCCGTATGGAACTCCGAGGCTTCCGGCCTGGTCATTGACCAAAGCCCCATCAGCGGAGTTCAGCTGCAATGTTGTAGATGAGCCACCATCGACGGTGACATCTCCTACCAGTCGGACCACACCAATGGTGCCGTCGGGACGCACCACCGAACGCGAGCCACAGTCGAAGGTGAATGAGAAGGTGTTGGGCAGACTGCCCGTGATGCCATTGGTATTGACCTGCTTGTTCAGCTGAACGGTGCCCAGTTTCGGGCTGTATGTGTTAGTGACCAGCACTCGGTTTTGGGCGGCATCAGTCGAGTTGCTTACCTTTAGGATTGGGGTCGTTTGGGCCTGCTCATTGGTCAGCTCAGTGATGGTGTCGCTCTGGTCTGCGCTCTTTAGAGTCGTCTTATCAAGGATCACTTCATTGACGGTCGGAAGACCAGATTCATAAATGATGCAGTCAGCGCTCACTGGGATTCCCGGAATGACGGCTGAGTTCTTGAGCGGATCGGCATTTACCGTAAGGGTACCGGTGGCTTCCTTTGGCAATGCGGACCCCCACGTGCAGCGATAGCTCATCGTGAAATCAGACTTCACCAATGTCGGGTTGGAGGCAGCCGGTCCTGCAAGTTCCTTGATTACCTTGACGTCACGAAGCTGATAGGAGTAGTTCGCCACAATGTGCATTTCGCTTGTCGACGGTGTCCCTCCAGCCGGATAGTCCGGCAATTTGAAGGAATACGAGCCATCTGCGTTCTTTGGCACCGAGGCACCGTTAAAGGTGACGTCCCGCCCATCGAACTTGACTACCTTTGATTCCGCATCGGACAAACCGGTGAGTGGCTTGACGGTACAGTCCCGGTCTACTGGGATACCTGGAATCTGGATGCTGCCATTAGCAATAGTCCCGGTACGGACAATGTCTAGCTGTACATTTTGGTTTTGGTACGACGTACCTGAACAGGTGATTTCGAATTGGTATGGCCGAGATGTTCCTTCAGGGAGTTCACCCATAGGGTCACCAACGAGTTCCTTGGACAGCGTCAGTGTGCCCTCGCGGTAGTCATAGTTGTTGGTGGCGACAAGAGAGTTTTCTGCAGTCAGTACCTTGGACACCGACGGCAGCGAATCAGCTGATTGATTACCACCTGTCCACGTCAAGGTGTGAGTCTCACCGGGGCCTGGATTTGGTTGGTCAGCAGGAAACTCCTCGGTAAGAGTGCACTGCAGTCCTTGCGGCAGCTTAGTGGTGGTCTTTGATTCGCCTTTCATCAAAGGGATGACGCCCGTGAGTGGGATGCCTGGGTAAGCCGTCGAAAAGCCATTGGCGTCTTGGCAGGTGTACCGCATGTTGTAGGTACGTATAATGACGTCGTCGAACTGACGGGCGGTGCCGGTGACGTTCTTTGTCAATGAGACCGCGGCCGGTTCAAAGCGCGGTTCCCAGGTGACATTGCATTTGACGGGGACGTTGTCCGGATTTGTGAAGACAAGCTCACTGGAATCGGGCTTGTTGGTGAGTGTGAATCCACTCGGTGGCGTAGTGCCCGCCCTGATTGTTTGGGTAGTGGCATCATTCAAGACGCAGGTCCAGATTGGTTCGTAACGCTCCAAGGCTTTTTGAGCATCGGCTCCAGAAGCAACGGATTTAAAGACGTAACTGTCGAGGACCGTACCACCGGCATCCAGGGTACGTAGCTGGGTCGTGTACTGACCCGAATAGGAAGGAACCGGAGTATCCGTGGTGCCAATGCGATCGTACATGTTGAAGTCGAATGACGTGCTCTGGCCAGTAGCCGCTTGTTCATAGGAAGTATCGACGGGCTCAAGGGCACCCGCGAGACGTCCAAGATCGATCGCCAAAGCAATGGATTGAAAACCCGTCGATGCCGTGTAAGTGCCGAATTCCAAATTCTTTGGACTCTTAGCGGTAACGATATAAGAACCTGGTTTTGCGATGTCGGTGGTTTTGTAGCCACGTGGGTAACAAATGAAATCGCGAACACGACCACCTGAGGAGCTACCCCATTCATTCACCGGCTCGGTACCGACACCATAGATAGCCCCAGTTTGCCCTGCGGTATTGGAACATGCCGGAATAAAGCCCGCTGGGGTTACCGTCTTCACCAAGCCAACAGAGCCTTCTCGGTTTTCCATGGAGATCAGTTCGCCAGTACTGCCCGAGTAGGTGTTTGCAGCATCCATCATCATGATGGAATAGTTGGGAACCACCTTCCCGTTTTCGTCCTTGATCGTGATGTTTTCCATGTTGAACATCAAGTCGCGTTCGTTAAAGGCACCTCTGTTGGCAAAGTCCAAGATTGGCTTGGAATCAAAGTTGTTGTACGGCAAGAAGGTGTCCGTGCCAAGGGCCTGGAGGGTAGCAATGTTTGATGGGTTGGCAAAGACTGCGCGCTCCGGCTGGAAGGACGGCGTATCCGTGCCAGTAATCAGCGGGATGGTCGAGTTCACATCCGTATTGACTACCCGCATCGTGAACGTCAACGTATAACGACCGATCTTCTTGGTGATCGTCTGCGGTTTGTCTCGGTAGAGCTGGAAACCAGTCCAATCAATCCAGCACAGCTGCTGCCCAAGTGAGGCCAAACTACCGGTGCCCTTACGGAAGTTGCAGTCGCCCATGTTGTACTGCGAACCGGTTACTTGAGCTTCCGCCTTCGGCGCAGGCAGAGAAAACGGATTGTTGGGAACTACGAGGCCACCGAACACAAAAAAGAGGACAGCGAAGAAAGCTAGTACACGCTGCATTTTCTTCGAGTAATTCACAGTCCTACCTTTCTGTTCCGATCCAATTACCTTTACGCTGTTGTTCACCGCTCCTCCTCTTCCTCCGAGCGGCGCCGACCGCCTAGCAAGATCCACCCCAGGAGTGCTAACAATGCGGCGACGAGCGCAACTCCAAGAACACTGGCGCCTGTACTGGCTAAGCCTTTGCTCAGCCGTGGCAAGCCTCGCTGTGGCTGTGCAGTGGGCTCAGAGCTGCCTTTGACCGGAGCCGAGGAAGAAGATCCCGCAGATGATCCCCAAATACCGATCAAAATTGGCCATCCTGGCAAGCCCGGCATTTCGGGTTGTGGCTGCCCGGGCTCGCATTTACAGATCACAATTGGATTCGTGGCAATTGCTACGGCATCAAGCCGCTGTGGATCCGGCACCTTGTTTTCCGGCAGTGGGTATACAGCCTGTTGGAATGAGAACTTGGGCTGTGACGAAATCGGTGTGTACACGTGCCTCATCAGGTCAAAACCCCAACCGTCCGGAATCACGAATGCGGTGTTGGGAACGATTTCTCCCATAGCAGTTGCATCAGCAACGGTGGCTTCAAATGTGGTGACAACGCGTGTTTCTGGATGGCCAGCCCGGGCTGCGGCCAATTTCTCCAGGCCAGCGTCGGTGAATTGGACGATGACGGACGCTGATTGCTGGTCGAAGGAGTGCCGGTAGTCCACATCTTCTTGGAGTTCTTGCTCCCCATGGCCCGCGATCGAGACACGGAGATTGCCCAGGTAGCTCATGCGCGAATCAATCGGGTCAACGATCGCATATTGATGAAGCACACCGTTTTTATCTGGCTCAGGAATTCCCGTGGTGATGGTGAACGTAGCCGGGTCTTCGTTGGTGACGCAGAATTTGTCAGTTTCCTTCACAGCAGGCAGAGACTGATTTTTCGGACGGACTACTTCATCTGCAGAAATCGACACCAAAAATGGTGTCGCCTGGAGATAGTTGATATTGCCAACTCGATAAGGTTGCTCGCGAACTAGATACACACCTGGAGCTAATCCAGGGAATACCGCAAGGCCTTCCGCATTCGTCTCCGCCACGATGGCCGGCCCCATCGGATATGGCGACGCGTCCGTGAGCACGGAAATGTCTTCTTGGGTCAACCGAGAAAGCTCTTCAGGGGAAGTAGGCGGCATCCCGATCAGTTGATTGGCCTGAAACGGTACTCCCGCAACCGGTTGTCCAGCGTTGGAGTCCTGACCATCGGTTTTCACAATGGTGAGCGTGTAGCCAGTCTGTGCTGCAGCAGTGGGCAACCCCATCACGAGCAGTGTGAAGACGAGGGCCAATGCCGTCGAAAAGCGCTGGATCACTGCTCCTCCTTCTTCCTGCGCCTGCGCATCGCTAACAGCCACCACAGGTAAAGGATGACGAGGATGGCAATGACAACCGCCGCGATCATCCACGGCTGCCACGGGCTTTTGTATTCCTGTTTGATGCTTGTGTCGGGTAGATCGACTCGGTGGCCACGGACCAGGAGTCGATGCGAATTGATTCCGTACGGTGTGCAGGTGATCAGCGTGACGTAGTCTTTGCCCTCTTCAGGACGCACACCTTCGACCTCGCCGGGCAGTACAGTCTTAATCTGGTCCACCTCGTAGGCAAGCTGCTCCCCCGCTACCTCCACAATGAAAATGTCCTTCTCTTTCATGTGGGTGAGGTTGTCGAACATCGTGAGGGTTGCCAGTCCGGTATGTCCGGTAAGGACTGCATGCGTCCCCTCGCCGCCCACCGGCAGCGCGGTACCGTACAGGTGTCCGATGCCGTGTGTGAGCGTGCTTTGCGACGTCCCGTGGTAGACCGGCAAATCGATGCCCACAGCGGGTACCCGAAGGCGCGCCATCACTCCGCTAACTTGCAGCTGACTTTCGTAGTCCTTGTAAGCGGGGTTAGAGGTGTCTGGACCATTGACCCAGGGGTCCTTGGCGCCAAACTTTGGGAGTCGCTGGTTGTAGGCGTGAGCATCGGCAAGCATTTGGTTGCGCTTGGCATCATCGAGTCGTTGCACCTCACGGGAATAGCCTTCGGCGATCCGATGCTGTTCCACGTTCTTGTAGTGCGTGATTGCAACAGGCGCCAAGAGAACAAGTATGCCGAGGATGAGGTAAATGAAGCCGCGCGGATTGGTTCGCTTGCTCTTTTTGGGCCCCGATGAGGTCTGAAGCTTGACTGAATGTCTACTACCCAACTGTCCTCACCTCACCGACTTACCGAAATGCGCGCCATTGCCTGCTATGCGCCAATGGCGCGCACTTTTGTTCTCCTTTGTTTCCTAGTTATGCGGTCTGCTTGTTGTCCTTGTAGGAGGTGTAGAGACCGCGTGCGAGCAGTGCGCCGCCGATGATGAAGATGAGAACAATGCCCCACGCACCGGTGGCTGGCAGCTGACCGATGATGGAATCCTTCACGTTGTTCACGGTGACGGTGAACTTGCGATTCGCGGAGTCGTAGGAAAGGACGCGTGGCTCTGGATCACGAGCGAATCCCGTCGGTGCTTTGGTTTCGAGTGCGCAGTAGGTGTTCGTGACGTTGCCCGTGGCGCCACCAGAGAATGAGGATGCTGGCAGGCCGTAGGCGTTAGCAGTTGCGGTGCCGGCATTATCGGCGACAGTCAGTGTTGCATTGGTAGCAGTACCATCAGCAGCGGTGGCCAGGGTAAGTGGCGACCCGAGGAGCTGGTACTTGCCTGCATTATTTGGGTCCGGCTGGCACAGGTAAACCTGGAACTGTGCGCCTGCCATTTCAGCAGAGGTGCCACCGGTCTTAGTGATGGTCAGATCACCGTAGGTCGTGGAAGTTGGACCGGAAGGATTCGTTCCATCAACTGGCACGTCGGTAGTCACGGTTCCGTTGTTGGGCAGTTCGACGGTGGCGGTGTTCACGATCGTGCCAGAAGCCGGAATGCTCTGAACAGTGGCATCAAACGCTACCGAGACCTGCAGAGTTGGATCGTCCTTGCGGGCAGCTTCCAACTTGTCCAAGCCCGTGCGAGTGAAATCAACGCGAACAGTGTTGCCAGTCTCTGAAACCTTGTAATCAGTTCCAGCAGTCAGAGCAGGAGCAGCGGTTCCTACAGCCGAAACCTTCACGGTTCCCGTCTTGAGGGCCAGGTTTGCAACCAGTTCGTCAACGATGTTGAAACGATCCATGGCGCCGGCAGGAACAGGAGCGTTAATGGTGTAAGACATAGTGCCACCAAGCTGCGCCTGATTGTCGTTAGCTTGCTTGTTTGGCTGCACGTTCTGGTTCTTCGGGTTGACCACTTGGTCATAGGTCCAGGCACCGTCAGTTCCGGAGTAAGGCAAGGTCACCAGGAATGGTGCAGCAGTGGTGTAGCCAGCAGTGGTGAGCTCAGTGACGCGGTAAACGCCAACAGTGAACTGGGAATTCGTTGTGGTGCTGATAACAGCCTTACCACCGGAAACGGAGAGTTCCACTGCGTTGAAGGCAGAGTCGATTGGAGCATTTGCTGCGGTCATGCCGGCCAGCGCGGTCCAGCCATCTTGGGTGGTGAGATCAACAGAGACCTTCTCAATCCTGAACTTGACCTCTGGAGAATCTGGGATTGGAGTGCTGGTATTACCAGGTTCACCCAAGTACTTGTTGATAGTCAGGCTGACTGTATGTGCTGGATCAATCGTGCCAGCTGGCGCCGGAGCTGCGGTTGGCAGCGGGGTTTCAGTTCCAGCCTGCGCACCAGCAGCTGGCATATCGACGAATGCACCGCCGAAGACGAGTGCTCCTGCAGCCATCACCGCTGCGATGCGACGTGAGATTCCTACCTTGGTCATTCCTACCATTCCCTGTTCTCCCCTAATTAACTGGGGAAATGCATGCTGTTATAGGAAGTGGCACGAAACTATTGACAGTTCTCGCCACTTCACCCACACACCTAACCTATCGATCAAATAGACAGGAAACAAGCAGCTAACTACTCGGCAATGTGCAGTTTTCTAATATTAACGACAGAGGAAACCAAGAAACCCTGCTCGGAAGTCATTCGTTTTCAACAAAACTCTCAGGAAATAAATTCATAAGAATTATTCACCTTTTTGACCCGCTCGGAACTTGACCAAGCGAACATTTGGTTAAATCTTCCCCACTTCCAACCAAATCCCCAGCTGGCGTCACATTTTCATAACGAAAATTTTCCGATTCTCTGTTATACGTAAGTGGCTATCATCCACATCGAGCCCCAAGGAAGCTTCGTGTTCACTCGTCGTCGCTCTACCGCCCTGATCGCGGCAGTATCTACCGCGGTTAGCGTTGCACTTACCCCTCAGGTTGTTGCCACCCCAGCTGGCGACAACCTTGTTATTTCAGAGGCCTACGGAGGCGGCGGAAACGCCGGCGCCCCATTAGCCAATGACTTTGTTGAGTTGTACAACCCAACCGATGCCCCGATTGACCTCAGCGGTTACTCCATCGAGTACTACTCCGCTAAGGGCGGCTCCGGTGGCACTACCAAACTCACCGGCACCATTCCGGCCAAGGGCTACTTCCTGATCCAGATGGCCGCAGGATCCAATCCTGCTACTGCGCTGCCGACCCCGGATGCCGTCGGCACCCTCGCGATGGGCGGCACCAACGGTTCCGTGAAGCTGGTCAAGGACGGCGGCGATGTGGACGTCGTCGGCTGGGGCACCGCAACGATCGTCGAAGGTGCCGCTACCGCTGCGACCTCGAGCAGCACCTCTGCGCAGCGCACTAATCCTGACGCAGATACCGACAACAACTCCGCCGACTTCAGCGTGAGCGCTCCTACCCCACAGAACTCTGGCCAGGCTCCAGTCACCACGGATCCAACTCCAACCCCAACTCCTACGCCAACCCCTGCTCCTGGCGATGTCACCATCGCCGAGATTCAGGGCACCGGCGACGCGTCCCCGCTGGTGGACAAGCAGGTCACCACCAAGGGTTACGTCACTGCTGCATACCCTGAGGGCGGATTCAACGGCTTCTACGTGCAATCCGGCGGAACGGGCGTCGAAAAGCAGGCCGGCGAGGCATCGGACGGCATTTTCGTTTACCAGGGCAAGGGCGCCCAGGTCCCACAGGCTGGGGAGTGCGTGAGCGTTGCTGGCACTGTCGCTGAGTACGGCGATGCGGGCAAGTCCCTCACCCAGCTGAAGAACGTCACCGTCACCCCAGCTACCGACTGTGGCGCGGCCGTGAAGCCGGTTGAGATCGACACCATGGCTGCTGATCCAGCTCTGCGCGAGGCATATGAAGGCATGCTGGTGCTGCCAAAGGGCGCGTACACCGTCACCAACAATTACAACCTCAACACTTTCGGCACTGTCGATCTAGCCATCGGCAACGAGGCATACAAGCAGGCCACCGACGTTTTCGCACCATCCACCGACCCTAACTCGGACGTGCAGAAGGAAATGGCCCGCCAGGCAGCTGAGGTAGTCACCCTCGACGACGGCCGTAGCGCCAACTACATGAAGACCGACAAGGAAACCCCGCTGCCATACATCGCACAGGCAGGCACCATCAAGTCCCTGCGCACCGGCGACGGCGTCACCTTCCAGCACCCAGTGGTCTTCGACCAGCGCTACGGCGCATGGAGCTACCAGCCAACGTCCCCAATCACCGGCAACAACACCGCCACCGAGCTGCCAATCACCTGGAACGATTCCCGCGCAGCCATACTCAACGTGCCAGACACCGTCCAGGGTGACTTCTCCATCGCGTCCTTCAACGTGCTGAACTACTTCACCTCCCTCGGCGAGAACGAAGCAGGCTGCCAGTTCTACGCCGACAAGGACGGCAACCCAGTCACCACCAACTACTGCAATGTCCGTGGCGCCTACTCCACCGATGCTTTCCAGGATCAGCAGGCCAAGATCGTCGCTGCTATCAACAAGCTGAACGTTTCGGTCCTCGGCCTCGAGGAAATCGAAAACACCCCTGGTGACCGCGATGCTGCCCTGGCCCACCTCGTCTCCGAGCTCAACAAGGCCGGTGGTAACTGGGAGTACGTCCAGTCCCCCGCGAAGCTTCCTGCCAGCGAGGACGTGATCCGCACCGCATTCATCTACAACAAGGACAAGGTCAAGCCAATCGGCGAGTCAGTCATCTTCGACACCGCAGAATTCACCGGTGTCGCCCGCCAGCCACTCGCCCAGGAATTTGCCTCCGTCGCCGACGAGAAGCAAACCTTCGTGGCCATCGTGAACCACTTCAAGTCCAAGGGCTCCGTCGCACACGGCGACGAGGACATGGGCGACGGCCAGGGCAACAACGCCAACCTACGCACCGAACAATCCAAGGCAGTCATGCGCGAACTCGCCGCCCAAACCCAGTGGGCCGACAAGCCAGTATTCATCCTCGGCGACCTCAACTCCTACGCCAAGGAAACCGCCGTCACCGCCTTCACCGACGCCGGCTACACGCTTATCGACGGCGGGTCCGAGTCCTACCAGTTCGGCGGCCGCCTCGGCTCCCTGGACCACGTCCTCGTCAACGACAAAGCCAAGGACCTCG
This sequence comes from Corynebacterium sp. H130, assembly GCF_037572395.1. NCBI lineage: Bacteria > Bacillati > Actinomycetota > Actinomycetes > Mycobacteriales > Corynebacteriaceae > Corynebacterium > Corynebacterium sp. H130. Next base: position 150,776 of record NZ_JBBHLA010000006.1, on the reverse strand, counting down.
TCAAGGACGCCAAGGTCTGGGACATCAACGCCGACGAATCCGTCGCCTTCGAATACTCCCGACGCAACTACAACGCAGTCGACTTCTACGCCCCAGACGTCTTCCGCTCCTCCGACCACGACCCAATCAAGGTCGGCTTCAGCTTCGGCGCTACCCCGGTGGATCCAACCCCAACCGATCCAACACCAGCGCCAGGCGGATCCTCCGGATCTAGCGAAGGCTCCTCCAGTGGCGGAATCCTCGCCGTCCTCGCAGGCATCGCAGCCCTCTTCGGCGGACTCGACTTCGTGCTCCGCACCTACTTCCCAGCGCAGTACGAGCAGCTGAAGCAGCAGCTCTTCCGCCACTAAAGGAAATCTTTCCCCTATTTGGACCGGAATTCCGGGGTTTCCCCAGGACAGAGGTTCCAAATAGGGGATCTTTTTCTTCCCTCCGGAAATCTTTCCCCCAATTGGACACGCCCACCTGGGCAAATGCCCGAAAAGGCGCCCAATTGGGGGAAAGATTTCTAGATTGGCAGGTTGTCTTCGATCAGATCGATGATTTCATCATCCTCAGGATCGGTCTTCGGCCGGAAACGTCCGATGACCTCGCCTGATGGCGCGATGAGGAACTTCTCAAAGTTCCACTGCACATCCCCTGCTTCGCCAGTGGCATCCGGGGTCTTCTTCAGCTCCACAAACAGTGGGTGCGCATTTTCCCCGTTCACGTCTGCCTTCGCGAGCATCGGGAACGTCACCCCGTAATTCCGTGAACAGAAGGAAGCGATCTCTTCAGCACTCCCCGGCTCCTGCGCCCCAAACTGGTTGCATGGCATGCCGATGACGAAGAATCCACGCATTGCGTAATCATCAAACAGGCGCTGCAAGCCCTCGTATTGGCCGGTCAGGCCACATTCGCTCGCGGTGTTTACTACCAAGATGAGGTGGCCCGCCCAATCCGCGAGAGTGGTCCTTCGGCCGTCGAGAAGCGTGATGGGGGTGTCAAAAATGCTCATGCGGCCAGGCTAGCGGAAGTCGCGGTAGTCGCGCGGGACGGCGCCGGCGGCGAGCGTCTTGTCGACGGCTTCGCGGAAATCTCCCATGGTCTTTTTGTCTGACAAGTTGCGTGCGGACACGGAAAGACGGACGATGCGGCCTTGCCCTGCGCCTCGCGTAGCTGCGCGGATGATGTTTTTACGCCACCATTTCGCGGCGCCGTAGCCTTCGCCGTAGGAGAGGTTGCGGGTTTGGAAGAATTCGCCGGTGGCGAGGTTGTGGATGCCACGGGTGGAAGATGCGAGGGTGAACCCGAATTCCGGGAGGACGCCGAGGGTGCCTTCGGAGAGTCGCCAGCGAGGTGGGGCGAAGAGGTCGGTTTCGAAGCCGATTTTGTGCATCTGTCGCGTGGCGCCCTTGAGCCTGAGGCGTGCCTCGTGGGATTCGAGGTTGGCGAACTCAGCGCGACGCCCCTGAACTGCCTGGTCGAAGCCATTCAGGATGATGGCGCGGTCTTGGGCTTTCTGATCGAGCAGCCATTGCTTGGTGTCGGGGTCTTTGGCGAGGTGCCAATTGCCGTCGATATGCGGTGCGATGAGCAGTGACACGGGGACGCCCGCGGAGTCGAGGCGGCTGATGAGCTTTTCGGTATCGGCACGCGTCGCATCGAAGATGCTTGAGATCGAAACCAACAATGTGCCGTGCATGAGGGGTATTATCGCACGGCTCAGCCCACCCCGCCACAGCAAAAGCCCCCAGCAATTGCTGGGGGCTTCAGGCGCAAGCGATTAGTGCTTGTAGGCGTCCAGGTCGACCTGCGGCGTTGGCTGCAGGGTCATGTTTGGAGCGTTCTCGACCTCTGGGTTGCGGAGGTCAACTTCGGTGTCGTCATCGGCGGGAACGTAAGGAATTTTGCCGTTGAGGACGTCCTTGACGCGATCCTTGTCGACGGACTTCGTCCACGTACCAACCAGCAGGGTTGCCACGGAGTTACCCGCGAAGTTCGTGAGCGCACGGGCCTCGGACATGAACTTATCGATGCCCATGATGACGTCCACACCACCCAGCAGCGCTGGGGAGTGCGACTGCAGGCCAGCAGCCAGGGTTGCGATACCTGCACCGGAGACGCCTGCGGCGCCCTTGGAAGCGATCATCATGAAGACCAGCAGGCCGATCTGCTCGCCGAGGGACATCGGCATGTGCATTGCGTCAGCGATGAAGATTGCAGACATGGTGAGGTAAATCGCGGTGCCGTCCAGGTTGAAGGAGTAACCGGTCGGAACGACGATACCCACGGTGGACTTGTCCACACCAGCGTGCTCCATCTTGCGCATGAGGTTAGGAAGCGCAGACTCGGAGGAAGAAGTAGCAACGATGAGCAAGAACTCTCGGCCCAGGTATTTGAGCAGCTTGAAGATGTTGAAGCCACCGAATACCCACAGCACCAGACCCAGCACGACGAACACGAAGAGGAAACAGGTGATGTAGAAGGCCAGCATCAGCACTGCCAGTTCCTTGACTGCTGCCATACCGGAGCCACCAACAACACCCGCCATTGCGCCGAATGCGCCGATTGGCGCCAGCCACAGGATCATGTTCAGGATCTTGAAGACGACCTTCTGCAGGTGCGCCACGAAGCCCAGAATTGGCTCACCAGACTTGCCCATGCCCTGAACAGCAAAGCCGAACAACAGGGCGATGAACAGCACCTGGAGCACAGAGCCCTCGGTAAAGGCGGAGAACATGGTCTCCGGAATAATCGACTGGATAAAGCCAAGCGTGCCCGTTGCCTTCTCAGGATCCGGCGCGGACTTCGGATGCTCAACCGGCGCGATGTGCAGGCTGGAGCCTGGCTCAATGTAATTGCCCACCATGAGGCCCACTGCAAGAGCGAAGGTAGACATGGTGATGAAGTAAGCCAGCGCAATACCGCCCGCCTTACCGACGGTCGCAGCCGCACGCACCGATCCAATACCCAAAACGATGGTGCAGAAGATCACCGGCGGGATGATCATCTTGATAAGGTCGACGAACATCTTGCCGACGACCTTCCACTCCTTAGCGTGAGCTGGATCGACGATACCGAAGGTAACACCGGCAATGATCGCGATGATCACCATGATGTACAGCCAGTGCGTACGGTCCTTGCGAGGCTTCTTAGGCTCCGCGATCTTAGGCATGTCGGTGCCCACCGCTAAGCGCTGCGCGGACTCCACGTTGCCGTGCATCGCACCAATGGCATCAGCCGTATTGTGTTCGGCAGAGAATTGCCCCTCTGCCTTTGCGTCTTTGTCAGACATGTGTGGTTGTGGTCCTTCTACGAATGGCCAATCTTCACGACGGCCTAAGTGAACTTAACGCTCGCTGCTCGACGCACAGCCCTTTTCCCACCTGATGTGAAACCCACGAATGGGCGCACGGAAGTGTATCGCGGGGCACATCGAACCTTCTGCGAACTGTAGCGCCACGCTGCCTTCTTAATCAATGCACAGATTGCCCCGAGAAAACCGCCCCCAAAAGCGGGATGAAAAATCACAAAAGTGTGACGCCTTCGTTTTCGCAGCGCACAGGCCTAAGGTGACAAATCCGCAAGTGAAAATCGGTTGGTTCAACAATCTAGTGAATCACATCACACAGGCTCGAATAGGGGTAAAAATACCCCCACCCACCTGGCATTTTAGGATTCGAGGCCGGACACTTGATTCACGAGCCACGCGAGCTCAAACGCAGATTGACGCCAACGTTCATAGCGCCCGGATACGCCACCATGACCGGCCGCCATTTCCGTTTTGAGCAGGAATTCGCCCCCGGAAGCGGTATCTCGCAGCTTGGCGATCCACTTTGCTGGCTCAACATATAACACTCGGGTGTCATTAATGGACGTCACAGCCATGATGTTCGGGTACTTCATCGGTGCCACATTCTCATAAGGCGAATAGGACGCCATGTACTCATACACATCGCGATCCTCCAGCGGGTTCCCCCACTCTTCCCATTCCAGCACCGTGAGCGGCAGCTCTGGCATCAGAATCGAGGTGAGCGGATCAACGAAAGGCACCTTCGCTGAAATCGCCTTGAAACGATCAGGAGCCATATTGGCCACGGCGCCCATGAGCAGACCACCCGCAGAACCCCCCTCAGCGCCCAGCATCTCTGGCGTGGTGATGCCCTCGGCAATCAGATAGTCGGCAACATCGATAAAGTCCGTGAAGGTGTTCTTCTTGGCCAGCATCTTGCCATCGTCATACCAGCGACGCCCCATCTCACCACCCCCGCGAACATGCGCAACGGCGAAGATAATGCCTCGGTCATAGACCGACACCCACAGATTGGAGTAGCTCGGATCGAACGAGTGCTCGTAGGAGCCATAGCCGTAAAGAATCGTCGGGTTAGGCTTGCTCAGATCCAGGTCAGCTCGATGAACTAGCGAAACCGGGATCTTAGCTCCATCGCGCGCCGTCACCCAGCATCGCGTAGCCACGTAGTCTGCAGGATCGTAGCCACCCAAGACCTCCTGCTGCTTGAGCAGGGTACGTGACCGGGTTTCGATGTCTAAGAGGCTGACGCTCGCTGGCTGGGTAAAGCTGCCATAGGTGTAGCGGTAGACCGGCGTATCCCATTCTGGGTTTCCGCCACCTCCGACGCTGTAGAGCTCCTCCTCAAAGGACATCTCTTCAAACGCAGTGTATCCAGGGTCGAGCTTCATGATCGCCAGGCGACCGATTGCATCCCGGCGGTAACCAAGAGCCAGGAATCCTTGGAAAGGATCAATGCTTTCCAATCGGACGTCAGAGCGATGCGGGACCAGGACATTCAGCTCATCGAGCTGGAAAGATCCGACCGGGCATTCGCCGATCTCAAAGTTAGGGCCGGTGGCGTTGTGGATGACGAGCCAACGGTCTTCCCCATTCACCACGGCGTGGTCAACGCCGTACTCGATGCCTTCTACGCGAGGAAGCAAGCATTGGAACTCACCCGTCGGATTGTCCAACTCCAGGCTCCACATCTCCGAGGTCATCTTTGATCCAACCTCGATGAGCAGGTACTTCTCGGAACGAGTCGTGCAGATCCCCACCCAGAAGCGCTCATCCGGCTCATAGAACACCCGCACGTCTTCAGAGACAGGGGTGCCTACTCGGTGACGCCACACCGAGTCCGGGCGCCATGCTTCGTCTACGCGTTGGTAGAAGACGTACTCATCGCCCGCCCAGGTGGCGCCTGCTGAGATGTCCTCGATGACGTCGTCAAGCAGCTCTCCAGTGCGCAGATCCTTGATGCGCAAGGTGTAGCGCTCATCGCCCTTGGTGTCCTCAGAGAACGCGAGGAAGTTGCCACTCAGGGTGACAGTTGATGCGCCGAGGGAGAAGAAGTCATGGCCTTCGGCCATGGCGTTGACGTCGAGCAGTACTTGTTCGTCGGGCTCTGGCTGCTCTGTAATCGTTGGAGGCAGCCAGGCATCATGTCCTTCGGAAACCCGGAGACGGCAGGCCGTGCCGTAGCTCTTTCCTTCTTCGGTGCGGGAGTAGTACCAATACTGCCCCTGGCGAACCGGGACCGACATATCGGTTTCTTTGATGCGCCCCTTGAGCTCCTGGAACAGATTCTCTTCCAGTGCCTTCAGGTGCGCCGTCTGCTCCTGGGTGTAGGCATTTTCTGCCTCCAGGTAGGCAATGGTGTCCGGTGATTCCTTGTCGCGCAGCCATTCGTAGTCATCGACGAAGGTAATGCCGTGGTGAGTGCGAGAAATTGGGCGTTTGTCAGCTACTGGATACATGTTTCAAATGATACAGATGAAGCCGGAAGCAAAATTCGACATTCCCACCCTATTTTCAGTCGAATTTGGGGCGAAAATGTCGATTTCTACCCACGCTTTGAGTCAGAAACACAAGACTGGCGAGCCCTCATGCTGCAGGATTTGTGCTTCTACTTGATAGACCGCATCGATGAGTTCCGCAGTCACAATCTCATCAGGCGAGCCTTGCTCTACAAGTTGACCTTCCTTCATAACCACAAGCTCATCGCAAAAACGCGCTGCCAAATTGATGTCATGGATGGCAATCAGGGCGATCCCTCTCATGTCACGAACCCGTTTTCGCAAAAGTTCAAATAGGAACAGCTGTCTATGCAGATCAAGTGCTGAGGTTGGCTCGTCCAACAACATTACGGTGGGATCGGTAACTAGCATCTGCGCCACTGCCACCATCTGTCTCTGACCACCAGACATGTCACTGAGACAGACATGAGCCAAGTCCTCCAATCCGAGCTCATGCATGATTTCCGCGGCTAGAAGCTGCGCCACTCGGGTCCCGAAGTGCCTCCTTGCCGCAACAATCACAGTTTCGAATGCAGTCAATGCGGCAGATTTGGGCAGGTCCTGAGGAACATAGCCAATATGGTCCCTCAAATCACGGCCCGAAATGACTTGATCACCAATGGTCAATTCCACTGAGCCATTCACGGTCCGGTGCACCCCAGCGATCGACTTCATTAGCGTCGACTTGCCTGAAGCGTTGGGACCTAACAAACCAACAACGCGTCCCCCTGTGAGTGGCCTCACGCTGAAGGAATCAAGAATTCGATGGCGACCATAACCTGCGCTAATCCCCTCCAGACCTAGCGAAATCACCACAACACCTTCTTCCTCGAAAGAACAATAAAGGCAAAACAAGGTACGCCCACCAATGCGGTAATGATCCCGATCGGCACCGCGACTCCGGGGACAACAACCAGGCTCACCGCATGCGCGCCAGCTAACAGAGCCGCCCCCGCGGCCATTGAGGCTGGCAAAAAGTAGCGCTGCTCCTCTCCAACCAACATGCGTGCGATATGGGGCCCTACTAGCCCAACGAAGCCGATCACGCCACAGAAAGCGACAGCACTGGCAGAAAGCAATGCCACCACCGCTAGCATGACAACCCGCAATCGGGTCACATTAACTCCCATAGCCAACGCTCGTTCATCACCCAGCCGCAACGCAGTGAGCTGCCACGACAGCACGAACATCACAGGTAAGGCGATGAGCAAAGCTGCCGCAATGACTGCGTTTCCCAGCCATGTCGCTCTGGTGAGCGACCCCATAATCCAGAACACGATTCTCTGTAGCGATTCCGCCGAAGAACGGTATTGCATGAGAGCCAACAACGCCTGAAAGAGGAAGACCATGCCGATTCCGAGGAGAATCATCGTCTCTGCATTGGCGCCTCGCCACATTGCGGCGACGATGATCACCAAGGTTGCGATCATTGCCATCGTCCATGCCATCAAAGCCAGACTAAGTTGTGGCTGCCCTAGCGGATTGAGTCCCAATACAATTCCTGCTGCACCACCGAACGCTGCAGCCGCCGAAATTCCCAAGGTAAATGGCTCCGCCAACGGGTTCCCAAGGATTGTCTGCATTTGTGCCCCCGCAGCGCTCAACGACATGCCCACCAATACAGCCATGACTGACATCGGGAGGCGCAGCCGCCACAAGACCGTCTGCGAAGTGTCATCCAGTGACGAAGGATGCACCAAGCCAACAATTACGTCCCATATTGAGATATCTACCGGCCCTACCACCGTGCTGACTAAGAAAGCCACCACCGCCAACACAGTCAACGCGGCAATAGTCAGGCCGCGCCGGATCGAAACACTGCGATAGCTAGCCAGCAGCTCATTCTTACCTGTTTGAGAGGCAGGAGCGTCGAGTAGCGCCGTCATAGTCAGTGCGCGCCTTCCACGAAGAATGTCCCAGTGGCTGCAAATGGCACATACTTCTCATGTGCAGCCTTCCACTGGCGTTCAATGTCTACTTCTTTGAAAGCTTCTGGATGGAGCCACTTAGCAATGGCTTGAATCGCAATGTAGTTGAGTGGCGAATCGTAGAATTGGTGCCAGATGGCAAGGGAATTGCCATTGTTCAGTGCATTAACTTTGTCCATGCCAGGAATCTTGGAAAGGTCTGCAAGCCCCTTCTCTGCATTTTCAGACTGCGCAGTGTATCCGAGTGGCACATGGGTGATCTTGTTGTCGTTCTTGGGCGCCCACGAACCACCGGTGACAAGGATCTTTTCCGGCTGTTGTTCGATGAGCTTTTCAGGCGTCAGAGACCCCATCTCGGCGTCGAGCAGGGTATCTCCCAAATTCGTACCGCCGGCGACTTTCACAAATTCCCCGATGTTCGCATTCTTGACACTTGCGCAGCAGTCCGCATAGCCACCCGCTCGCCAGGCAAATACCTCGGGCTTCGCAGCGTCTTGCGTCTTCGTCCGGACATCCTGAACCGTGGTGTTCCAGTCGTTAGTGAATTCTTTCGCCCTTTCAGGATTGCCCAGGATCTGGCCGTACACTTCCACGGACTTGGTGGTGTTCTCCAGCGGGTGGATGCGGAAATCCGTCACCACGTACTTAAGCCCTGCCGAATCTATCTTGTCCAAAATGCCGGTGTCTTTTGCGGCCTTGTAGTGGTCCATGGTGATGGTGATGACATCGGGATCTAATGCGAGCAGGGTCTCTACGGAAACATCGCCCTTCGCTACGCTGCCAATGGTCTGAACGTCTTTTGCTTCTGGATGAGCTTCGAGCAGCTTTTCATAGTAGGACGGCGCAGCAGTTTTGATGTCGTTGCCCATCGCCACCACCTTGTTCAAAGGCTGTTCCCTGTCGATGATGGAGGTTGCAAACAGCGCTCGCCCCTCCCCAAGAATGATTCGTTCTGGAAGCTTGTCAAAAGTGACCGTTCGACCCGCCACGTCTGTAACAGTCACAGCTCCACCAGAAGTGGCCCCATCGTGCCCTTTGTCTGCGGGACTACAGGCACTCAACATTGCTGTGGCGCACACTGCAGTGACAACGGCCACGGCCGACTTCCAAACTTTCATCTTCAAACCCTTCCCGGGTAAGGGCACCATAAGGCACCAACAACTAAGGACAGCCTTACCTTAGTTAGCATGCCCTTAGTTGGCAAGATGTTTCAAAAAAGACCCCTTAAACAGACTCATTTGAAATCCGTTTAAGGGGCTAATTCAGCAGCGGAATTTTAGACGCAGCAGCCGATCCACTCGGAGAACTTCTTACCGGAGATCTTTTCGTAGGCCTCGATGTAGCGCTCGCGGGTAGCTTCCACCACAGAACCAGGAAGTGCTGGTGGTGGGGTCTGGGAAGCCTTGTTCCAACCGGACTTCGGACCAGTCAGCCAGTTGCGTACGTACTGCTTGTCAAAGGAAGGCTGTACTCGGCCCTCAACGTACTCATCTGCTGGCCAGTAGCGAGAGGAGTCTGGGGTGAGAACTTCGTCAGCAAGCACCAGGTTCCCCTCGGAATCCAAGCCGAACTCGAACTTGGTGTCGGCGAGGATGATGCCCTTCTCCAGCGCCATCTCGGCTGCCTGAGAGTAAATCTTCAAAGTGGCGTCGCGCAGCTCCTCCGCACGTGCCTGACCAAGCTTCTCAACGACAGCTTCGAAACTCACGTTCTCATCGTGGTCGCCGAGATCAGCCTTGGTAGCCGGAGTGAAGATTGGCTCAGGCAGCTTAGAAGCTTCGCGCAGGCCTTCTGGGAGCTCGATGCCGCAAACGGTGCCGTGCTCCTGGTACTCGGCGAGGCCGGAACCGGTGAGGTAGCCACGTGCTACGCATTCGAATGGCAGCATGTCGAGCTTCTTGCACACCAGTGCTCGGCCGAGGACTTCTTCTGGGATGCGAGGATCGTCGATTGGGCCGGCGAGGTGGTTAGGAAAGTCGATGTTGTCGAAGAAGTACATCGACATGGCAGTGAGCACACGGCCCTTGTCCGGTATTTCGGTGTCAAGGATGTAGTCGTATGCCGAAATTCGGTCAGAGACCACCATGAGCAGGGTCTCGTCATCGATTTCGTAGATTTCGCGTACCTTACCTGCGGAGAGGTGGTTGTACGAAGAAAGTTCTGGACGCATGAATATGCAGTGTAGCCCTGCCCCCGACGATTTGCCACGTCGAGGGCAGTTTGTTGCAACTACAAAATGTCGCCAGGCTTGTAGGCCGCAGCCTCAGGGTAGCGATTCACCACGTCCTGAATGCGCGCGAGCACGCGGGAGACCTGGGATTCTGCTGCACCGATGAAGGCGTGGCGATCTGCCAGGGCAGCCTGCAGCTCCTCCAGAGACAGGGTCATGCGGTCATCGGCAGCCAGACGCTCAATGAGGTCCTGAGACCCGCCGTTTTCACGCATATTGAGGGCCACTGCGACCGCATTCTCCTTGATAACCTCATGCGCGGTCTCGCGGCCCATTCCGGAGCGCACAGCAGCCATCAGGATGCGCGTGGTGGCCAGGAATGGCAGGTAGCGCTCAAGCTCGCGGTCGATCATGGCCGGGAATGCGCCGAACTCGTCCAACACAGTGAGGAAAGTCTCAAACATGCCGTCAATGGCGAAGAAGGCATCCGGCAGCGCCACGCGGCGAACCACGGAGCAGAATACGTCGCCTTCGTTCCACTGCTGACCGGACAGGTCCGCCACCATCGTGAGGTATCCGCGCAGGATGACCTGCAGGCCACCGACGCGCTCACAGGAGCGTGCGTTCATCTTGTGAGGCATTGCCGACGAACCGACCTGGCCTTCCTTGAAGCCTTCGGTCACGGTCTCATTGCCTGCCATCAAGCGGATGGTGTGCGCCAGGGAAGATGGGCCTGCGCCCAGCTGAACGAGTGCGGAAACGACATCGAAGTCGAGGGAGCGTGGGTAAACCTGGCCCACGGAATCGAAGACACGGTGGAAGCCGAGGTGATCAGCAATGCGGGTCTCAAGGGAAGCAAGCTTGGTTTCATTGCCACCCATGAGGTCCAGCATGTCCTGTGCGGTACCCATTGGGCCCTTGATGCCACGCAGCGGGTAGCGGGCAGTGAGGGATTCGATGCGTTCAATAGCAACGAGCAGCTCGTCTGCTGCAGATGCGAATCGCTTACCCAAGGTGGTTGCCTGAGCTGCAACGTTGTGGGAACGGCCAGCCATGACCATGGACTGGTACATCGCGGAACGCTCGCCGATGCGAGCGAGCACGGCAACAGACTTGCCGAGCACGATTTCCAGGGAGCGGTGAATCTGCAGCTGCTCCACGTTCTCGGTAAGGTCGCGGGAAGTCATGCCCTTGTGAATGTGTTCATGACCTGCGAGGGCGTTGAACTCCTCGATGCGCGCCTTCACGTCGTGACGCGTGATCTTTTCACGGGCAGCGATGGATTCAAGATCTACTTGATCCTTCACTGCTTCGTAAGCCGCAATCGCCTCGGCTGGAATATCAACACCGAGATCCTTTTGCGCCTTCATCACCGCAATCCAGAGCTCGCGCTCCATCACGATTTTGGTTTCAGCGCTCCACAAATTAGACAGGTCAGCGGATGCGTAACGGTTGGACAGGACGTTGGAAATCTTCTTTTTTTGAGCCACGCCTCTAGCCTACTAGGAGCTTTCGGAAAACTTGTCCAGCGCCTTGGCGGTACCGGCAGCAATCACAAGGTCGCCAGACTGAATGACGTAGTTGGAATCTGGCGTCGCAAAGCGACGATCTGCATGACGCACCGCCACGATCACGATCCCGCTCGGCATGTCACACACCTTTCGGCCGATCATGTGCATCGGAGGCGCGAGCTTGGCAAGCGCGAAGTCCGGGTCGAATTCGACATAATCCTGCAGGTGACCGGCAATAAGGTGCGCTACTCGACGCCCAGTGTCACGCTCTGGGCGGACCACATGGTGGACACCAATTTGGGTCAGGATCTTGGCGTGCTGGTCATTGTCTGCTTTGGCCCACACATTCTTCACACCAAGGTCGAGAACAGCAGAGGCTGTGAGCAGGGACGCACCCATGTTGGAACCGATGCCGATCACCACGCGCTCCGCGTCATCAACGCCAAGTTGCTTGAGGGCTTCTGGATCAGTGGTTTCGGCGATCACGGCGTGAGTGATCACAGAGGAAGCCTTGGTGACGGTGGCCTCGTCCACGTCCACGCCGAGCACTTCGACGCCCGCCTGCACTAGTTCCTCGCCCAGGGCAAGGCCGAAGCGGCCGAGGCCGATGATGATCACGGGCGGAACAGTTTTGGAAGAAAAGAGCTTAGCCAATGAACGGCCTTTCTACTGGGAAGCGGTACAGCCGCTTGCTGTTGCGGGCAGCCAGTGCAGCGACCAGGGTAATCGGGCCCACGCGCCCCGCGTACATCAAGATCACGAGCCAGAATTGGGCAAAGTCAGGAAGATTCGGGGTGATTCCCGTGGTCAGGCCAACGGTAGCGAAGGCACTGATGCACTCGAATACGATTTGGTGCGAGGCGAACTGCGGGAGCAGCACCTGCAAGGTCAGGATGGAGAAAATCAGCAGCAGAGCCGTTGCCATGAGCACGGCCATCGCCTGACGGACGATGCGTCCTGGGATTCGTCGTCCAGCTACAAACACCAGATCATCGCCACGAATCTCGGCAATCATCACGGCGACGAGCACGGCGATCGTCGTGACTTTTACACCGCCGGCGGTTCCGCCCGAGCCACCACCGATGAGCATGAGCATGTCGGTCATCATCATCGTGGAGTCGTGCAATTGGGACAGATCAAAGGAATTGAAACCCGCAGTACGGGCGGACACACTGTGGAAAAACGCCGCCATCAGCGCCGTGCCGGGCTCCAGGTGCGCTAGCGCGCCATTCCACTCAAAGACTGCGGTTCCCAACGTTCCAAGCGCCAGCAGGATGCCGGTACCCCAGAGGGTGAAACGCATGGTCAACGACACTGGAAGCGTGGTGCGGTGGTGGAGGCGCTGTCTCATCTCAAGCAGCACTGGGAAACCTAGGCCACCGATAATGATGCCCGAGGCAATCGGCAAGATGATCGCTGCGTCACCGACGTACGGGACAAGGTTCGTGCTGGCCAGGCCAAAACCCGCATTGTTGAAGGCTGATACGGCATGGAAGCCACCTTCCCAAATGCTGGCCCCTACCGATAGTCCGTAGCCAAAGTAGAACCGCAGCGTCAAGATGATGGCGATCATGAGCTCGACGGCCAGGGAAAAGCCGAGCGTGCCCATGATGACGGTTTTGACTTCGCCAAGGTCGCGGCCACGCATTTCGGCTGCGGCATTCAGTCTGCCCTTCACTCCGATTCGGCCAACAAGTAGATAAGAGGCGACCGTCGCGAGGGTCATGATTCCCAGGCCACCAACCTGGATCAGCAAGATAATCACTGCTTGGCCGAAGTGCGACCAATACGTCGCAGTATCCACCACATTCAGACCCGTCAGGCACACCGCCGAGGTGGCCGTGAACAGCGCGGTCATGAACTCTGGGGACTGCGGACCGCTCCGGGAAATCGGGAGCAGCAGCAGCGAAGTCCCCAGCAAAATAAGAAGCAGAAAGCCCCCGGCCACCAGCTGTGCAGGGCTGAGGCCTTGGGGCTCCCGCTTGCGCGTTGTAAAACTCACAACGCACCACTGTAGTCCTTAGATAGAGATGCGTCCCTCTACGGCAGGAAGTGCGATGTCGCTGCGGTAGTGAGAGCCATCCAACTGGATATCCTTGATCACGGCATAGGCGGCGTCGCGGGCGTCGGCAAGCGTTGCGCCGGTGCCGATCACGTTGAGCACGCGACCACCAGCGGAGACCAGCTTGCCATCCTTCATTGCGGTGCCGGCGTGCAGGACAGCTTCGGAGTCGGCGCCGATGATCTCGTCGCCCGTGCGTGGGGACTCTGGGTAACCATTTGCAGCCAGTACAACGGTCAGCGCGTAACCATCCTCCCACTCAAGTGGTGGCTGCTCTGCGAGGGTGCTGGTGGCCACGGAGTTCAACAGGGTGCCGAGCGGGGTCTTGAGCAGTGCGAGGACGGCCTGAGTTTCAGGGTCGCCGAAGCGGCAGTTGAACTCGACGACGGCGATGCCTTCCTTACCCCAGGCCAGGCCGGCGTACAGCAGACCGGAGTACGGAGTACCGCGTCGGACCATTTCCTTCGCCACTGGGACGCAGACCTCGTCGACGATGCGCTGCACGCCATCCTCAGGAAGCCAAGGCAGCGGGGTGTACGCGCCCATGCCACCGGTGTTTGGGCCTTCGTCGTTGTCGCCGACCCGCTTGTGGTCCTGCGCTGGAATGAGCGGAACCACGGTCTCGCCATCCACCAAGCAGAACAGGGAAACCTCTGGGCCATCCAGGTAGGACTCGAGGAGAACTGGGTTGCCAGCCTCGTGCACATCCAGGACGTGCTGCTTTGCTGCTGTCTTCTCCGGGGTCACCACAACGCCCTTGCCACCGGCAAGGCCATCATCCTTGACCACCCAGATTGGGCCGAAGCGATCAAGAGCAGCATCGATGTCCGCTTCCGAGGCGCCTGGCTCAAGGATCTCGGCGTGCGCGGTCTTGACGCCCGCAGCAGCCATGACATCCTTAGCAAAGGCCTTAGAGCCCTCGATCTGGGCAGCTTCCTTGGAAGGGCCGAATACCGCGATGCCAGCCTCGCGCAGGGCGTCAGCAACGCCAGCAACAAGAGGGATCTCAGGGCCAATAACAACCAGATCCACGCCCAGCTCCTGAGCGAGCTGAGTCATCTCCGCAGGAGAATCAACCTTTCCGGCATGCAGCGTGGCAAGGGAAGCCATGCCAGCGTTGCCCGGGACTACGTGCAGTTCAGTAACAGATGGGTCCTTGGACAGTCCAAGCAAAAGGGCGTGCTCACGGGCGCCCGAGCCGATTACGAGAATGCGCATGGCTTCATCCTAGTTCAGCTACCCTGGTGGGTATGAGTAGCGTATTTACCAAGATCATTGAAGGCGAACTGCCAGGGCGTTTCGTGTACCGCGATGACAAGGTCGTTGCCTTCCTCACCATCGAACCACTTGCCTATGGCCACACCTTGGTCGTTCCTATCGAAGAAGTAGACAAGTGGACCGATCTCTCCCCTGAGCTGTGGGCACACCTGAACATGGTTGCTCAAAAAGTCGGACAGGCTGTGATCAAGGCTTTCGGTTCCCAGCGCGCCGGATACATCATCGCCGGCTTCGACGTCCCGCACACCCACATTCACGTCTTCCCAACCAACGCAATGGGCGACTACGACTTCCGCAAGGCCATGGCCATGGACGCAACAGACCCAAAGCTGATGGACGATGCCGCCGAAAAGATCAAGGCTGCTCTGGCTTCCGCGTAGGGGCCGACTCCCCTCCCCCATTAATTCCCCGGACGTGCCGGTGGTCGTCTTACACGGCACGCTCGGCTCACCGGGCAACTTCGAACGCCTCGCCCACGCATTGGCGGCACAAGGTCGCCGAGTCATCGGTTTCGAATACGGTGACCGCGGCACCGCCGATCTCGCACGCAGCACCGCCGAGGTTGCCGATTTCCTCGGCCAATTCGAGCTTGTCGACGTCATCGGCCACTCACTCGGCGGGCTCATGGGACTTCGCGCTGCCCACATCCACGGCAACGTCCGCACCCTGATCGGCCTAGGAGCCGCGTGGCGCGGCGTTCCCGCTACTCCTTTCCCGCGCCTGCTCGAATGGGTCGCAGGACCTGCCTTCCGACAGCTACAAACACGCTTCGAAGCGCGCGTTCCCGCACGCACGCGGGTCGTGTCAATCATTTCCGATGCCGACACCGTCGTCCCTGCCTGGTCAAGCACACTCGGCGAAATCATCAGGCTGTCTGGGGTGCATCATGCGCACCTGCCGAATCAAGTGGAAGTCATCGCCAAGGCGTTGAAATCTTTCCCCCAAAAGGACTGACTTTCAGGCGTTTTCCCAGGACGACTGGTCCAAATAGGGGATGTTTTTCCTGAGGCCGGAAATCTTTCCCCCATTTGGACACGTTTTGAAGCAAAACGCCAGGACGCCTGGCCCAAATACGGGAAAGATTTCTAGGCGGCGAGCTTGGGAAGACATACCCGGAACACGGTTCCGACCCCGAGCTCCGACTCGACGGTGACAGTTCCCTTGTGCGCTTCGACTAGAGACTTCACGATGGCCAGCCCCAGTCCGGATCCGCCGGTCTCGCGGGAGCGCGACGTGTCGGAACGGTAGAAGCGTTCGAAGACGTGCTCGGCGTCCTTTGGGGTCATGCCAACACCGTCGTCCTTGACGTTGATGCAGACCTTGTCGTCGGTCGTCGCAATTTCGATTTCTGCTGTGGCTTCCTGACCACCGTGCGTTAGAGCATTGTTGACCAAGTTGGTGATCACGCGGTGGAGCTTTTGGGCGTCGCCGTTGACCAGCGGAATGTCTTCCGCCCGGTTGAACACGGTGATCTTTCGATCTGGGTGGGCTACCCGCAGCGAAGAGGTGACGGATACGGCCAGTTCAAATACATCGACCGTGCGGAACTCGGCTGGAGTTCCTTCGGCGCGCGTCAAGGAGAGCAGGTCTTCCACCAGGTAGTTCATGCGGCTAGCTTCGTCGGAAATTTTGCCCAGTACTTTGTCGATGTCCGGCATCGCGCCCGACTTGTACAGTTCGGTGTAGCCACGCAGCGACGTGAGCGGGGTGCGCAGTTCGTGGGAGGCGTCGCCGACAAAGCGTCGCATTTGCTCTTCTTGCGCGTGTGCTTCCTCCACAGATGCCTGCAGGCGGCCAAGCATCGAGTTGAGTGCGAGCGACAGCTGCCCCACCTCGGTGGAGGTGTTGGCGTCTGGGACGCGTCGGTCGAGGTCGCCTCCTGCGATGGCGACGGCGGTCTTTTCGACGTCCCTGAGTGGTCGCAGAGACGACCGCACGGCGAAGTACGCGATGAGCGCCAACACGATTAGCACGAGAATGCCAATGGTCACCTGTGTGAGCATGAGCTGTTCAATGATGCGGTCTTCGCGAGCCAAGCTCAATGCTACGACGGTGAAAACGCCGTCCTCTTCACGTGCGACAACGCGCCATCTGGTGGCGTTGCCATCCGATGAGGCCGTGCTGACGGTGACTGGCCCCACGCCCGCTTTGATGTCTTTGAGTTCGGGCGCGCTTTCAGAGTCGTTGACGATGATGCGTGAGCCGTCCGAGTAGACCTTCTGGACATAGAAGTCGCTCGGTGGTCGGGCGCTGGCGGGGTCGGGGCGCAGAAAGTCGTTTCTGGCGGCCCAGCCCTGCGAGGCTTTCATCAAATCTTGGTCAACGCGGTTGATCGTGAAGTCACGCATGATCGAGCTGACGGCGATGGCGCTGGCGCCAAGACCGCAGCCCGAAATCACCACCACGATGAGCACCAACCAGGTGCGCAGCGGGATGCTGCTGGACACTCGATACATTTACTGCCGTGGCTTACGCAATACGTAACCGACGCCGCGAACAGTCTGGATCAGCGGAACGTCGCCCGTATCAATCTTGCGGCGCAGGTAGGAAATGTAGGACTCGACGACGTTGCCGTCGCCACCGAAGTCGTAGTGCCACACGTTGTCCAGAATCTTGGCCTTGGACAGCACGACCTCTGCGTTGAGCATCAGGTAACGCAGCAGGTTGAACTCAGTTGGAGACAACTCGACCAGTTCGCCACCCTTGGTGACTTCGTGGGTGTCGTCATTGAGGACGAGGTCAGCGTAGGTGAGGACAGAGCTAGTCTGCTCATCCTCGGTGATCACAGAGCCACGTCGCAAAATCACGCGCAGACGGGTGATGACTTCTTCCAAAGAAAATGGCTTGGTGACGTAGTCATCAGCACCAATGGTGAGGCCGTGGATACGGTTTTCTACGGCATCCTTAGCCGTCAGGTACAGCACTGGGCCGTCGAATCCTTCAGCACGCAGCTTCGAAAGCAGCTCAAAGCCGTCGATACCTGGGAGCATCACGTCGAGGATGAACGCCTCAGGGCGGAACTCGCGGGCAACGCGAAGCGCGTCAGTGCCGGAAGCGGCGGACGCAACATCAAAACCCTGGAACTTCAGGCTGACGGTGAGCAGCTCGACGATATTTGGCTCGTCGTCTACGACAAGCACTTTTACACCTTGGTCACTCATGACATCTACTTTCGTCGAAAACGTGCAGTTCTTTCGATCCAGTAAAGGCGATCGCCCTACCTCGGATCTGAACGTTTACTGTACGCTTCCTGTGAGAGTAAGTGCCGTGACTAGCACCACTGAACGTCCTCCAGATCCACGCCTTCCTGTTTTGCCTGCGCTTCCACCAATTCCAATAGGTAATCCTGCTTGCCGGCATACGCCTGATGAAAGCGTTCATCTGCCACATACATCCGCGCCAAGCACACCTGCTTGTGGGGAGTGCACTCGTACCACTGCGAGATTTGTGCGCGATGCCGAAGCACCAGCTCGCGCGCAGCCTCGCTGCCTGGCTGAATTCCTTGACTATGGGCGTCGACAAGCGCGGCGGTAAAGGCCTCCATTTCCACCTTCACGGCAGCCCAGTCCGCTTGGCTCATCGACTGTTGTTTACGCTGCGCCTGTTGCCACTCCGGGGTGTCGCCCCAGCGCTGCTCAGCTTCGTCGGCGTACTGGTTCCAATCGCCCATAGCCTCGATCTTTTCTTGCATGGTCATCTCCTTTTCGAGCATTGCGGTGACTGCGCCATGCATCTGACGCAGGCGAGCGATTTGGCGGGCGAGGTGCTCCTGCTGTTTGATCAGGCGATCTCTGCTGGGTGCCCCGCTGACAATCTCGGCAATGTCCTTCAGGGGCATCCCGGTTTCGCGATACACGAGGATTTCGAGTGCGGCCTCCAAGTCTTCCTCGGTGTACAGGCGATAGTCGGCCCAGCTTCGGTAGCTCGGCACGAGCAACCCAATGTCTTCCCAATGTCGCAGCGTGCGGGCGGATACGCCGAGCACCTCTGCAGCCTGTCCGATAGTCAATTCGCTCACGTGATTTAGCCTCCACCTTTACGCTACGACAAGGTCAACTCATCGAGCGCGTTTGCACCGGTCAGGTTAAAGTTTTGCGCATGCAAACCAAAAAGCCCGTGTTTTCCTGGGCATTGTGGGACTGGGGTTCCGCAGCATTCAACGCCGTGCTGGTCACCTTCGTCTTTTCCGTTTACCTCACCAGCTCCGTAGGTAAAGAGATTCCGGACGCCACCGGCAAGTACAGCTTCATCATGGCAGTGGCCGGCGTAGCGATCGCGGTGTTTGCCCCGGTACAGGGTCGCCTTTCCGACGTCCGCGGCACCCGTCGTCGTAGCGTCCGCCTGTGGACCCTCGTCACATTTGTCCTGATGGCAGCGCTGTTTTTCGTCCGCAATGACGCCCCCTCCTACTTCTGGATCGGCGCCGTCATCATGGCTGTCGCGTCCGTGACCTTCCAGTTCGCCGAGGTCCCCTACTTCGCAATGCTCCGCCAAGTCTCCACCCCCGCCAACGTCGGCCGCGTCTCGGGCATCGGCTGGGCGGCCGGTTACTTCGGCGGCATCTTCCTGCTCCTGGCCTGCTACGTCGGCTTCATCGCGGGCGATGGCGGCCTTTTGGGCTTATCGACGGCCGGAGGCTCCAACATCCGCTTTGTCGCCGTCTTCGCCGCAGTCTGGTTCCTCATTTTCGGTCTGCCTGTGATGTTCCGTGTCCCGGAGATCTCACCTGATCCAACTGCAGGACCAGTAGGTTTCCTCGACTCCTACCGGCAGCTCTTCGCTGAAATCCGCGACTTGTGGCACACCGATCGCAACGCGATTTGGTTCCTCCTCGCAGCAGCAGTGTTCCGCGATGGCCTCGCCGGTGTCTTTTCTTTCGGCGCCATCCTTGCCGTGTCCGTTTATGAAATCAATGCCTCTGACGTGCTCCTCTTCGGCGTCGCAGCCAACGTCGTGAGCGCTATTGGTGCCGTTGTTGCCGGATTCCTCGACGACCACTTCGGCCCCAAGCCCGTCATCATGTTCTCGCTGATCTGCATGATCATCGACGCTGTCGTGCTATTCCTCGTGTCCGGACCGACAATGTTCTGGATCTTCGGCCTCATCCTCTGCTTGTTCGTCGGGCCGGCACAATCTGCTGCAAGAACCTTCCTGACCAGGGTTTCCCCCGAAGGACGCGAAGGCCAAATGTTCGGCCTCTATGCCACTACCGGACGCGCGGTAAGCTGGCTCGCCCCAACCGCTTTTGGCGCATTCGTGTTCCTCTTCGGCAGCGACCGCGGCGGAATCCTCGGCATCGGCCTAATCCTGCTGGTCGGCTGCGTCCTCCTGGCAATGGTGAAGGCGCCGCAGGTTCGCCAGTAGGTTACTTATCCGGGGCTTGCCGGGGTTCCTGGTCTCCGGTTCTGCCTTGGCATTCCCTTCCCTTCCGTCCCCTTCCCTCCCCGGAGGAATCTGACACCTGGAACAAATTCCCCCGGCTTCCAAGCCCAAAACCCCAGCTAGCAAACCAGCTACCAGCGGATATTCAGCAAGACGCCCCAAATTCCCCCGGGACAACCGGAGAAACAAACCAAAATCAGCCACCAGCCCAGGCGCCCAGAAACCTCCCGGAGGAATCTGACATCCGGAACAAATTCCCCCGACCGCCAAGCCCAAAACCCCAGCTAGCAAACCAGCTACCAGCGGATATTCAGCAAGACGCCCCAAATTCCCCCGGGACAACCGGAGAAACAAACCAAAATCAGCCACCAGCCCAGGCGCCCAGAAACCTCCCGGAGGAATCTGACATCCGGAACAAATTCCCCCGACCGCCAAGCCCAAAACCCCAGCTAGCAAACCAGCTACCAGCGGATATTCAGCAAGACGCCCCAAATTCCCCCGGGACAACCGGAGAAACAAACCAAAATCAGCCACCAGCCCAGGCGCCCAGAAACCTCCCGGAGGAATCTGACATCCGGAACAAATTCCCCCGGCTTCCAAGCCCAAAACCCCAGCTAGCAAACCAGCTACCAGCGGATATTCAGCAAGACGCCCCAAATTCCCCCGGGACAACTGGAGAAACAAACCAAAATCAGCCACCAGCCCCAGGCGCCCAGAAACCTCCCGGAGGAATCTGACACCCGCAACAAATTCCCCCGGCCTCCAAGCCCAAAACCCCAGCTAGCAAACCAGCTACCAGCGGATATTCAGCAAGACGCCCCAAATTCCCCCGGGACAGTAGACACAAAAGCGCCCGCAAGATTTCTCTCGCGGGCGTTTTCAAGGAAACTAGACGTCGCGTGCGATGAGCTCGTCGAGGCCCAGCGGGTGGATCAGGTATGGAGCAATCTCTAGGACGGTGAATGCGCCGGAAGCACCGGACTGTGCGAGGCGGTGTGCCGCACGGCCGTAGGCAACCATGACACCTGCGGTGAAGTCTGGGTTGCGATCCAGCTTCAGGGTGTACTCGATGAGGTGGTTGGATTCGCCAATCTTGCCTGCGGTAACAACGTGGCCACCGTGTGGCATGCCGGTGTGCTCTGCGTCGAAGACTTCGTCAGAGATGAAGTTGACCTCAACCTCGTAGCCAACGAAGTAATCCGGCATGGTGCGGATGGTGTTTTCGATTGCCTCGAGGTCTGCACCTTCTTCAGCAACGATCCAGCACTGACGCAGGTGAGCGTTCTTGCCGGTGATGTCCTGGCCTTCGCCGCGGCGAGCCTTGTCGAGCGCGTCTTCCGCAGGGATGGTGTACTGGACAGCCTTCTTCACGCCCTCGATGCGACGGAGTGCATCGGAGTGCCCCTGGGAAAGACCTGGACCCCAGAAGGTGTGCTGATCGTATTCAGGCATGACTGCGGATGCGTAGGTGCGGTTCAGGGAGAACATGCCTGGGTCCCAGCCGGTGGAGATGACGGATACGTGGCCAGATTCCTTGGCTGCTGCATCCATTTCTGCACGGTGGCGAGGGATTTCGTTGTGATTGTCATAGGTATCAACCGTGTTGTACAGCTTGGCCAGGCCGGCTGCCTGCTCTGGCATGTCGGTTGCGGAGCCGAGGCACATGTAGAGGACGTCAATTTCGTCGGCATGCTTCTCGACGTCTGCAACCGGAATCACTCGGGCATCGGTGTCCAAAGATTCGCGGCGGGAGAACACTCCAACGAGGTCGATATCAGGCTGAGCAGCGATGACCTTTTCTACGCTCTTGCCCAGATTTCCGTAGCCAATGATTGCGGCACGAATGTTGCCCATGTGTGTTCCTTTCCACGTACGAGCATGTTTTTTAGGATTTTTATCCTACAGACTGCACGATTATTCGGGCCATTTTATTCAAGAACCCCTGCATAAAATTAAGTTTCACTTAACTGCGTTAATGAGAATTTGCCGAATGTTTGAAATGTCACGGACGCGGTATGTTTCTCAAATTCGCAGTAGCCAAGTCGTACATTCGTCCCACCCCTCCTTCAAACACCGTTCGGCTAGCGGCCTTAGAAAAACCGAGAATCTGTTCAAATGTGATGTTCGGAGGGATCGAGAGCGCGTTGGGATCCGTAACGACGTCGACAAGCACTGGCCCATCAATGGCAAGTGCCTCGGCAAGCACGGCGCGGAGATCGGCGGGATCCGTGACCCGGAAAGCCCTGATGCCCATGGCGGAGGCAATCGCCGCGAAGTCCACGCCAGCATGGTCAGTTTCAAACTCAGGGTAGCCCTGTACCAGCATTTCCAACTTGACCATGCCCAGTGATGAGTTGTTGAACACCACCGTTTTGATAGGGAGTTGGTGCAGCTTGACGGTGAGAAGTTCGCCTAGCAACATGCCGAGCCCACCATCACCTGACATCGAGATCACCTGACGGGAACGGTTCGAAGCGGCTACACCAATTGCATGTGGCAGAGCGTTAGCCATGGTGCCGTGCCGGAATGAGCCGATGAGCTCGCGTTTTCCAGCAAAGTTGTTGATGTATCGAGCCGCCCAGACGTTACACATGCCCGTGTCTACAGTGAACACAGCATCATCATCGGCGAGTTCATCGAGCAGATCCGCGACTAGCTCAGGGTGAATTGGAGTGTGCTTCTGGTTCTTCGAGGTATATGCCTCCACCACAGTCTCCAATTTGCGATGATGCTCGCGCAGCATCTTGTCCAAGAACCCACGATCCTCCTTGGTCACCACGTGCGGCAAAATGTTCTCGATTGTCGCCGCCACGTCACCGACGACCGGATATTTGACAGTCGTGCGACGACCAATTGCAGCACCGTCGATATCCACCTGCGCCACATTCTTCTTAGGCAAGAACTCGGAGTACGGAAAGTCAGTTCCAAGCAATATCAACAGGTCGGCATCGTTCGTAGCATCGTGACAGGCACCATAACCCAACAATCCAGACATGCCCACATCGAAAGGATTGTCGTGTTGGATGTACATCTTGCCACCCAGGGCATGCCCAATTGGGGCCTTGATCTTTTCCGCCAGCGCAAGCACTTGGTCGCGGGCATCCTTGCAGCCTGCACCACAAAACAGCGCCACTGTATCTGCATCATTGATCGCCTCGACAAGTGCCGCGGCTTGTACGGGGTGCGGATAGCTGATGGGCTTTTCGACGGCCATCGTTGATGCCACAAACCCGTCATCTTCGGCTTCCTGCATGGAAATATCCCCCGGAAGCACCAGCACCGAGACTCCTCGCCCAGCCAAGGTTGACTGCACCGCATGATGCAAGATTCGCGCTCCTTGCCCCGGCGCGTTGACCATTTCGCAGTAACCAGAGCATTCCGCAAAGATCAGCTCAGGATGAGTTTCTTGGAAGAAACGTGAGCCGATCTGTGGGCTTGGGATGTGGCTTGCCAAAGCCAACACTTTGGCACCGTTGCGGTGGGAATCATATAGCCCCTGGATCAGATGCGTATTTCCAGGGCCACAAGAAGCTGCACACACAGCGAGCTTCCCCGTCATCAATGATTCTGCTCCTGCAGCGAAGGCAGCTGCCTCTTCATTCCGGACGTGGACCCATTCAATTGAGGATTCACGAACGGCATCAGAAATCGGGTTGAGGCTGTCTCCAACCAGGCTGAAGATACGCTCCACACCGTAACTTTCCAAGGCTTTCACTAGCTGTTGAGCGAAAGTTGTAGCCAAGAGAACACCACTCCAATCAAAGGGTTTGCTTTGCACCCCAGTGTGGTGTCATATGTGCGTTCTTGCCACGTGCCCCTGACTGCCCTACTAGAAAAGTAGGTGATGACCAGCACTTTCCCGTATGGTCACAATCCGATCAACTAGCTACAGGCACTTCAACCACAAAGATAGATCGAGCTCCCGTTCCCACTTCTCCCCCACCCCTGGCATGGTCCCAACGAATTCAAAGCCGAACTTGCGATGCAAGGCAATGGACGCTTCGTTTTCAGCTTCAATGGAGGCCACCATTCGTCTGAGGTGAGCCTGCTTTGCGGCGTCGATAAGCGTGCTCATCAGCGCCGAGCCGACGCCCTTGCCCGCTGCGGCCGGGCTGATGTAAATGGAGTCTTCGACAGTGAAGCGGTAGGCGGGGCTGTCACGCCACGGCCCGTAGCCGGCGAAACCGACAACTCGGCCGTCTAACTCAGCGACGAACGCGGTGTGGGTGCGGATCCAGTCCACGCGGTTGGAGACGGGAACAGGCTCCGGAAGCCAGGACGCCACGGAGGTTTCAATCGCATGATTGAAGATTTCCGCCATCTCAGGTGCGTCTGATTCCAGAGCCTGTCTGATGATCATGAGCTGGAGACGAGACTTGAACTCGCAACCTACGCATTACAAGTGCGTTGCGCTACCGATTGCGCCACTCCAGCACGTGCCCGAGGCACGAGGTGAGATATTACCCGAAAGATGTACCCAGAACCAAGATTAGGCAAGGCACCTACAATGGCAGCGTTAGCCAAGGACAGGGAAAGGGTGGGACGTGCTTGAATTTTTCCGTGGACGCGGACGCATCGCCACAATTGACGCAGCGAAGGCTGCCCCGCCGCCATCCCCGCTCGCCCCGATTGATCTGACAGATCCCGGCCAGGTAGCGGGCGTGATGCATATTGCGGCTCGCATCGGCGATATCCTGCTGATGTCCGGCACTGGAAACAATGACACCAAGGCCCAGATCCGCGCGGTGACCAGCGCCTATGGCCTGCATTATGCACACGTGGACATCACGATGAACACCATCACCCTGTTCACACACATGGGCACCTTCAAGACCCCGGTGAGTGTGTTCCGTGTGGTCAATAGGTTGGGAACCAACTTCGGCCAGCTTGCCGAAGTCGACCGCCTGATCCGCTCGATTCAAGCCGGCGCCACTTCCCCTGACATGGCCGAGCAAATCCTCGACGAGATCATCTCCACCCGCCCGCAAGCCCGCTGGTGGCGATTCACCCTCGGCTGGGCACTCATGGCCGCCGCGGTTGCCGTTCTCCTCGGCGGTGGTTTGTTGGTTGCGGCGATCTCGCTGGTTGCGGGCGCAGTGATCATGGTGGGCAACGAATTTCTCGACGCCAAAGGCTTACCGCTTTTCTTCCAAAATATTTTCGGCGGTTTCGTGGCAACAGTGCCCGCAGCCGTTGCCTATGTCATTGCCATTAATCGCGGATTTGTGATCGCGCCAAGTCAGATTATTGCTTCGGGCATCGTGGTGATGCTCGCAGGCCTGACCTTGGTGCAGGCATTGCAGGATGGCATCACAGGAGCGCCCGTGACTGCGAGTGCTCGATTCTTCGAAACGATGCTGATGACCGGCGGTATCGTCGCGGGCGTGGCGATGGGTATCCAGGTATCCGATGCCCTAGGCATCCATTTGCCACCAATCCAGACGACGCCAGCTCCCAATTTCTCCTCGGCCACGGTCAAGGTGGTGTCGGGTGCCTTGGCCTCCGCGGCGTTCGCCGTGGCCTGCTTCGTGGAATGGCGCTCCATGTGGATCGCCGGGCTTACCGCCGCTGCCGGCTCCTCGGTGTACTACTTCCTGCTGATTCCAAACGGCGTCGGCCCCGTGGTTGGCATCGGCATCTCGGCCACGATCATCGGTCTTGCCGGTGGTTTGCTTGCTCGTCGATTCCTGATCCCACCACTCATCGTGTCCGTTTCCGGCATCACCCCATTGCTGCCCGGTTTGGCTATTTACCGAGGCATGTACGCCATCCTGAATGAGCAGCTGCTCATCGGTTTCACGAACATGGCTTTGGCTCTTGCAATCGCAACCTCGCTAGCCGCCGGCGTGGTGCTCGGCGAATGGATTGCCCGCAAGCTGCGCCGTCCGCCACGCTTCAACCCGTACCGGGCGTTCATCACCCGGCGACGCTTCTTCCACAAGCCACTGCCACAGGGTTAGATGGCGTAGGATAGAATGCCTACGTGCTCAGTTAGCTTTCGAATTCAGGAGGATCCTTGCCACCCAAGGTGACCGACACCCGCTCCGCTGCTGCCGAATACATGGTTGCTCTCGAGGAGGAAACCGCCCTCGCTGCCCGCCGGATCGTCGCAACGTACTCCACTGACTTCTTGGATGCCGTCACGCTGTCGTGCATGCTCGGTGTTGAGCCAGAGGGGCTGATTCATCGTCGCGTAGCCGCAGAATTCGAAGAAGCGACTCCAAAGAAGGCCACCAAGCGTACCCGCAAGAAGGCCACCACTAAGGCTGCAAAGAAGACTACCAAGAAGGCCACGAAGAAGGCTGCTGCAAAGAAGGCCACCAAGAAGGCCGCAAAGAAGGCTACGAAGAAGACGACCAAGAAGGCGTAGTCTGGCTGCATGGGTGGAAATAGCTTCGTCGTAGTTGCCAATCGCCTCCCCGTCGATCTCACCGCGGATGGAAGCTGGCAACCAAGCCCGGGCGGTCTTGTTACTGCCTTGAGTCCTGTGCTGGCGAAGCACCAAGGTTGTTGGGTTGGTTGGCCCGGCGTACCCGACCAATGCCCAGAGCCTTTCCGTACTGACAACGGAATTCTGCTCCACCCGGTTTCCCTTACTCAGAGCGACTACGAACTGTTCTACGAGGGCTTTTCCAATGCCACCTTGTGGCCTCTCTACCACGACCTGATTGTCACGCCGAAGTTCCACCGCCACTGGTGGGAGGCATACCGCGAGGTCAATCTCAAGTTCGCTGAAGCGGTCAGCAATGTCGCAGCCGAAGGCGCAACCGTTTGGGTTCAGGATTATCAACTGCAACTCGTGCCTGGTATCCTCCGCCAGATCCGCCCGGACCTGAAAATCGGCTTCTTCCTGCACATTCCATTCCCCGGCGCCGAGCTTTTCCGGCAACTGCCGTGGCGGGAAGAGGTCATGCGTGGCCTCCTCGGCGCGGACCTCATCGGCTTCCACAGCGTGGAAAACGCCAAGAATTTCCTTGCCCTCTCGGAGCAAATTTCCGGAGCGGCAGGATCCCATATTGGCCAGCCTGATGAGCTAGAAACGCAAGGAACGCCGTCGATACGCGCGGTTACCGCGTCGGTCAAGGCACCGGACGGCCGGGCCGTAGGGGTAGCTGCGTTCCCAATCTCGATCGATTCGGCTGAGGTTGCGCAGCTGGCGCAGCGCCCGTGCGATCTGAAGCAACGGCTGGGCAACAAGATCCTGATTTTGGGCGTCGACCGCCTTGACTACACCAAGGGCATTTTGCAGCGCCTGCTGGCGTTTGAGGAGCTGCTGGAGAGCAAGGCCATTGACCCTCGGGACGTGGTTTTTGTGCAGATCGCAACCCCTTCCCGCGAGCGCATTGACCACTACCGCAAGACCCGAATCCAGGTTGAGTCGGCTGTCGGCCGAATCAACGGTTTGTATGCAGAGGTTGGTTCGCCGGTGGTCCACTACATCCACCGCAGCGTGCCAAAGGATGTGCTGATGGGCTACTACGCGGCTGCCGATGTCATGCTGGTCACTCCTTTGAAGGACGGCATGAATCTGGTGGCCAAGGAATACGTGGCCTGCCACGAAGACTCCGGCGCGCTTGTGCTCAGTGAGTTTGCCGGTGCAGCAGTAGAGCTGGGCGAAGCCTACTTGACCAACCCACACGATCTTGAGTCGGTCAAGCGCCAACTGCTGTCCGCCATCAACGACGTTGCCTCCGGAGCGGAGGACTCCCGCGAACGCATGCGCGTCCTGCACCGACAGGTCATGGAACACGACGTCAATCTGTGGGCGAACAGCTTCCTCTCTGCTTTGGAGGAGCACTAAACATGCGCAAACTCCTCGCTGCTCTAGCCTGCGCCTGCGCGCTGTCAGCATGCTCGACGGACATTCCGATGTCCACAACATGGCAGATCACGAACGTGTACGTGAGCGACCAGTTCCCGTCGCAGGTCCCCGAGCCTGCCTACCTGGTCTTTGGCGGCTCAACCGTCACTGGTTCCACCGGTTGCTCTCAAATCCAGGGCCGGGTGCACTTTAGCCCGAATGCGGACCAGCCAGAGAAGGCATCGTTCAGCGACATGAACTTCCAGGACCCCACGTGCGAGGGCAGCCAGCGTTTCTTTCACGATCAGCTGACGAATCTCCTCGCCGGCGAGTTCGAAGTGAAGAAGTCAGGCGACGAATTGTTGCTCACCAAGACCGGGGAATTTGACCGCCAAGGTGTCCGCTTGGTGGCTTCCAACTAAGTTGGAGTGCATGACAAGCTACTCCTCCCCCGCTGACATCACCTCCGCCCTCACCCGGGTTGCAGGCGCTCCGACGCTGCTAGTGGTGTCCGACTTCGACGGCACGCTCGCAGGCTTTTCCACCGACGCCTTGCACGTGCCCGTCAACCGGGAATCAATCGCAGCGCTCCAGGCGCTTGGCAACCTCCCCAACACCCACACAGCGATCCTCTCCGGTCGTCACCTCGCCGGACTCGCGCAGGTGGCGGGCGATGTCGGAGACATCCAACTCGTGGGCAGCCACGGCGCCGAAGGTATCACCCTCACCTCCGAACAGAGCGAGAAGCTAGAACAACTCACCGGCCAGCTTGAAGCGCTTGTCGACGGCATCGACGGCGCCTTCATTGAACACAAGCCAGTCCACCGGGTGCTGCATTACCGAAAGGTGTCCCCTGACCTGCACGAAGGCCTCGTGGAGCGCGCCACCGCACTCGCCACCGACGGCGTACACCTGACCCACGGCAAATGCATAGAGGAGTTTTCGGTCCTCGACGTCACCAAGGGCACCTGGATCACCCAGGCCAGGGAGAACTACTCCGCGGATGCCGTCGTGTTCCTCGGCGATGATTTCACGGACGAAAACGGCATGCGCGCCCTAGGGCCGAATGACCTCGGCGTCCGCGTGGGCGATGGCGAAACCCTCGCACACCTGCGTGTCACTGACGTTGACGCTGTCGAAACGTTTCTGAAGGAACTGCTTCAGATGCGTCGCACACTCTCGCCTGCATAAAAGCGAGTCGGCAACACGATATTCTCCAGGTCCGGGGCGCGGTCGGACAGGTGGGCGTCGATAAGCCCGCCAAGCATGTGCCTAGCCGCAGCCCCCTTGTCCCGGTTCGGCTGGATCACGGTGGTCAGCCCACTTTTCAGCGCCGTCTCGATGCCATCGAAACCGGTGACGGACACCTCCGGCCGGTACTCGTGCACCGCCAGGGCCATCGAGTCGGTCGTGCACAGCACTGCGGTGAGGTCGGGGTGCGCCTCGAGGAGTTCGCGGGCTGCATCGAGATTGTTGGGGCGATCGTTGATGTACCGCTCCACGATCGGCACCTGTCGCGGATCGACGCCACCGGCCGCCAGCACCGCCAACGCCCCTTCCACACGAGCCTTCTGCACATGCAAGCTTGCCGACGCCAACCTCTCCGCAGACACTGGCCCATCGTTGCGCTGCCGATCAAGGCGAATACACAAAATGCCGATCTTGCGGTGCCCAGCGTCAAGCAGCGCCTGCGCCGCCGGTGCGATCGCATGATAGTCATCGATTCCCACCCACGGCAGCTCCGAATTAGTCGGCTGATCTACAACTACAACCGGCAACTTTCGCGAAACCGCTGCCTGCAAGTATGGATCCTCCGCAGCAACCGAATACACCACAAAGCCGTCCACCACGGCCTGGCCGACCAACAAATGCGGATCGACGCCTCCCGAAGGGCCCGCTGGGATGAGCGTCAGCGACGTCCGATCCTCCTGGGAAGCCGCCGCCATGCCCGCGAGGAAATCCACCGATGCCAAGTCCTCAAACGCATAGGTGAGGTCATCAGTAAAAAGCACGCCGATCGTGCCGATGCGCCTCGTGCGCAGGGAACGCGCAGCGGGGTCGGGACCGGGATAACCCAGTCGCTCGGCGGTCGCAAGGATCTTTTCTCGGAGAGCAGGAGATAGCTGATCAGGGCGGTTGTATGCATTCGACACACTCGTGCGAGAAACACCAAGTTCAGCTGCGAGCGAAGCAAGTGTTCCTCGGGCAGTCATGCGTTTGGGCATGCAGAAAGACTATCACGAAATCTTTCCCCTAATTGGACAAGAATTTTCCCATTTCTGCAGGTGAGCTTGCCCAAACAGGGGATGTTTTTCACCCGGCCGACACCAATTTTCCAACAACCCACCCTTATTGAAAAATTACCCCCATAAGGATTTGACAGCATTTCCCATTAGGGGTGTGATAGGGCCATGACTCATTTCCCAAAGAGATTGTTCAGTTCTGCACTCATTGCCATCACCGCTGCTGGCCTGACCGCATGCTCGGCCGGAAATGACCAGGCCAAGGATGAGGACAGCATCAAGATCGTGGCTTCCACGCAGGTGTGGGCAGATGTTGTGGACGCAATGACGGACGATCCAAAGGTGAAGATCGAAGCGATCGTCAAGGGAAACGACACCGATCCGCATTCGTTTGAGCCTTCCGCCATGGACATGGCAAAGGCCGAAGAAGCCGACATCATCGTTGTCGGCGGTGGCGGCTACGACTCGTGGCTTTACTCCAAGGTCGACGAAAAGAAGGTCGTTCACGCGCTTGAGCTCAGTGAACACGACCACGATCACGACCATGGCGAGCACGGCCATGGCGAGCACGGCCACTCCGAAGAGGCTCATGCCGATCATGGCCACGCTGAGCACGGCCACGCTGAGCATGGCCACGCTGAGCACGGCCACTCTGAGGACGCTCACGCCGGCCACGACCACGGCCCAGTGGCACAAGGAGCCGAGGAGAATGAGCACGTTTGGTACAACACCAGCGCGCTGACCCAGGTCGTGGAGGACACTGCCAAGGCTATCCAGGAGAAGGACTCCTCTGTTGCGTTGAACGTTGATGCAGCTAAGGCGAAGATCGATGGGCTGGACAAGCAGATCCACGCTCTCCCTGAGGCAAAGATCGCCCAGACTCACCCAATCGCAGACCACATCCTGCTGCACACCCACATGACTGACATCACCCCAGCGGGCTACCGCGCCACGACCCTGAGCGAGTCCGAGCCAGCAGCTGCTGATGTCAATGCTTTCCTCGAGCTGATCAACTCCGGCGAGGTCCAGCTGCTCGTGGACACCCCACAGACCAAGACCCCGTACTCCACCCGCATCCGCGAGGCAGCCGAGGCAAAGCACATCCCAGTGATCGAGGTAGCGGAAACCCCAGATCCAGGCACCAACTTCTTTGATTTCTTCTCCAAGACCGTGAAGGAATTCCAAGATGAAGCTGGCCACGTCGGCCACAGCCACTAGTTGAGATATCCTCAATACCGTGCTTGTGAAATTCACCGACGCGGCGGTGACCCCGCTATGGAGCGATCTCAACTTTGAGGTCGCTCCTAGTGAGTTCATCGCCATCCTCGGCCCCAACGGCGCCGGGAAATCCACCCTGCTTCACACCATTTTGGGCACCCGCGATCTCTCCGCCGGTGGCGTTGATGTAACCGGGCGGATTGGCTTCATCCCGCAGCAGCGAATGTTCCCCATGGACCTGCCGATGCGCGCAAAAGACCTGGTGGGACTGTCGCTCGCGCACGGCGTGTTGCGGGACCGACGGGCGTCGAAAAGCGCGGTGCTCGACCTGCTGCGCGAAGTCGGCGGCGAACATCTCGCGGACATGCGCGTGGGCAAAATGTCGGGTGGCCAGCAACAGCTGGTGCGGCAGGCGCAGGCCCTCGCCAACAACCCTGATCTGCTGCTTTGCGACGAACCCCTCCTCTCCCTCGACCCAGGCGCGCAGCAACGCACCGTTGCGCTTCTCGACGCCCGTCGGCAAGAACACGGCACGGCGGTCCTCTTCGTCACCCACGGCATCAACCCGATCCTGAACGTAGTGGATCGTGTGCTCTACCTCGGCCCCTATGGACACACTCTCGGGCCGGTTGAGGAAGTTATGCGCTCGGAAGTGCTGTCTGAGCTGTACCGAGCCCAGGTGGAGGTCATCAACGTCAACGGCCGATTGGTTGTGGTCTAATGCTGGAACAAACCCTCTACCTGCTGAATGTCGAGTTTGTGCAGACAGCACTCATCGCCGCTGCTCTACTGGGTATTGTCTCGGGAGTCATGGCGCCACTGATTGTGCTGCGCCAAATGTCGTTTTCCGTGCATGGCACCTCTGAGCTGGCCCTAATGGGCGCGGCTGCTGCGCTATTGCTCGGCCTCAACGTCGGCGTGGGCGCCATCGTGGGCTCTGTCGTGGCGGCCATCGTGTTGGCGCTGCTCGGAATGAACCAGCAAGACAGCGCCGTCGGCGTGGTGATGAGCTTCGGCATGGGCCTCTCAGTGCTGTTCATCCACCTCTACCCCGGAAAATCATCCACCGCCTTCTCCTTGCTAACCGGCCAAATTGTCGGCGTTTCCGGAAATTCTTTGTGGCTACTAGCTGCCGTCGTTGCTTTCGTGGTGATCGCCGTCGCCTTGCTTTGGCGCCCGCTGCTCTTCGCTTCCGCCGACCCAATCATCGCAGCGGCGGCCGGCATCAAGGTTCGCTGGATTGCGGTTCTCTTCGCTGTCTTGGTCGGCCTCACCGCCGCCCAATCTGTGCAGATCGTTGGCGCTCTCCTGGTGATGGCGCTGCTCATCACCCCGGGTGCCGCTGCTGTTCAGATCACCTCGAACCCAGTGAGCGCTGTGTTGTGGTCCCTGCTCTTCGCAGAGGTATCCGCAGTTGGTGGCCTCGTGCTATCCCTCGCACCGGGCCTCCCAGTCAGCGTCTTCGTGACCTCAATTTCGTTCCTGATCTACCTCATTTGCCGCGTTATCGGCTGGCGAAAAGGAAAGGTAGTGCAAGTGCGTGAGGCAGAGGCCTGCTGCGCCCACTAGTGGTGGGGCCAATCTGGAATCACTGCGGGCTCGTTTTCCTAGCTACCTTCTCAAACCGTGAGTTTAGGAACCCGAGTTTCGGGTAAAAATCCCCGAAAAAGCACGACTTAGCTCCGAAACTCGGGTTCCTAAATTCACACTTCACGCGGGGAGCCCTGCATCGCCTTGGCCCGCAACACAAAACCGCCAGATGCAACGTCGATACGCTGCATCTGGCGGGTTATTACCGCGGGAGCTACTTCGCTACGCGGCGCTGCCTTGCGAACTCGCTCAGCACAACGCCTGCTGCCACTGCGGCGTTGAGGGATTCAACCCAGCCTTCCATCGGGATGGACATGATGGTGTCGCATGTTTCGCCGACCAGGCGGGAGATGCCCTTGCCTTCGGAGCCAACCACGATAACCACTGGATCGGTGCCGTCGTAGGTGTCCAGGGTGTGATCGCCACCGGCGTCGAGGCCTACGACCTGGTATCCGGCCTGCTGGAGGCGCTTGAGCGTGCGCACAAGGTTCACCTCGCGGGCGACCGGCAGACGCGCTGCGGTTCCTGCAGAGGTTCGCCAGGTCACAGCGGTGACGGAAGCGGAGCGACGTTCAGGGATGATAACGCCGTGGCCGCCAAAGGCAGCAACAGAGCGGATCACCGCGCCGAGGTTGCGTGGGTCGGTGATGTTGTCGAGCATGACGATCATGCCTGGTTCGCCGGACTCGTTCACGCGGTCGATGAGGTCGTCCACGGTGGCGTACTTGTATGGTTCGACGACGAGGCCGATGCCCTGGTGCAGCATGTTGCCCGTCATGCGGTCCATTTCATGCTTCGCTTTCTCGATCACCGGGATGGCACGGTTGTGCGCCAGGTACACGGCCTCGGATAGACGGTCGTCCTTGGCGGTACCTTCGGCGATGTACAGGGCGGTGGCAGGCACCTTGGCGTGCAGACACTCGACAACAGGGTTGCGGCCCACGACGAACTCGTCTTGTTCCTTCTCGTGGCGGCCCTGTGCACGTCGTTCAGCAGCCTTCTTCGCCTTGTACTTTGCGTGGTACTCGCGGTCCTCAGCCTTTGGCGTCGGCCCCTTGCCGCGGAGGGAGCGTCGGGCCTGCCCACCAGTGCCCTTGACCATGCCCTTTTTATTGGACTTGCGGACCGCGCCACGTCGTTGATCGTTACCAGCCATGTTGTTTCCTTAAGATAGCGACCACTGTGGGCCGTCTGGGGTGTCGGTGACCTCGATGCCTGCCTCTGCCAAGCGGTCACGCACTTCGTCGGCGGTTGCCCAGTCCTTTTCGGCGCGCGCCTTCGTGCGACGGGCCAGCTCTGCCTCAACGAGGACGGACAGCGCGTGGTCACCACCAGCATTGCTTTCCGACGCCCACTGCTCAGATTGCGGGTCAACACCAAGAATCGCCATCATTGCACGAACTTGGCCGGCGAGCCTAATTTGCTCTTCCTTGTCATTGGTCGAGTTCGCAGCACGCACGGTGTTGTGGATCTCGGCAAGCGCCTTAGGCACGGAAATATCGTCATCCATCGCAGCCTCGAACGCAGGGGTCCAGGTGGTCTTCTCCACCTTGCCGACGCGCTCCAGCAAGGACTCGATACGGCGGTAGCCGGCGGCTGCTTCCTTGAGCGCGGCCTCGGAGTACTCCAGCATGCTGCGGTAATGCGCGGAGCCGAGGTAGTAGCGCAGTTCCACTGGGCGCACGATCTCGAGGATGTTCGGCACAGACAGTACGTTGCCGAGGGATTTGGACATCTTTTCGCCGGACATCGTCACCCAGCCGTTGTGCATCCAGTAGTTGGCAAAACCATCGCCAGCTGCGTGAGCCTGAGCGATCTCGTTCTCGTGGTGAGGGAACTGCAGGTCAAGGCCACCGCAGTGAATGTCGAAGGTGCCACCGAGGTACTTGGTTGCCATGGCGGTGCACTCGATGTGCCAGCCTGGACGGCCCCGTCCCCATGGGGTTGGCCAACTTGGTTCGCCTGGCTTGGCTGCCTTCCACATGGCGAAGTCGCGTGGATCGCGCTTGCCGGTGACGTCGGTCTCCCCCTGGTCCATCTCATCGAGCTTCTGGCCCGAGAGCTGACCGTAGCCCTCGATGGTGGTTGGGGTGGCGTAGACGCTGCCGTCAGCTGCGTAGCCGTGTCCGTTGTCGATGATCCGCTGCATGTACTCGACCATTTCGGTCACGTGGCCAGTGGCGCGAGGCTCGATGCTTGGCGGACGAACGCCGAGCTGGTCGTATGCCCACTGGAAGTGGCGCTCATGCGTTGCTGCCCATTCCCACCACGGCCGGCCGTTTTCCTCGGCCTTGCGGAGGATCTTGTCGTCGATGTCGGTGACGTTGCGAACGAAGGCAACGTCGAGGCCTTTGGCTTCCAGCCAGTTGCGGAGGATGTCGAAGGCGACACCAGATCGGACGTGTCCGATGTGCGGAATCGATTGCACGGTGGCACCACACAGGTAGACGGATGCGTGCCCTTCCTTTACTGGAACGAACTCACGGAGGCTACGGGTGTTGGTGTCAAAAATGCGTAAAGTCACGTGATTTAGTCTAGCGGTTGCTAACGACTTTCTTTGAAGACAACCGCCGTCGCAATGGCAGCGCGTCCCTCTCCTCTGCCAGTGAAGCCCATGTGGTCAGTGGTGGTGGCGGAAACGGATACTGGAGCGCCAAGGAGCTCGGACATCACCTTTTCCGCTTCGGCACGGCGAGGCCCCATCTTTGGGGTCTGGCCGATGAGCTGCGCAGCCACGTTGCCAACGACGAAGCCTTCTTTGTCCAACAGCTCGCGGACCTCGCGGATTAGCTGAGCACCGGACACTCCGTCGTATTCAGGTCGGCCAACACCGACGAAGGAACCGAGGTCACCGAGCCCAGAGGCGGACAGCAGGGCGTCGACAACCACGTGGGCAACCACGTCGCCATCGGAATGCCCCTCGCAGCCATCCTGGCCTTCAAACAGCAGGCAAGCGATCCAACATGGCTTGCCTTGCTGAATCTGGTGAGCGTCGCTGGCAATTCCCACCCGCGGGATCAAGTTATTCACTAGGCACCTCAAAGATCGTTGGTTCGGCGTCATCGGTGATGACCTGGGCTAGGACCATGTCCATCGGTGTTGTCACCTTGAAGGCCATCGGATCGCCTTGCACGGTCACCACTTCCCGACCCGCCCATTCCATCAAACTGGCGTCATCTGTCGGGACGAAGTCGAAGGTACCCGCAAAGAACTTCTCGTTCACGGCCTTCAGTGCGGCCAGGTCAAAGCCCTGTGGCGTCTGCACCGCCCGCAGCGTAGCGCGGTCGGGCGTATCGACGACCACAGCACCATCTACTTGTTTAATTGTGTCCGCGACTGGCACAACAGGGATAACCGCTTCGCTACCAGCGAGAACCTCTCTCGCGACTCTGGCGATCATGCCCGGAGGGGTCAGCGCCCTGGCGGCGTCGTGGATGAGGACCACTCGGTCGTCGATAAGCGTTTGCAGCCCTTGCCAGATACTGTCGGCGCGCTCGCCGCCGCCGTGGACGAGTCGGATGGGGACGCCGGCGTCGAACATGCCACGTTTGGTGAGCAGTTCGCGGGCGTAGTCTTCAATGTCTGGGCTGACCAGGACGATGATGTCATCGACCACGGCCGAGTTGATCATGGCTTGGATGCTGCGCTCGAGAAGAGTTTTTCCGCGCAGCGAGACAAAAGCCTTCGGGATCGGCGCGCCGAGGCGAGTGCCTTTGCCGGCGGCGGCGATCAGTGCGGTGACGGGGCGACTAGTCTTCGTCGTCGAAGTTGAGGTCATCGAGGTCAATATCCTCTTCCAGAGGGGCAACCTTTTCCGGTTCATTGCCTGCTGCGCGGTGGCGCTCGATGGTGGCGTCCATCTCCGCGAGCACTTCGTCGGCCTTTGCCTCATCGACGGTCTCCGCGAGCGCGAGCTCACCGACGAGCACCTGGCGGGCCTTCACCAGCATGCGCTTCTCACCAGCGGAAAGGCCACGATCCTGGTCGCGACGCCACAGATCGCGCACGACCTCGGCAACCTTGTTCACGTCACCGGAAGCAAGACGCTCCTGATTAGCCTTGTAACGACGGGACCAGTTACCCGCTTCTTCAACGTCGGTTTCACGCAGGACGGAAAAGACCTTCTGCAGTCCCTCTTCGCCCACAACATCGCGCACGCCAACGAGCTCAGCGTTCTTTGCTGGGACGCGGACAACGAGATCAGACTGGCGGATTTGCAGAACCAGGTAGTCCATCATCTTGCCGCCAAGCTCGCGCTGCTCAATGGCCTCAATCTGCGCTGCGCCGTGATGCGGATAGACGACAGTGTCCCCGACCTTGAATTCCATATCCACTCCCGTTTGAAACATTGAAGACAGTGTCAGTCATTCTACCACGGCGGATTATCCGCTTGATTACCACCAATGAGGTGTGATTTTGGGGTGAAACCACCAGTTAGACTGGAATCGAGTGTGTGTTTCCCCACGCTGGGGGCTAAACTAGCTATTCGACAAATAACTTGCCCAAAAGCCTCAGATGGGGGACGTATCCAAGTGATGATCTTCAAGACTGCCCGCCGCTCCGTTCTCGTTGCCGTAGCAGGCGCAGCCGCAATTGCACTCTCCGCTTGCAGCGCAGGCCAGATCACCCAGACCGCTGACCAGGTTGCCGCAGTGGACGGCGCAGGCGCCAACACTGAAGACAAGACCGTGGCCGTGCGCGACGTCACCGTCATCGTCAACGAAGATCAGACCGCTGGCCTGAAATTCACCGCAGTTAACACCGATACCTCCGGCAAGGAGCACGCTCTGAAGTCCGTGAAGGTTGACGGCAAGGACGTTGAACTCTCCGAAAAGCCGACCCTTAAGCGTAACTGCTCCGTTGTTGCCGACACCAAGGAAAACATCGAGAAGCTGACCAAGAACGAGCAGATCTGCATCACCTACATCGACACCAAGATCGAGAACAATGGCCTCGCCGTTGGTGGTCAGAAGCCAGTTGAGTTCACCTTCGACTCCGGCAAGATCGACCTCAAGGCCACCATCGCCACCAACCACAATGAGGATGGCCAGGACAACCGCGTTGAGGCTCCAAAGGCTCACTAATTCTTAACCTCTAGCAGGCGAAGACGCCCCCAGACGGGATGTCTTCGCCTGCTGTTGTTTTCAACAATAAGAACAAATTGCGCTTGCCGTTGTGATGCTGAAGCCGTTTTCCACTTTGACGAATCTGTTTTGACGAGGATTGCAGGATGGGCCGTGCAGCGCAATGTAGTGACCTTGAATCTTCGTCTAATCATTCTCGTCAAACTTAATGGGTTGTCAGAGCATGGATGGACGGCTGTGAATCCCACAGGATTGCCTGAGTCAGGACGAGCATCAAATGCGATCGCAAATATGAATCCCGCACAATAACATGCCGACTTTACTGCCCGTGACCTCGCTTTCCTTGTTACTTATCCTTGTCTTCCGGAACTGATCTACGATCAACATCATGGCCAAGAAGGAACGAAGCATTCACACCTGCAGCGAGTGTGGATATTCCAGCCCGA
Organism: Corynebacterium sp. H130; assembly: GCF_037572395.1. Lineage (NCBI taxonomy): Bacteria > Bacillati > Actinomycetota > Actinomycetes > Mycobacteriales > Corynebacteriaceae > Corynebacterium > Corynebacterium sp. H130. The sequence continues at coordinate 112,273 of NZ_JBBHLA010000006.1, read as the reverse complement.
AGTGGTTGGGCCGCTGCCCGGAATGCGGGTCCTGGGGGACCTTGGAACTGGGGGCAACGCAAAGGGCGGATACGAAAGTAACGGCCCTGACCCCAGCCTCCCCTGCCCTGCCGATGAGCAAGATCAGCGCGAGTGCTAGCACGTCCATTTCGACCGGAATCGGCGAACTGGATCGTGTGCTCGGCAGTGGCATTGTTCCCGGTTCGGTCGTGTTGCTCGCCGGCGAACCCGGCGTCGGCAAGTCCACGCTGCTGTTGGAAGTTGCGGCAGGTTGGGCACGGCAGGACCGCGTCGCCTTGTACGTGACGGCCGAGGAATCCGCAGGCCAAGTTCGCCTGCGAGCTGAACGCACCGGCGCCGTCATCGATTCCTTGTATCTGGCCGCGGAATCCAATCTGGATGTGGTCTTCGGGCATGTGGAGCAGCTGAAGCCCTCACTGCTGATCGTGGACTCGGTGCAGACCATGACCGCTCCGGGTGTCGAGGGTGTTTCCGGTGGTGTCGCGCAATCGCGTGCGGTCACGGCCGCGCTGACAACGCTGGCCAAGACGAAGGGCATTCCCGTGCTGTTGGTCGGCCACGTCACCAAGGATGGCAACGTGGCTGGCCCGCGCGTGCTGGAGCACCTGGTGGATGTGGTGCTGAATTTCGAGGGCGATCGACATTCCTCGCTACGCATGCTTCGTGGCATCAAGAATCGTTTCGGCGCGACTGATGAGGTGGGCTGTTTCGAGCAGCAGTCCGATGGCATCCACGAAGTGCCCGATCCTTCAGGGCTTTTCCTTTCGCACAAGGAGGAAACCCCGGACGGCACGGCCGTGATGGTGTCGATGGACGGCGTACGCCCCATCCTCGCTGAAGTTCAGGCCCTGCTCGTGCAGTCCCCTGCGAAGAATCCCCGGCGCGCGGTCACCGGCCTCGATTCCACTCGCGTCCCGATGGTGCTGGCGGTGCTCGCTGCCCGCGCAGGCCTGAAGACCGCCGACCAGGATGCTTATGTGGCAACGGTTGGTGGCATGAAGATTTTCGAGCCCGCCTCCGATCTCGCGGTCGCCCTCGCCACCGCCTCTGCAGCCCATCATCGCGCTCTCCCGCAGCGCATGGTGGTGATCGGCGAGGTCGGTCTTGCTGGGGAAATACGTCGAGTTCCGAACATCAGGCGTAGGCTGCAAGAAGCTGCCCGTTTGGGCTACACCCGCGCGCTCGTTCCGGATGGTGAGCGTGTGGATGTACCTGGTATGAAAGTCACATACGTTAAAGACATTGCGAGTGCCCTCGCTGAAGTTAAGTTAGGTTCCTAAATGACTGAAATCGTCGCGACGCCACCATCTTCCCTCCGCGCCACCCTGGAGCGCCTCGCCCCTGGCACCGGGCTTCGCGACGGCCTTGAGCGCATCCTCCGCGGCCGCACCGGCGCCCTCATTGTGCTCGGATACGACGAGCAGGTGGAAGCCATCTCCGATGGCGGCTTCGAGATCGACGTTCCGTTCGCCCCTACTCGCCTTCGCGAACTCTGCAAAATGGACGGCGCCGTCATTCTCTCCACCGACGGCTCCCGCATTCGCCGCGCAAATGTGCAGCTCATGCCGGATCCCATGTTCCCAACCGAAGAGTCCGGCACTCGCCACCGCTCGGCAGAACGCACCGCGTTGCAAACCGGCTACCCGGTGATTTCAGTGAGCCAGTCGATGAACATCATCACGGTGTATGTGGACAAGAAGCGCCACATCCTGGAAGGCTCTTCGGACATTCTGTCGCGCGCCAACCAGGGTCTGGCCACGATGGAGCGCTACCGCACGCGCCTGGACCAGGTCAATGAGCGCCTGTTCATGGCCGAGCTTCACAACTACGCTTCCCTGTCTGACGTCATTACGGTTGTCCAGCGCCTCGAGATGCTGCGCCGTGCTGCGGAGACCATTGACCGCAGCGTCGTTGAGCTCGGTACCGACGGCAAGCAACTGCGCGTCCAGTTGGAGGAGCTATTCGGCGATAACGACAAGGACCGCGAATTCATTATTCGCGACTACCTCGTGGCCGCAGGCCTTCCTTCAGACGATGAGGTCAAGGACGCGCTGGCCGAGCTCGAGGCGCTGAGCGATATCGACATCGTGAAGCCGAGCCACATCGCCCGCATTTTGGGCTTCCCGACGGCTGAAGAAGCCCTCCACCAGTGGATTGTGCCTCGTGGTTACCGCATTCTGGGTCGCGTGCCTCGCGTCCAGCCGTTCCTGATGGACAAGCTGATTCTCGCTTTCGGCGATTCCAATAAGTTGCTGGAGGCCAGCGTCGATGAGATCGCTGCTGTCGAAAGCGTCGGTGCGCTGTGGGCCCGCCACATCCGTGACGGGCTCCTCAGGCTGAAGGCTTAGCCCAGGTTGAAGGTGAAGGCCTCGGAGTTGTTCTTACCCACCAGGGTGTGGAGGAAATAGCTGCCTGCTGGCACTGGCTGGCGAGCGTCGCACTTTCCTGGCTCGGAGGTGGTGCGGGACCAGATCGCCTCGTAGTGGCGTTCCTCGCCTGCTGGGAAGATGCGCTCGCTGGTGTCTTCGCTTGGGTTGCAGTCGGTGTCGGCCCAGACTGGCTTGTTGGTGGCCAGGTCGTAGACCTCGAAGCGCAGACCGTCCTTGCGCAGGTCAATCTTGCATTCTGCGGCGGTTGGGTTCTTTACCGTCAGGTAGAACTTTGGTCGCTCGTCGGGGCCGTAGGATGGCTTGTCAGCTGAAGCCGAGATGATGAGGTCTTCCAGCGCGCAGGTCTTCTTCACTTCCGGGGTTGGAGTCGCGGAAGAAGATGGGGTTGCAGAAGCTGATGCGGACGCCGAAGGAGACTGCGACGGGGTTGGCGTTGCCGAGTTCTGCGCGAACGCATTGGTCGGTTCTGGGGCCGCATTAGGGCTTTCCTTGGAGCCTCCGAGGCTAACCATGAGCCAAATGGAGAGAGCGACAACGATCAGCACGATGACGGCCGCCGCGACGCGACGTCGAATGTAGATAATCTCTGGAAGTCTCTGGCTCACACACTCAGCTTAAAGGGCTAGCTGCCGGAAAACAGCTAGCCCCGTGTGGTGTGTCTAGACGCCAAGCTCGACGATTGCCTCAACAGCGCCAGTGCCGAGGCGGTAGCGTGCGCCCACGACGCCGAGGGAACCCTCATCGAGGCTCTGCTTGATCACTGGGCAGCGATCGAGGATGATGTCGACGGTTTCGCGGACGTGCTCGATTTCAAATTCGTCAGCAGTGGTCATGCCCTGGCGCTTAGCCTTGAGGATCGATGGGGCAACCTTCTCTACCAGCACGCGCTGGAATCCCGGTGGGATCTCCCCGCCTTCCAACGCAGCCTTCGTGGCCTTTACAGCGCCACAGGACTCGTGGCCCATGACGATGAGGTTCTTCACGCCCAGCCCCTGCACGGCGAACTCCAGGGAAGCAAACACTGCCATGTCCAGAACTTCGCCCGCGGTACGGATCACGAAGATGTCGCCAGCACCTTGGTCAAAGATGTGCTCCACTGGCGCGCGGGAGTCCGAACAAGCGAGCACGACAGCCATTGGCTTCTGGCCAGCAACCAGCTCTTCACGACGAGCAGCATCCAGATTCTGGTGCAGCATTTCGTGATCTTGGTAGCGCTTGTTGCCCTCTTTCAGAGCGGTCCAAATATTTGCAGGGTTTACAACTGTGACGTCTCGCATACCTTCCATTGTGCTCTTTTGAGGAAAGTTTCGAAACCTTTTACAGTGACGGATTATGCTCCACACCCGACTCATCGACTGGTACCGCGCAGTCGGCCGCACCATCATTTGGCGAAACCCACACACTTCTGCCTGGGGAATTCTGCTTTCCGAGGTGATGAGCCAACAAACCCCAGTCGCTCGGGTGGAGCCCATCTGGAAAGAGTGGATTGAGCGCTGGCCTACCCCCGCCGACTTCGCCAAAGCCACCCCCGATCAGGTACTCCGCGCCTGGGATCGACTCGGCTACCCACGGCGCGCCCTCCGGTTATTGGATTGCGCCCGCGCGATCGTCGCAGAGCACGGGGGCGAGGTTCCATCGGATGTCGACAAGCTTCTCGCTCTGCCCGGAATCGGCGACTACACCGCCCGAGCCGTCGCCGCCTTCGCCTACGGCCAGCGCGTGCCCGTCGTGGACACCAATGTCCGACGCGTGTACCGCAGGCTTATCGACGGCCAGTTCCTCCCCGGCCCCGCCCGCAAGAGCGAGCTCGGGTTGGTTTCCGAGTTGTTGCCAGCAGAAGGCGCGGCCGAATTCTCAGTGGCTTTGATGGAATTGGGGGCGCTGGTGTGTACGACTCGCCCTAGGTGCGATGAGTGCCCGGTTATGGATCTGTGTGCCTGGCAGCAGGCAGGCTGCCCTTCCCCTACCGAAGAGGAGCTGGCGGCAGCCAAACGTCGGGTCCAGAAGTTTGAGGGAACAGACAGGCAGGTACGGGGCCTCATCATGAGCGTGCTGCGAACTGCGACTGCGCCAGTTCCCCAGTCAGAAATTGACGTGGTGTGGCCCGATGCGGCCCAGCGATCGCGGGCCTTGTTTTCATTGATCGAGGACGGGCTGGCGGAGCAAACCGAAGACAATCGTTTTCAGCTACCCTCGGCCACATGATCACTTATCTATGGGGCTTCGGAATTGTCATTTTCATGATCATTGGTGGACTTAGCAGTCTGAAAAGCCGGCCGGACAAGTCCATGGACGACCATGACCCGGAAATGCGCGAGGCTGCGTCCGATATTCAGCGCGACATCGACCGAGGTTGAGCTGGGTTTTAGCGGTTTACTTCCAGCGACCGCGGTAGGTCAGTCCACCCGGGAGCTTCACCCAGACGCCACCACGGCTGTTGATGGTCACTGGACCGATCTTTGTGGAACCGGAGGCGCCGGAGCCGGAGATGTTGATCCAGCTGTTCTTGCCGACCTTCTTCTTTTCACGGAATTGAATACCCATAGAGACGGATTCTACCTTGGCACGCTTGCCTAGGTTCGCCGTGTTCGTAACGAGTTGGTCGTAAATCCACTTTTATTCAAGGGCCCTCCCACTCTTGTCCTTGATTCTACGACCAGTTTGACACGACAAACGCGCCAAATGCAGACAAAGCAAAAGCCCGGCAGGACACGCCTGCCGGGCCGACCTAGAAAGGCTTACTCTACGTCAGACACCGCTTCGACTGCCTCCGGAGAAATCTCGGAGAACGTGCCCTCTGGCAGTGGCTTTGGCTTAGCGCCGAAAACGAACTTGGCGTCCTCGCCCTTGGACTCGCCGTCCCAGCCTTCGACATCCACGGTGACGATCTCGCCGGCACCGAATTCGCCGTAAAGGATCTTCTCGGAGAGGACATCCTCGATTTCTCGCTGGATGGTGCGGCGCAGCGGACGTGCACCCAGCACTGGGTCAAAGCCGCGCTTGGCCAGCAGGTTCTTGGCAGCCTCGGTGAGCTCAATGCCCATGTCCTTGGCCACGAGAGCCTTGTCCACGCGAGCAATGAGCAGGTCCACCATCTGAACGATCTGTTCCTGGTTGAGCTGATGGAAGACCACGATCTCATCGATACGGTTGAGGAACTCTGGGCGGAAGTGCTTCTTCAGTTCGTCGTGAACCTTGCCCTTCATGCGCTCGTACTGGCCCTCGGCATCTTGCTCGCCGGAGCCGGAGAAGCCCATGCCCACGGCCTTGGAGATATCGCTAGTACCAAGGTTGGAGGTGAAGATGAGGACGGTGTTCTTGAAGTCCACCATGCGGCCCTGACCATCGGTGAGGCGGCCGTCTTCAAGGACCTGGAGCAAGGTGTTGTAGATCTCCTTGTGGGCCTTTTCGATCTCGTCGAAGAGCACGACGGAGAACGGCTTGCGACGCACCTTCTCGGTGAGCTGGCCGCCCTCTTCGTAGCCGACGTATCCCGGAGGGGCACCGAAGAGGCGCGACGCGGTGAAGCGGTCGTGGAATTCGGACATGTCGATCTGAATGAGGGCATCTTCCTCACCGAACAGGAATTCAGCGAGCGCCTTGGACAGCTCGGTCTTACCCACGCCGGAAGGACCAGCGAAGATGAAGGAACCGGATGGACGCTTTGGATCCTTCAGACCGGCACGGGTGCGGCGGATCGCGCGAGAGACAGCCTTGACGGCGTCTTCCTGGCCAATGATGCGCTTGTGCAGCTCGTCTTCCATGTGGAGCAAGCGGGAGGACTCTTCCTCGGTGAGCTTGAATACCGGGATACCAGTCCAGGAGCCGAGCACCTCAGCGATCTGCTCCTCGCCCACCTCGGCGATCTCCTCCAGGTCGCCGGAGCGCCACTGCTTTTCCTTCTCAGCGCGCTCTTCACCCAACTTGCGTTCTTTGTCGCGCAGGCCAGCCGCCTTCTCGAAGTCCTGCGCGTCAATGGCGGCTTCCTTCTCGCGGCGCACGTCTGCGATGCGCTCGTCGATCTCGCGCAGGCCTTCTGGGGCGGTCATGCGCTTAATGCGCATGCGAGCGCCAGCTTCGTCGATGAGGTCAACGGCCTTGTCTGGCAAGAAACGATCGTTGATGTAGCGGGAGGACAGGTTTGCAGCTGCCGCGAGGGCGCCATCAGTGATGGAAACGCGGTGGTGTGCCTCGTAGCGGTCGCGCAGGCCCTTCAGGATCTCGATGGTCATCTCCACGGATGGCTCCGGGACCTGAACTGGCTGGAAGCGACGCTCGAGTGCGGCGTCCTTCTCGATGTGCTTGCGGTACTCATCCAAGGTGGTGGCACCGATGGTCTGCAACTCACCACGAGCCAGCTTTGGCTTCAGCAGGGAGGCAGCGTCGATGGCCCCCTCAGCGGCACCCGCGCCAACGAGGGTGTGGATCTCATCGATGAAGAGGATGATGTCGCCGCGCTGGTTGATCTCCTTGAGCACCTTCTTCAGGCGCTCTTCGAAGTCACCGCGGTAGCGGGAACCAGCGACCAGGGAACCGAGGTCCAGGGAGTACAGCTGCTTATCCTTCAGCGTCTCCGGTACCTTGCCATTCACAATATCCAGAGCCAGGCCCTCGACCACAGCGGTCTTACCAACGCCAGGCTCACCGATGAGCACTGGGTTGTTCTTGGTGCGGCGAGACAGCACCTGCATGATGCGCTCGATTTCCTTCTCACGGCCGACCACTGGGTCCAGCTTGCCTTCGCGGGCAGCCTGGGTCAGGTTACGACCGAACTGGTCCAGGACCAGAGAATTAGAGCGCTCGCCTACTCCGCCCTGGGAGCGGCCACCTGGAGCTGCGCCAGCGCCGGCAAGATTACCGCCACCGGAGGCGTCGTCAGGCGCGCCCTGCTCACCCTCGTAGCCGGAAAGCAGCTGGATAACCTGCTGGCGCACGCGAGGCAGGTCTGCGCCGAGCTTGACTAGCACCTGTGCAGCGACGCCTTCACCCTCGCGGATCAGGCCGAGTAGGAGGAACTCGGTACCGATGTACTTGTGGCCCATCTGCAGGCCCTCACGCAGGGAAAGCTCGAGCACCTTCTTGGCGCGTGGGGTAAATGGAATGTGGCCGGTCGGAGGGGTCGAACCGTGGCCGATAATCTCCTCGACCTCACGGCGCACGTCTTCAAGGTTGATGCCCATGGACTCCAGCGCCTTCGCAGCAACGCCTTCCCCCTCGGAAATCAGGCCAAGCAGGATGTGCTCGGTGCCGATGTAATTGTGGTTGAGCATGCGAGCCTCATCCTGGGCAAGCACAATCACGCGGCGAGCGCGGTCGGTAAACCTCTCGAACATGGAATTCTCCTTTTAATTGCTAATTGCACCTACTCTAACGCGGGCAGCGACGGATAATTTCCACTTTCGCGCCAGCAGCACGCTTCTCGACGCCAAAAGGCACGCCTACCAGCAGAAAAGGCGCTGTACGCCTTGAGCGAACAGCGCCAAAAACATCATAAAACGGGCCTACATGTACCACTTCGGCAGTGGGTTAAGCGATGGATTCGTAGCCAAGCAGACCCACGTGGCAACCATCTGCACTGGCTGAATCTCGGCACTACCGGACACTCGGGTCACGCACTCCCCCAAAGGACCAAATGCTTGAGGAGCATCCGGCACAGCCATACCCAGGAAGGAGGCCTGCATCGTGCTCATCAGGGCTTGATCTTGCAGCTTCTGAATAGGTGACTTCGCATTTTCGCGAGCGATTTCACCTGGAGCAAGTGGCATGTACCCACCGTAGCCAGGCTGAGCGGATGCCAACGGGGCGACAAAAAGGGAGCCAACAATAACAACAATCGATGCAATTAGTTTCCTCATAAATAACAAAATATGCGACGCCACAGCCTTCCGCAGTAGATCCGCGTAAATCATTAGAATGTGAGGGCATGAGGAAACTTGTGCGTCGAGGTGGCCTTGCCGCCAGTATTTTTGGTGGGCTTGCTATTGTCTTGTCCGGTTACCAAAGCGCCACCACCCCTTTTCGGGATTGGCCCGCTTTTGCAACACCCTCTCAAAAGTTGGTCACACACTATTCGTATTTCACGCTGTGGTCGAACATTATCGGCACCTACATCGCCACGCAATATGCTCGGGAAAGGCTCCCACAACGCGAGGCGTTTCTGCGCATCAATGCCGTGACGATGCTAGCGATTACTGGCGTGGTTTTTAATACCTTGCTAGCCAAAACCAGCGTGATTGAAGGCCTTGGAAAATTCACAAATCCAATTGTGCATACGGCAATGCCTATTGCTTTGCCCGCATTGTGGGTAGCTGACCGAACCATTTCACAGCAACGAGACATGACAGTCAACGCAATGGCGTGGTCTTTCACCATCCCCGCCGTGTGGCTCGCCTACACATTTTGCCGTGGGGCCCGCACTGGCGGCTACTACCCTTATGAGTTCTTGAACCCCACTGTTTTGGGATACCCAGCTGCTATCCGAAACGTTTGTGGTGTGGCGGCCGTTTTGGGATTGCTACTGGCAGCCATGACGGCCGTCGAGAAGCAACTGATTAAGCAATAAATCCTTGTCCGGCCCGCCAGGTCTTGGAAAGGGCTACCTCCACCGGTGAGTTTGGATCCTCAACGTTGGCTACTCGAACAAAGTCAAGGGTAACTTCGTCGCTAAGCATGCGCGCGATGCTGTACCCGTGGGCGTCGAAATCGAGGTGTTTGACCCACGGGTTTGCGTCGGTAAGCATGCCTTCGACGAGTAGTGAAGTCGAATTATCGGGTGCATGTTCAATGCCAGTCTTTTGGGTGAGTAGGTCATCGATATTCGGTGAGGTGACTGAGGTGCACACTACCTCGCAGCCGATTTCTTTGTCCTGATAAAAGACGCTATTAGCCCATTCGGAGTGGATATCTCCGGTAATGAACAGCGTGTGAGCGTTCTGGGCGGCGAGAATCTCGAGCAATCGATCGCGTTCAGCCGAGTAGCCATCCCACTGGTCGGAGTTGATCGCTGAGCCGGAGTTTTGCTGCTTTACGTATTGGATTGCTTCGTTGGCTTCCTGGTTACCCGGAATTGTAAAGATTTTCAGTGGGGTGACCATCACGGAGTTACCAAGCACATTCCACTTAGCACTATTTTGCGCCACTTGTGCCGAGACCCAGTTGAATTGCTCGCTGCCCAACATCGTACGACTTGGGTCACCAAAGTTAGCCGACGACGTTTCCGAATCTCGGTAAGTACGCAGGTCCATCATGTGCAGTTCCAGCAGGTTGCCGAACCGCAGTGAACGATAGAGGTGCCCCTGTTCAGAAGGGGACGTCGCACGGACTGGCAGCCATTCGAAGTATGCCTGCATGGCTGCGTCTCTGCGCCTCAGCCAAGGCCCTTCCGTATCCTCGGTGTGGTTTTCCGCCCCATCACGCCACGAGTTGTTCGCCGTCTCGTGATCGTCCCACATCACAATCCATGGCAGCGCCGCGTGCGCTGCCTGCAGGTTTGGATCGGTTCGGTAATGGCCATAGCGGATGCGGTAATCCTCAAGCGTGAGAATTTCCCATTCTGGGTGGGTTGGTCGAACCACACCATGCTTTCCCGAATAGTCACCGGTTCCATATTCATAGATGTAGTCACCAAGGAACACCACGAAATCCAATTCATCCGATTGCCCCCGGGTCGCTATGTCTCGATACGCAGCGAAGTGACCAGCTTCCCAATTCGCACAGGAAGCAAGCGCGAAATTTAGCCTCTGAAGGTCAACATCGCGGCGCGGAGCAGTTTTAGTGCGACCGATTGGGGACTTTTTCCCTGCATATGGACCCTCTGTAATCATGAACCGGTAGAAGTACTCGGTGGCAGGTTGCAATCCACCTGCTTCAATCTTGACAGTATGATCCTTTTCAGCGCTGGTCTTTACCTCGCCCGATCCCACTACTGCTTCAAAGTTCATATCGGTGGCAATTTCCCATTGCACTCCGGTGGGGTCACCGAGGGTTGAACCAGGTAGAGCCGATCGATCGGGGGTCACGCGCGTCCACAGAATAATGGAGGTAGGTAATGGATCTCCCGAGGCTACGCCGTGAATAAAGGGCATTTCGCTTTGCGACGCTCCCGCTAGCTCTTCGATGCGTCCCTGACCTCGTCGTCCGCCGTCTTGCGCAAAGGCAACCGCCCCTGTCGCACTGGCAGTGACCGCCGCAACGGCCGAGTATTGCATGAAAGATCGACGAGAGACTTTGTTAGACATGGGACTTAGATTCCGACACGCATCGTTCGTTAGGCAACTCCAAACCTTAACATTTGCCAATATTTCACCTAAGATTCACCTAACAAGCGGAGGGATAACTATCGCTTAACCTTGTGGTCGCCTGTTAGCAAATTTGGCCTGCTTTACTGATCTGCAGCTTTCATCAACAGACCTACCGAAGGACCCCTCATGTCACGTCGCCTCATCGCCGTCTTGACCGCCTCTACGATCAGCTGCAGCGCACTCATCGCACCCGCAGCCCTAGCTCAACCAGGACCAATCAAGCGCGTTATCTTAGGTCAGGGCGCTGACGAGACAATGTCAACAGTTTCCTGGCGCACCACCAGCAGGGGCGCTGAAGAGCTCAAGTTTTTCCCCACCAATGACCCGAGCTCAGTCACCACAATCGAGGCCAAAGAACAAAACAACGGCGCTCTACTCTACCGTTCGATGGAAGCAACCATGGCTGACCTCAGCGCCAATACTTCCTACACGTATTTCGTCGGCTCCGACGAACATGGCTGGTCCGAGCACTACACCTTCACCACCAGCGATTTTGATTCGAACTGGAACTTCCTCGCCCTTGCGGACGCCCAAATCGGCGTAAACCTCAAGAACCACGAGCAAGGTGCTAACTGGCGGACAGCTCTTAACAACGCAACAACAGACTTCCCAGACGCCGAAATGATTCTTTCCCTCGGAGATCAAGTCGACGGCTGGGGCGCCATCGAGCCACAATATGACCAATACTTCTCCCCTACCCAGCTTCGCTCCACACCCGTCGCAGCGATCGCCGGCAACCACGAGACCTATGTCGGTGGCAACAAGCACTTCCAAGAGCACTTCTCCCTCCCCAACGAACTCGAAGACACCGGCAACTACTTCTACGAGCGCAACAACGCCCTGTTCATCGGCCTGAATTCCAACCGATCCTCAGCCTCCGAAATCCAAGAGCACATCGAATTTCTGCGTGCGGTTGTGGCAAAGCATGGCGCCTCAAACGACTGGATCATCGTGACCTACCACCATGGCCCGTTCTCCCAAGGCAGCCACGTGACCGATGACGATGTCGTTGCGCTGCGTGAGGAACTCACCCCAGTGCTATCCGAACTCGGCGTCAACCTTGTGCTCTCGGGCCACGACCACATCTACACCCGCAGCCACCTCATGAATGGCAAAGTCCCGGTCATCCCTTCTAAGCGACCCGAACGCGGCGACCGCCTCACCCCCAATGCCGGAGAAGTACTGTACGTGACCACAACCACCGCAGGTGGCGGCAAGTACTACGACTTCACCGATCGCAACGGCGTGACGCACCCAGGAGCACGTCGCGAACTCATCGACCCAGCCCTCGAGCAACCTTGGACGGCCTACTGGCGCCAGGACTACACCCCGGACTACATGAACGTTTCGGTTACCCCAGAAGAACTAACACTAACCACCTACAACGTGGACAGCCCTTACGTAGTCGACAAAGTTACCTTGACCAACCCGAAGACCCCAACGGCTTCAACCGAAACATCGAAAACACAATAGTCTACTGCCTGTTCTTGCTCCGGTAGCGCTCCGACGTTCATAAGCTAGCCGCCCGCCCTGATAGAACAAGGTATACAGAAAAACCGCCGAGGCACCATGTACCTCGGCGGTTTTACTTTACTTTCTACTGCTTACGTCGCTTGGACCAAGCTAGGAACCCAAGTCCGAGCAGTGCGGCAACGCTTGCGATGCCCACGATCAGACCAAAGTTTTCCACACCAGTCTGTGCGAGGAAGCCCTTGCCTGGAATTCCCTTCTGTGGTTGACCAGGCTGGGTTGGCTGACCTGGCTGACCAGGAGCCGGCTTCACCGGAGAACCTGGCTCCGAAGAACCGGAGGAGCTCTCAGAGGAGCCGATCAGGCCGCCCACGATTGGCACGATCGGGATAATCCACCATGGAATGTCAGGCCAGTTTGGCTTGCTTGGCTTTGTGGTTCCGATGGCATGTGCCACGTCGGAGTCCTCAACTGGCTTGACCGGGGTGCCGTCGGCAAGTGCTGGCGGCTGGCCCACTACCTTCGCGGTGTTGACGTGCTGGACGCCGTCCGCTGGGGTGTCGATCGTTGCGCGGCAGGTCATCGATTCACCCGGAAGCAGGTCGTACTTCGGGCAGGTGATCTTGTCTGCGGCGATGACGTCGTCAGTGAGCTTGATGTCATTCAGCGCGCCGAGGCCCTTGTTGGTGACCTTGAAGGTGACCTCCATGGAGGTGCCAGGCACGACCTTGACACCAGGTGCCTCGTTGGCGTCGTCGCCGTTGATCATCTTGATCACTTCGATCGCTGGGACGTAGGCGTTCGCATTGTCTTCGTCGCTGACTGGTGGCTGCTGTGGCTCGCCATCATTCGGCTTCGGCGTTGCGACGACCTTTGCCACGTTCTCGTGCTGGTCCCCGATTGCCGGAGCCTTCAGAGTTCCAGTACAGGTCATGGACTCACTAACAGCGAGTGCGTTCTTTGGACAGGTGATCTCAGAGATCTTGTTGTCCGTGACCGTCACGTCCGTCAGGTCGACGTCACCGTTGTTGGTGACCTCGAAGGTGACTGCCATGTCGGAATCAGCGTCGACCACGACACCTGGCTTCAGAGAAGCGTCCTGGCCGTTGATCTTCTTAATGATGACCACTGATGGGTGGCCTTCCTTAGGAAGCGCGTAGGCATTTGCAGGATCGGTGGCGCTCACGTCACCAACCGGCAGGCCTTCTTGGTCGTAACCGCGAGCCTTGACCTCACCAATGTTGGTGTGGGTCTTGCCTGCGGTCGGCGCCTTGAGGGTACCGGTGCAGATGATGGTCTCACCGACATGGATTTCCGTCTTCGGGCAAGTGATGTCAGCGAGCTTGTCGTCCGTGACGATGACGTCGCGGAGGATCGTCTCACCCACGTTGGTGACCTCGAAGGTGATAGCCATGTCAGATTCTGCATCCACGCGCACACCAGGTGCGGTGTTCGCATCGTCGCCGTTGATCTTCTTCACCAGCTTCACGGCAGGCGTGCCTGCCTCTGGCTTAGGAGCGACCACTGCCCGGGCTGGGTTCTCATCCTTCACAGGCGGTACGGATGGTCCGTCTGGGTTGGATGGAACGTTACCGATCACCGTTGCGTTGTTCACGTGCGTAACTCCGTCGGCAGGTGCCGGGAGGGTTGCGTAGCACAGCATCGTCTCGCCCGGCGCCAGCGTCGTCTGAGGACAGGTGATGCCGGAAGCGATCACGTCGTCGGTGAGCTGGACGTCGGTAAGCGCTGCGAGGCCGGTGTTCGTGACCTCGAAGGTGACGAACATGTCCACGCCGCGAGGGACGGTGACTGGGTTGACGTCAGCGTCGTCGCCGTTGATCTTCTTGATCACCTTGATGCCCGGCGTGTACGCGTTGGCGTTGTCCTCGTCGGTCACAGGTGGCAGGAGCGGATCGGATGGCGTTGCGACGACCTTGCCCACGTTCGTGTGCTGCGTACCCACAGCTGGCGCGAACTCAGTAGCGGTACAGGTCATGGTCTCGCCCGGCAGCAGCGTCGTGCTTGGGCAGGTGATTCCGGCGACCTTGTCGTCGGTGACGCTGATGTCCATCAGCTCGACGTCACCGGTGTTGGTGACCTCGAAGGTGATGTCCATGACGGAACCTTCGGCAACTGCCACGCCTGGGACGACGGAAGCGTCCTGGCCGTTGATCTTCTTCACCAGCACGATTCCTGGCGTACCAGGTGTGGCTGGAGTGTGAGCGTTGGCTGGGTCGGTGTCATTGACACTGCCAACTTCCTTGCCGTCTTCATCAACACCGGTGCCGATAACGGTAGCCATATTGGTGTGCGTGGAGCCGGCTACAGGTGCCGGGAGCTGAGCAGTACAGATCATGGTCTCACCGATTGCCAGGTCAGTCTGCGGGCAGGTGACGGAGGCTTGATCGTCGGTGACAGCAACGTTGATCAACTTCGTCTCACCGGTGTTGGTGACCTCGAAGGTGATGTCCATCATACTGCCCGGCTGCGTGAGCGCACCCGGCGCGGTGTTGGCATCGTCGCCGTTGATCTTCTTCACCACGCTGACGCCTGGCTTACCCGCTGGAGCTGGAGGAACAACAGCGCGTGCGATGTCCTCGTCCTTCACAGGCGGTACCTGGGATCCGTCTGGGTTTGGTGGAACCTCACCGATGACGGTCGCGGTGTTGATGTGCTCAGTTCCCTCAGCAGGTGCCGGAGCGGTTGCGGTACAGACCATCGTCTCGCCTGGGAGCAACGCGTCCTTCGGGCAGGAGATGCCGAGCTTGATGACGTCGTCCGTGAGCTTGACATTGATCAGAGCAGCCAGGCCCTTGTTGGTTACCTCGAAGGTGACGAACATCGGCGCGTCAGCTGGGACGGTGACTGGAGTGTCATTGGCGTCCTCGCCGTTGATCTTCTTCACTACCTCGATGGCAGGAACGTAGGCATTGGCGTTGTCCTCGTCCTCAACTGGTGGCTGCTGTGGCTCACCAGTGTTAGGGGTTGGGGTGCCGATGACCTTGGCCACGTTGGTGTGTTGGTCGCCCACAGCAGGAGCCGCGAGGGAACCGGTACAGGTCATCTGCTCACCTGGAGCAAGGACGTTCTTCGGGCAGGTGATTCCCGTGACCTTGTCGTCGGTGACGGTAACGCCGGTCAGCTCGACGTCACCGGTGTTGGTGACTTCGAAGGTGATCGCCATTGGCTGGTCAGCAGGAACTGCGACACCTGGCGCAGAGGAAGCGTCCTGGCCGTTCAGCAGCTTCACGATTTGGATTGCTGGGTGGCCAGCCTTGGTCAGGGAGGTGGCGTTTGCTGGGTCAGTGTCTTGAACCGTGCCAACTTCCTTACCGCTGAGGTCCACGCCCACGCCCACTGCGGTAGCGGTGTTGGTGTGGCTCTCGCCTGCCTTTGGAGCAGGCATGGTGCCGGTACAGATCATGGTTTCGCCGACGTGCAGCTCGGTCTTCTCACAGACGACATTCTGGATCTTGTCGTCCGTGACCTCGACCTGGGTGAGAAGCGAGTTGCCAGTGTTCACGACCTCGAAGGTCACATCCATCGTCTCGCCCTCGCGCACGGACACGCCAGGTAGCTCATTGGCGTCATCGCCATTGATCTTCTTGACCACCTGGATACCAGGCGTACGCGGGATGTCGCGCGGCGTGGCGTTTGCTGGGTCAGTGGCCTCGACCGGAGCGGCGGTGGAGCCGTCTGGGTTCGGCACTGGCTTTGCGACGACCTTGCCGGTATTCGTGTGCTGGACGCCTACCGCAGGCGCGGTCAGCGTCGTCTCACAGGTCATGGTCTCCCCTGGCAACAGCTCCTTCTTAGGGCAGGTCAGTTCGCCTGGGATGACGGAGTCAGTGAGAACGATGTCGGTGAGGGTTGCCAAGCCGGTGTTCGTGACCTCGAATGTGACCGTCATGTCAGATCCAGCTTCAACGGAGACACCTGGTGCGGTGTTCGCGTCGTCGCCATTGATCTTCTTGACCAGCTTCACACCTGGGACGTAGGCGTTGCCCTTGTCCGTGTCAGTCACTGGTGGCTGCTGTGGCTCGCCAGGGTTCGGTACCGGAGTACCGATGACCGTCGCCGTATTGGAGTGCTGGACACCAATTTCAGGTGCTGCCAGTTCACCAGTACAGGTCATGGTCTCGCCGGCGGCGAGTTCAGTCTTCGGGCAGGTGATGTTGGCGATCTTGTCGTCAGTGGCCTTCACTCCGGTGAGTGCAACGTCACCGAAGTTGGTGACGTCGAACGTGACAGTCATTGGCTTGCCAGGCTCAACTGCCACACCTGGGGTGAGTTCAGCATCCTGGCCATTGATCTTCTTGACCACCATCACGCCAGGGTTGCCTGGGGTGACAGGGACGAAGGCGTTAGCAGGATCCTTGGCTTCCACACCACCATCAGGCAGTGGATTGCCCTTGTCATCCGTACCAGTGCCAGTCACGGTACCGGTATTGGTGTGCTGGACGCCTGGAGCCGGTGCCGGAGCAGACGCGGTACAGGTCATGACTTCACCAGGAAGCAGGGTTGTCTGTGGGCAGGTTACTGCCCCGACCTTGTCGTCGGTGACCTTCACATCGATCAGCGGTGCGGTACCGGTGTTGGACACCTCGAAGGTGATGTCCATGGTGTCACCTGCAGCCAGCAGAATGCCTGGCGCCTCATTGGCGTCAGCACCATTGATCTTCTTCACGATCGCGATGCCCGGGGTGCCCGGCGCTGGAGCTGGGACAATCGTGGCATTTGCGACGTTGTCGTCGGTCACTGGGGTGCCATCGGTGCCGTCGGTGTTGCTTGGCGTACCCACAACCGTGGCGGTGTTGGTGTGCGTGCCGTCGGTCGGCGCGTACATCATCGCAGTACACTGCATGCCTTCACCTGGGGCAAGCTCGGTCTTAGGGCAGGTGATGCCCGTGAGCTTGTCGTCGGTGACGGTCACGTTCTTCAGTGGCACCTGGCCGGTGTTGGTGACATCGAAGGTGAAGTTCATCGGTGCGAGTGCATCGACGCTCACACCCGGCGGGGTTTCCGCGTCATCGCCGTTGAGCTTCTTAATGATCTCGATGCTTGCCAGGCCTGGGGTGTAGGCGTGAGCCTCGTCGGTTGCAGTCGGCGGGGTCGGCTGGGAGCCGTCCGGGTTAGCCGGTGGCGTGCCGATGACCGTCGCAACGTTGGTGTGCGTCTGGCCGGTACCTGCAGGAGCCGGAAGCTCCGCGGAACAGGTCATGGACTCACCTGGGTTCAGGCTGGTCTGCGGGCAGGTGATGTTTTCCGGAGCTACCTTGTCGTCCGTGACCTTGATGTCATTGAGCACGGTGGAACCCGTGTTGGTGACGTAGAAGGTCAGGTACATGGTCTCGCCCGGCTGCATTGACACGCCCGGTGCCACGTCAGCGTCATCAGTGTTGATGCGCTTTTCGATGGAGATGCCTGGCACACCTGGGGTGTGCGCATGCGCCTCATCGGTGTCCGTTGGTGAAGGTGGCTGGGAGCCATCTGGGTTTGCCGGAGGCTTACCCACCACCGAGGCAACGTTGGAGTGAGTTTGAGCGTTATCAATCGCTGGGATCGTTGCGGTACAGGTCATCGACTCGAATGGAGCGAGCTCCGCCTTCGGGCAGACGATGTCCGTTGCAGCGATCTTGTCGTCGGTGACCTTGATTTCCGTCAGGTCGACGGAACCGGTGTTGGTCACCTCGAACTCGACGTTCATCGGCTGGCCTGGGGTCACAAGGACACCAGGTGCAGTGTTCGCGTCGTCACCATTGATCTTCTTGATCACCTGGATGCCGGCCACACCTGGGGTGTGAGCGTACGCAGGGTCGGAAGCCTTTGGCGATGGAGGGACGGTGCCGTCGAGGTTGACTGGAGGCGTGCCTTCTGCGGTCGCGACGTCGTCGTGAACCATGCCGCCGTCCACAGGAGCTGGGTACGTTGCGGTACAGATCATTTCCTCGCCGGAGGCAAGTTCCGTCTTCGGGCAGGTGATGCCGTCGAGGATCTTGCTGTCGGAGACCTTAACGTCCGAGAGCTTCACGGAACCGGTGTTGGTGACCACGAACTCGATGTTCATCATCGAGCCTGGGGTAACCAGAACACCTGGTTCAGTGTCAGCGTCATCACCGTTGATGCGCTTCTCAATGGAGATGTCAGCGAAGGTGCCGGAGTAAGCATTGCCTGGGTCAGTCACAGGAGGCAGCTCTGGGGTGTTGCCGTCTGGGTTCGCAGGCGGCTTCGCCGTGACGGTCGCCGTGTTGGTGTGCTGCTCGTTGGCTGCAGGGGCAGGCATCGTGGCAGTACAGGTGATCGTTCCACCGACCGGCAACGTCGTATCTGCAGGGCAGGTGAGGTTGCTGATCTTGTCGTCGGTCACGGTGACCTCGGTGAGAGGCACGTTGCCGGTGTTGGTCACCACGATCTCAATGTTCATGGTGGAACCCGGTTCGACCTTCACACCTGGGGCGGTGTCAGCGTCTTCGCCGTTGATCTTCTTTTCAACGGTGAAGGACGGTGCGCCCGGTGCCCATGCGTTAGCTGGGTCGTGATCTTCAACAGGGGTTACGGTGCCGTCCGGCGCGGTGTAGTCACCGGTCACGGTGGCATTGTTGACGTGCGTCTGTCCAGCTTCTGGGGCCTTCAGTGGCGCGTCAGCGCTGGTCCATTCACCTGGAGCCAGGGTGCCGTCGAATGGCACGATGTAGCCCTCGCGGGTGTACTTGTAGGTCGGTGGGATGATGTCGCCGGCGGCAACCTTGTCGTCGATCACCTTGAGGTTGGTGATGACGGTGTTGCCGAGGTTGATGACCTCGAAGGTGACGTTCATCGTGGAACCTGGGACCACCTCAACACCTGGAGCGGTGTTGGCGTCATCGTCGTTGATGCGCTTGATGATCGCGATGATCGGTTCAGGGGTTTCATCGGCAACGGCGTTGGCAGGGTTGGTGTCATCCACCACTGCCCCATCGCTGCCGTCGGCGTTGACCTGGGTACCGGTAGCTGTAGCCATGTTGGTGTGCTGGGCACCCACAGCAGGAGCTGGGACGAGTGCGCTACATTCCATGGATTCGCCAGCGGCGAGTTCGGTCTTCGGGCAGGTGACGGCCGAAATCATGTCGTCAGTGACTGTCACGTTGCGTAGGTCCGTGTTACCGATGTTGGTGACCGTGAAGGTCACATCCATCAGCGTGCCTTCACCAACGTGAACGCCTGGTGCCGAGTTAGCGTCATCGCCGTTGATCTTCTTGATCACTTCGATGGCAGGCGCCGGCTTGTCGGTGCCAGTTGCGAATGCTGGGTCAGAATCGGTGACGGTATTCGTGCTTGGGGTGCCGTCAGGATTCGGAACTGCGCCCGTGCCGGTGGCGGTGTTCTGGTGCAGCGTGCCGGAGGCAGGTGCTGCGATAGAACCGAGGCAGTACATGTCTTCGCCCACTGCCAGCGTGTTCTTCGGGCAGGTGATGTCGGTGACCTTATCGTCAGTGACCTTTACGTCAACCAGTGGCACGTTACCCGTGTTGACCACGTGGATTGCCACGGCCATCGTAGAGCCTTCGGCCACGGTGATGCCTGGGGAGGTGTTGGCATCATCACCGTTGAGGAACTTGGTCACGTCGATGCCAGGCTTTGCCTCCACAATTGCGTTGGCTGGGTCTTCATCGGTAACCACTGGTGGTACGGAACCATCCGGATTATTCGGCGGGGTTGCCGTGACCTTCACATTGTTGGTGTGCTGCTGACCAGGGGCCGAAGCCTCGGCTCCAGCAGTACACTGCATGGTCTCGCCAGGGGCGAGGTCAACCTTTGGGCAGGCGATGGACGTGAGGAATGGATCCTCAAGAGTGACACCCGTCAATGGCACGTTGCCGGTGTTGGTGACGTCGAAGGTGAAGTTCATGGCTTCGCCGTCGGCAAGCGTCACTCCCGGCGCGGTGTTGGCGTCGTCGCCGTTGATCTTCTTGACTACCTGAATGCTTGGCGCAGCAGGGACGATGGCGTTTGCTGGGTCATCTGCTGATACCGGGCTGTTTGGTGTGCCATCTAGGTTTGGTGGCGTATCCGCGGTGACGTAACCAAGGTTGGTGTGCTGCTCGTTTGGTGCAGGAGCCGCAAGCGTTGCGGAACAGGTCATCGACGCGCCAGCAGCCAAGGTGGTCTGCGGGCAGGTGATGGTGGAAACCTTGTCATCGCCAACGACTACGTTGGTCAGCTCGGTGTTACCGGTATTGGTGACCAGGTAGGTGATCTCCATCTGGGATCCCTCGGCAACGCTGACACCAGGAGCGGTGTTGGCGTCATCGCCGTTGATCATCTTCTTGATCGTCACAGCTGGAGCATTCGGCACGTAGGCATTGAATGGGTCCTCGTTGGTGACGGTCGTACCCGCCGGATCGGTGCCGGAAGCGGTCGCGATGTTGGTGTGCTGCTCACCCGGAGCCGGTGCTGGGCCGGTGGCAGTACAATCCATTTCCTCACCTGGGGCAAGGGTGTTCTTCGGGCAGACGATGTTCGCGATCTTGTCGTCAGTGACGCCCACGTTGTTCAGCACAGTGTTACCGGTGTTGGACACATGGAAGTTGTAGTTGATGGTCGAGTTCTGCTCCACCTTGATACCTGGAACGGCGTTCGCGTCAAAGCCGTTGCCGGATTTCACCACATTGATGCCAGGCACTGGCTTTGCGACGGCGGTGGCGTTAGCAGGGTCTTCTGCCGTCACCGGGGTCGCCGGGGTTCCATCCGGGTTAGCAGGCGGGTTGGCCGTGACGTTGCCGGTGTTGGTGTGCTGGGTGCCCACAGCTGGCGCAGGGAGAACAGCGTGGCAGGTAATGGTCTGGCCAGGCAGGATCGTATCGGTTGGGCAGGTGATGCTGCCGGCAGGGATCTTGTCGTCCGTGACGGTGACACCCGTCAGGGTGACGTTACCGGTGTTGGTGACGTCGAAGGAGATGGCCATTTCGGAGCCCTCACCGACGGAAACGCCAGGTGCGGTGTTGGCGTCATCGTCGTTGATCTTCTTCATGATCTTGATGCCAGGAGCAGCAGGAACCAGCGCGTTAGCCGGGTCGTCATCGGTGATGACTGGTGGCGTGGAGCCGTCGATAAGCGTTGGTGGCTGCGCAACAACCTTGGCGGTGTTGGTGTGCTGGACGCCAGGTGCGGCTGCGGTGCCGGTGGCGGTACAGATCATGGTTTCACCGGCGGCGAGTTCGGTCTTAGGACACTCGATGCCCACGACCTTGTCGTCGGTGACGGATACGTCCGTGACAGTCACGTTGCCGGTGTTGCGGACTTCGAAGGTGAAGTTCAGGGTCTGGCCCTCGGTGACGGTCACACCAGGTGCGGTGTTGGCATCATCGCCGTTGATCTTTTTGATCACTTCGATCTTTGGCGCAGCAGCAACGAAGGCATTAGCCGGGTCGGTGTCATTGATCGGGGCCTGCAGCGTGCCGTCTGGCAGCTGAGGAGACGCGGTCGCGGTACCCAGGTTGCTGTGCTGCACGTTTGGATCCGGTGCTGGCATGGTGCCAGTGCACTGCATGGTTTCCCCCACAGCCAAAGTGGTCTTCGGGCAGGTGATGTTGGTGATCTTGTCGTCGGTGACCTTGACGTCCACCAGTGGCAGGTTGCCCTTGTTGGTGACGTCGAAGGTGACGTTCATCGTGGAGCCCTGCGGCACGGCAACGCCTGGGATGAGGTTGGCGTCATCGCCATTGATCTTCTTGATCACCTCGATGGCAGGGGCTGCCTTCGCACGAGCGTATTCCTTGTCCGTGTCAGTAACCGGGGTAGCTGGGGTTCCGTCAAGGTTCTTCGGCGGAATACCGGTCACAGTCGCGGTGTTGACGTGTTCCTGACCAGGCTGCAGCGCAGGCAAAGTCGCGGTACAGATCATCTTCTCACCGATGGCGAGAACGTCCTTAGGGCACGTGATGTTGGTCAGCTTGTCGTCGGTAACCTTCACACCGGTGAGCTGCACGTTACTGGTGTTGGTCACTTCGAAGGTGACATTCAGTGGCTGTCCAGGTTCAACGATCACACCAGGAGCTTCATTCACATCCTGGCCGTTGATCTTCTTCACCAGATCGATGGACGCCAATACCGGCACGTAAGCGTTTGCTGGGTTGGTTGCCGTAACGTTTGGTGGCTGAGTGCCATCAGGGTTCAGCGCAGGGACTGCCGTGACGGTTGCAACGTTGGTGTGCTGAACGCCTGGGGCCGGAGCCATCAGCGCGCCAGTACAGGTCATGGACTCACCAATTGCGAGGGTCGTCTTAGGACACAGGATGTTCTGGACCTTATCGTCCGTGACCTTTACATTGTTCAGAACCGAGGTACCGGAATTGGTTACCACGAAGCTGATGTTCATCAGCTTGCCGATTGGCACCTGGACACCTGGCGCAGTATCAGCTGGGTCACCGTTGATCAGCTTGGAAATGGAAATAGCTGGAGTGCCCGGGGTAAATGCATAAGCATTGTCAGTGTCAGACACTGGTGGTTGAGAAGGCAGATTCGGAACCGTCGGCACAGCAACAACGTTTGCGGTGTTTGCGTGCGTCTGACCTGGCGCAGGGGCGAGCAAAGTCGCGGTACAGGTGGTCGAACGGCCAGCTTCAATGCGGTCAACAATGTTGTTGTTCTGGGAAGAACCCTCACACACGATCGAATTAGCTGCCACTCGGTTGTCGGTCACGGTGACATTCGTCAGTGGAGCGTTACCGGTGTTGGTCACGTCCAATGTGACCGTCATGTTCGATCCGGCCGGAACCGAAACACCAGGTGCCGTGTTGGCATCGTTATTGTTGATGCTCTTCACAATTTGGACACTTGGCTTGAGCACATCCACACATGTCGAGTCAGCACCACCGGACTGCGTCGGATCATCAGAGAGGATTGCACCTTCGCCAGAGATGAATGTTGCAGTGCCCTGGTTACAAACCTTGGTTTGCCCTGCGGCGACCTTGACCTGGAAGGTCACGGTAGCGGAGTCGCCCTTTGGAATAACGCCCGCGAAGTTGGTCATGGTGCCGTGCACTTCACGAGTGGTGACGTAAGGGGACGTACCATTCACGTCAGCGATGGCGGTGCCATTGAGCTTGGTGGAACCAGCAACGTAAGTCGTGCCAGCAGGGATCGCATCCTGGAAGGTAGCGCCGGTGGCGTTGATCTCACCGATGTTCTTGATCTGAATGGTGTAGGTGACGATGCCATTTTCCGGAACCGGGTTCGGATTCGCCGTCTTGGTTACCGTCAGACGCGGGGTTGGCAGTGCACAGGAAGAAAGGTCGCCCCATGTAGTGCCAGAAACACCGGACGTCGTGATCAAAGTCGGCTTACCCGTATTCATGTCAATGACATAGAGCCCGGAGGTGTTGGTAGTCGCGTCGGTCGACGAGGCGTACAGGTTGCCCTTGGTATCAAAAGCGAGGCCGTTGAAGTAACTTCCCAGCGTTGGCGTACCCATGTCCCCGATCAGGTTGCCCACCACGCCGGAGGACTTGGTCAGCTGATCAGGGTCGATGGCGATCAGAACAGTCGGGACCTTACTTCCACTAGTCGATGCTGGAGCTGCCAGAACATACATCGTTCCAGCACCATCGAAGGCGATGTCGCCCGACTGCAGAGATGCGAAACTCTTGGTTGTGCCCGAGGTCTTATCAAAGTAGGTAGGCACACCGTGGCTAACGACCTGAGTGGAGGACAGTGGCTTGCTGTATGCATCCAGTGGCGCACTCTGAGTCAGCGAGTTCACGTTTGGAACGCTGTACAGCACACCGTCATTGGCGAAGGACCACAGAGTTCCGTCAGCATCCACGGACATACGGTTCGATGCGAAAGCAGGGCTGGTGCCCAGCGAGGTGATCTGTCCGGTCAGCAGGTCGATGCGGTAAAGCTCGTCGCTGAACCAGTCGCCGTCACGTCCGCCGAAGTAGGCGTACTGTGGATTGGTTGGATCCACTGCCATAGCTGAGGAACCGGTGACCACGCGGTATTCACCAACCATTACTGGTGAGCCAGTGTTGTAGGTGGTCTTGTAGTAGGTGCCGTAGTAGGAGTCGTAGGCCCAGTAGAGCAGCTGTCCCGCAGAGTTGCGCTCCTGAGTCTGACGGGTGGTAACGAAGTTGATAGGCCACTTGGCTAGGGTTTGACCGGTAGTGGATACAGTACCGATTTCGCCCGGCGCATCGAATGCGGTGTACCAAGGTGTATCACAGGTGCCGAGACCACCTGTGGCGGTCGCGACAGTGACTTTATCCGTAAGCTGAACCGTCTCGGTGGCGATGCCAGTGCTGTACGCAGCATCGTAAGAGTCAAACTTGAAGGTCTGTTTGATGTCCGTGGTCTGGCGAATACTTGCTGTACAGGTGAATGTTGCCGTTCCTCCTGGCGGGATGTAGTCGTCATACGCACCACGAATGAGACCGGTAGCCGTCACATTAGTACAAATGGAGTTGGAACCGCCCATGTAGAACAGATAGCGGTTTCCCTCTTTGGATGTGTTGGTCACCGTGTAGGTGATCGTTACGTCTCCACCACCCACTGGAAGCGTCGATGGCGTCACCGTAGAGGACACGGTAAAGGCACCACTGGCGGGAGCAGTGGGGCCGGCAGCTTCCGCTTCGGGAGTGACTGGGTTCCATGGAATTGCCAAGATTCCAGCGATCACTGCGAGTGTCGCGATGATCGCCCCCACAGTCATAGTAGTTTTGCGCGAGCTTTGAAAGACCTTCAAGGTTTCTCCAATAAGTATATTGGCAGGGATATTCAGAGTAAGAGTATCCCAAGGTTTATTGATTCGATACCTGAAAATTCAAGGTTTTTTCGCAGGTTAAAACTACAAAGTTGTAATTTATAAAGTCCTTCGAGACATCCAGCGAATATAGGAATTCTTTCAAAGGGGAGATTCAATAAGAAGTAATTCAATTAACTATAGTTCACCCCCTAAAATTACCCCTTGCTTCACATTGGATAACTTTTTTCACGGAGGGCTTAGAAGATGCCTGCACACAGTTCCCCCATTAAGGTGAAATCATGCACCGCCACGCCCGATTTGTTGCAGCCACGCTTACCATCTTGTCGCTTTCCACCCCCACAGCTCACGCAGCAAGTTCAGCACTCGAAATTGCACCTCAAGACCTCGCTCCAGGAGCGCTGTTCTACCCCATGATCTACCGTCCGATTTTGGGTGTCGGCAGCCAGGACTCGGAACTAACCGTGACGTGGCGCAGCAGCACAATGCAGCCAACTGAGGTGGAACTCACGGATACAATTACGGGCGAAACACACCAGTTTTACGGCACCGAGCGAGATCGTGGTGCCCTTCTATACCGGTCAATGGAAACGACTCTCACCGATTTGAAGCCCGGCCGGACTTATTCCTATCGCATCGGCTCCCCCGAAACGGGCTGGACACAGAGTTCAACATTCACCGCCGACGGCGGGAAAAACATTTGGAATTTCCTTACAGTGAGCGATCCGCAAATCGGCGTGAACTTAAAGAACTCTGAGCAGGGCGCCACCTGGCGATCCACCTTGGACGCAGCAACTCAAGCACATCCCGATGCCGAAATAATCCTCACCTTGGGCGACCAAGTTGACGGATGGGGACCCGCGCAGCCACAGTACGATGAATTCTTCTCTGCTCCGCAGCTACGCTCCTACCCCACCGCCATCATCCCCGGCAATCACGAAACCTACCTGGGCGGAATGCGCCACTTCGACGAGCACTTCACTCTTCCTGGAGCCGAGGATCGCAATTACGCGTTTGTAAAGAACAATGTGCTGTTCATAGCCCTGGATTCCAACCGATCCACCCCGCAGGATATCGCCCGGCACCAGGAGTTTGTGCGGTCAGCCGTCGCGAAGCATAGTGGCGTGGATTGGACGGTGGTGACCATGCACCATGCTCCGTTTTCTCACGGTTCACATACTGCCGACACGGATGTGGTGGCGCTGCGAGAAGGGCTCGCCCCGGTGTTTTCCGAGGCCGGAGTGGACGTGGTCTTAAGTGGCCATGACCATATCTATACGCGCTCGCACCAGATGTCCGGCACCGCTCCGCAAGGGACGGGGCGCGGAGTGGCCGGAGATCGGCTAGCTCACCGCGATGGCGAGACGCTGTACCTCACCACGACAACAGCCGGCGGTGGCAAGTACTACGACTTCCACGATCGCTTCGGCACGTCGCACCCCGGCGCGACAATGGCGAACACAGATCCTGCGCTCGACCAGCCGTGGGCCGCGGTGTGGAATCAGGACTATACCCCGGATTATTTGGCGGTGTCAGTGCGCGCGGACGAGCTCACCTTGCGCACCGTGGACGTCCCAACGGGCGCGCTTATCGACGCCGTCACCCTCGCGAAGCCCTAGTCCCGGCGCAATCGCGCAACGTGCAACGCTAGGTAGGAAACCTCGTCGGCGGTGAGTGGTTCGCCAAGGCGGAGTTCGGCGAGGGCTGCGAGTTGGGCCGCGCGATCCATTGCTTCGGGATAGGACTTGGCCACGGCTTCGCTGACCGCAGCGGGCTCCCCCACGAGCTGCTTGTGTTGGGAGACACGGACGAATAAATAGCGCAGGTGGGTGATGAAGCGGGCGATGCTGATCTCGTCGAGCTCCCGGCCGGTGCCTTCGCGAATGATCTCAATCATTTGCTCAATCAGCCCGGTCATTTTGTAGGTATAGGACAAGTCGCCGCTGGTGAAGCTGGCGTTGACCAGGTGCATCGTGAACGCGACGGCTTCTTCTTCGCCGATGGGTACGCGGAGTTTCGAATTGATGGCGTCCACAAGGGCGCAGCCTTGCCGATATTCCTCCGCGTAGAGTTGCTGGACTTCCTCTTTGAGAGGCATCTCCAGGACTTGGCCTTCGTGGGCGCGTCGAATAGCGCCGCCAACGTGGTCAGCCAGGGCGATGACCAGCGTCAACTTGTCGCGGTGTTCTTGACGCATGCCCGCTTCGACCATCGCTTCGATGATCAGGCGTATGTGTTCGGCGGGGATGAAGGCCAGCATTTCAGCCAAGTGATCGGGGTCGCGGCCGTCCGCTGGGTAAAACACCTTCGCGATTTTCGTCTCGTCAATCCGGTCCCCATGCTTGGCTTGGAACCCAATGCCCCGCCCAGTAACAACAACTTCGCCGCCCTCGCCAGAAGTGGCAAGGACGACGTTGTTGTTGAATATTCGCAAGACACGCATGTTATGCAGTGTACTTAGTTCTCCACTGTTAGTACTTCATCACCTGCGGTTACTGCACCAGAGGCCGCTGGGACAACTCCGGCGAACTTCTTGGTGTTGGTGACGGTCATGATGACGGTGTCGTCGTAGCCAGCGGCACGCACGGCATCGAAATCAACCTTTGCCAGTGGCTGGCCGACGGTGACGCGATCGCCCTTGTGGACGAGCTGCTCGAAGCCTTCGCCCTTCATCTTCACGGTGTCTACACCGATGTGGACAAGAACCTCGACGCCTTCGTCAGTCTTCAGGCCGTATGCGTGGCCGGTCTTCATGGCGGTCACTACGGTGCCTTCAATTGGGGACACCACGGTGGCCTCGGCTGGCTTGATGCCTACGCCATCGCCAAGCGCGCCGGACGCGAATGCTGCATCAGACAGTTCCTTGAGCTGTACGAGCTGGCCGGTTGCTGGGGCTGCCACCGCTGCAACCTTGGTGAGCGTTGCGACGCCACCAGCAGCTGGGGCTACCACAACCTCTTCTTCTTCCACGACTTCGTCTTCGCCATTGATACGAGCGAGCGCCTCAGCCTTCTCTTCTGGAGTGCGGTAGTCAGTGAAGGCAATCAGAGCGAACGCTACGAAGAAGGCGACTGCGATGGAGATCGCGTAGGTCAGCATTGGGCTGAACACTGGGATGGTGAGCAGAGAGGTGAAGACGAATGCGGAGGTCTTCACGCCATCAGATGCCATACCGAGGATTGCGATGGTCAGGCCACCTGCAAAACATCCGACGAGCATGCGTGGGTAGATGCGCTTGAAGCGGAGGTGAATACCGTAGAGGGAAGGCTCGGAGATACCACCGAGGAGGCCAGCGGCCAGTGCGGAAGCGGAGGTCTGACGCATTTCGGT
The DNA here is from genome assembly GCF_037572395.1 of Corynebacterium sp. H130. Taxonomy (NCBI): domain Bacteria; kingdom Bacillati; phylum Actinomycetota; class Actinomycetes; order Mycobacteriales; family Corynebacteriaceae; genus Corynebacterium; species Corynebacterium sp. H130. Next base: position 84,023 of record NZ_JBBHLA010000006.1, on the reverse strand, counting down.
GTCCTTGTCACGGATGGACAGGAAGAGGACACCAGCGGTTGCGCCGAAGCAAGCGAAGTTCCATGCACCCATTGGGCCCTGGATGAAGTCGTAGCCGAGGGTCTGGATGTTGACCAACATCAGGGCGTTGAGTGGCCAGTGCAGGCCGAGTGGCACGAGGAATGGGTAGAGCATTGGGATCAGGATGGCGAACACGAACGGAGCGTGAGAGTTCATCCAGGACAGGCCGATGCCGATTTCGTTGCCGAGCCAAACACCGAATGGGCCGATAAGGAATGCGGTGAGCGGGATCATCACGACGAGGGTGAGGAATGGTACGAAGACCATGTGCACTGCGGAAGGAATGATCTTCTGGAAGAACTTGTAAGCAGCAGCAGCGACAGCAGCCATGATCAGTGGCACGAACACGTTTCCGCCGTAGCCCTGGAGCAGCATTGGCAGACCGAAAATGGTGGCCTTACAGGTGTCGGTGCCCAGTGCCTCGTTGGTGGTGCAGACGGTAGCTGCGTTCTTGGACAGAGACAGGAACTCTGGGGTAAGCAGGGCGAACATGATAGAGCCCGGTACCCAAGGATCGATGCGCAGCTTCTTACCAGCGTTGAAAGCAACCATCACTGGCAGGAAGTAGAAGACTGAGTGCCACATGGCATCGACGAAGACCCAAGAAATTGGCTTGTCGGCGGCGCGGAAGTCAACGATCTTCAGTGCGTCAAGAACGGCGGCAAAGGCGATGATGAGGGAAGCGCCGAGGAGCACGCCGAGGATTGGGCGGAAGGAGTCAGACAAGTACTCGAAGAAAGCATCAAGCCAAGGCAGCTTGCCCTGAGCCTTAGCGCGCTGAGCAGCCTTGACGTCGTCGTTGGACATGGCCTTGGCGCCCTTCATCTCTGGGAGCGCGTTCATGTCGTCGAAGACGGAGGCAACGTCGCCACCGATGACAACCTGGTAGTGGTTGCCGCCCTGAGGAACAGCACCCATAACCTTCTTGATCTTTTCCAGACCAGCCTTGTCAACCTTCTTAACATCATTGAGCTCGAAGCGGAGACGAGTTGCACAGTGAGTGAATGAGGCGATGTTGTCGGCACCGCCGATGCCGTCGAGAATGGCCTTGGCAGTCTCTTGACGAGTCGTGCTCATGTCCATCACTCCTTCTTTTGTGAGCGGGCTGGACCCCTTTGGCTTACCCGAGAAAACAAAAAAGACCTGAGACATCAGGCGCTGAACTAGAAATAGCTCAGAACCTCATGTCTCAGGTCTTGCCTCAAGAAAGTCGTTGAGTAACAACCCTGAATGGTTTGTATGTTCACAAGTTTAGCGCTGTGAGGGCGCTTAGCCAAGCCAACGGATTGTGACTTCGGTCAAGCACTTGTCGTATTAAGTTGGTCGTAAAACCCCTTGTTTTTCGCGGATGTTGTCTCGCGAAACTAGGTTTTACGACCAACTCGTCACGACGCTACCGACAGCGACTTAAGCCTCTGGCTTCACCATTGGGAAGAGCACGGTCTCGCGGATGCCGAGGCCGGTGAGGGCCATCAGCAGGCGGTCAATGCCCATGCCGTTGCCGGAGGTAGGAGGCATACCCTGCTCCATTGCGGTGAGGAAGTCTTCGTCGAGAACCATGGCCTCGTCGTCGCCGCCAGCGGCCAGACGGGCCTGGTCTTCGAAGCGCTCGCGCTGGATGACTGGGTCGACGAGCTCGGAGTAGCCGGTGGCCAGCTCGAAGCCGCGGACATAGAGGTCCCACTTTTCGGTAACGCCCGGCTTGGAGCGGTGCTGGCGAGTAAGAGGAGAGGTTTCGACTGGGAAGTCGCGGACGAAGATTGGGCCGTAGAGCTGGTCTTCGCACAGGTGCTCCCAGATCTCTTCGACGAGCTTGCCGTGTCCCCAACCGCCCTTGGCTGGAACTTCCAAACCAATCACAGCAGCAATCGCCTTGAGTTCCTCCACGGTGGAGTCGATGGTGACCTCTGGCTGGCCAGGGAACTTGCGCTGGAGAGCCTCGTTAAGAGATGGGTACATCTCGATCTGCTTCCATTCGCCACCGAAGTCGTACTTCGTGCCGTCGGCAAGCGTGACCTCAAGGGTGCCGAACACCTCCATGGCCACGGACTGGATGAGGCGCTTGATCAGGTCGGCGCCGTCGTCGTAGGTGCCCCAAGCCTGGTAGGTCTCGAGCATCGCAAATTCTGGGGAGTGGGAGGAGTCGACGCCCTCATTGCGGAAGTTGCGGTTGACCTCGAATACGCGCTCGATGCCACCGACGACGCAGCGCTTGAGGTAAAGCTCAGGGGCGATGCGCAGGTAGAGGTCGATATCGAGGGCGTTGGAGTGGGTCTGGAATGGGCGAGCCGCGGCGCCGCCGTGCAAGGTCTGCAGCATCGGGGTTTCCACTTCAAGGAAGCCTTCGGATTCCAGGAAGTTGCGCAGCGCGCGCATGACCTTGATGCGGATCATGGCGTTGTCGCGGGCAGCCTCGCGCATGATGAGATCCGTGTAGCGGTGACGCACGCGGGAGTCCTCGGACATGTCCGCGAAGGCGACTGGGAGTGGGCGCAGGGACTTTGCTGCCATGCTCCATTCGGAAGCCATGACGGAGAGCTCGCCACGCTTGGAGGCAATGACGCGACCACGGACTGAGACGAAGTCGCCGAGGTCAACGTCGGACTTCCAAGCAGCGAGGCGCTCCTCCCCTACCTCAGCGAGAGAAAGCATGGCCTGGATGCGAGTGCCGTCGCCTTCCTGGATAGACGCGAAGCAGAGCTTGCCGGTGTTACGCACAAAGAGGACGCGACCTGCGATGGCGACGACGTCTTGGGTTTCTTCGCCAACTTCCAGATTCACTGCACCATCAACAGGCTCGACGCCTTCTGCCAAGACGTTGTACTTGGCGCGCACATCCTTGATGGAATGAGTGCGGTCGACAACTACTGGGTACGCTTCGGTACCTTCCTCGAGCAGGCGCGCGCGCTTTTCGCGACGGATGCGCAGCTGCTCTGGGAGGTCTTCGTTCGGGGCAGGAATATTCTGAGAAGTCACGGCTTCTAAGCGTAGTCCATGCCCCTTAAACGGGACTAGCTGACCAGCCAGTCGTTAGGGGAAAACAGCTCGAAGTGAACAGCAGCTGGTTGCTCTTCCAGGTCTGCAATCTGATCGCGGACATTTTGCAGGAAGCCAGTGCCACCACAGAGGTAGACGTCAGCGTCCGAAGGAATGAGACCTGCCACGGACAGGCGCTGGCCCTCGGAGCGGAAGAACTCGTGGTGGTTCTTGGCCAGCTCGAGAGTCTGAGCCCGCTGGGCGTAGGTGTCCACAGACTCGTCGGCGTGCAGCACGACAACCTCGCGGTCAGAGCCCTGCAGCGCTGCCAGCATGCCCACCATAGGAGTGGAACCGATGCCCTGGGAAATCAGGACAACTGGGGTCGTGCCCTCGCGCAGCACCAGGTCACCGGCAGGCAGGGTGATGTCAACCTCGTCACCAACCTTCACTTGGTCGTGCAGGAAGGTGGAGACTTCGCCGTCGCGCTCGATCGCGACTACCCAACGGCCCTTCTCAGCGGAAACGAGCGAGTATTGGCGCAGCTGGCGGGCACCATCTGGGAGGACGACGCCGATGGAGGTGTACTGGCCAGGCAGGGCTTCCGTGAGCGCGTCTGCTTCAAAAGTGAAGAGGGACACGGCGTCGTTAAGCGCCTGCTTCTCGGTGAGGGGGGCGCGGCGGAAGACGTCACCGGCTTCGACGCCGGCGGAATCGTAGAGATCCTTTTCGAACTTGATCAGTACGTCGGCCATGAGCCAGTAGACGGCGTCCCAGGCTTCGGCAACCTCTGGGGTGACGGCGTCGCCGAGGACCTCAACGATCGCTGCGAAGAGGTTATCGTGCACGATCTGGTACTGATCAGCGGTAATGCCGAGCGAGACGTGCTTGTGGCCGATGCGGGAGAGCATCTCGACAGGGTCCGGAGCCTCAGGATCGACCAGCATGGACGCGAACACCGCAATGGACGCCGCCAGGGCCTTTTGCTGCTCGCCCTGCTTTTGATTACCACGGTTGAAGGTGTCCTTGATCAGCTCAGGGTGAGCAGTGAACATCTTGTTGTAGAACAGCGGGGTGATCTCATTAATGTGCGCGCCGACGATCGGCAGGGTGGCCTTGATCGTTGCCTCGTGCTCTGGGCTGAGGTGCGCGGACTTGGTATCAGGGTTGTGGGCCACGAACATGCGGTTGAGCTCCTTTTTGGGGGTCAGGTGGCTACCGGCAGCCCCAGCGCAACGATGGTTTTTTGCTCATTGTCCGCAAGGAGGTCTGCAACGGTGATGTCATCCATCGAAGCGAAGAAGGCTTCTTTGGCAGCAGCAAGACGAAGACGTAGCAGACAGTCGCGGGTGCGATAAGGACATTCCTCGCAGTTGATCACTTCGCCCGGCCCCTCCAGGAGCCGAAGGATATGACCGATGGACATGTCGTGGGCATCCTCGCTGAGGTAGACACCACCGACGCGGCCACGAACGCTGCGGGCGATGCCAAGCTCTGCAAGCTTTGCGACGACCCTAGCTACGTGCGCTTCAGACCCATTGATATCTGCTGCCAGGTTGGCAACAGTGCTGCGCCGGTTCGGTTCAACTGCGAGTCCTTTTTCATACTCACCAAGCCGAAGTACCAGGCGCAGACCCAGGTCAGAGAAGCGCGTCAAGTGCATGGTTCCACCTTACATTAAAGCTGAGTTTCATCTACATGTTTATTTTCGGAGCCTTCCTTAAATGTATCCCGAAGTGGGACATAATTAACAGTTTGTTCACCTTGAGGTCACTCACATTCGACCTTGCTGCAACTCTGCTTATCTAATGTCTTCTGGGCAATAACTCGCCCCATACGAGCAAACCGAAACCTTTAATTGAATTTGGAGGCCCCAAGTGGGACTTAAAGGATTGAACCTGTTTACTTCTAGCCGCACCAAGCAGACGTGTACCTACAAGTGTGGCAACGCATGCTTCGGCGCATGCGCAAACGAGTCCGACAACGAGTACTTCGGCGACATCACCCGTCGTTCCGCACTGAAGGCCGGTGCCGTCACCGTACTGGCTGTTGGTGGCGCTTCCGCGCTCGCAGCGTGCTCCCCTTCCGGCCAGAAGGATTCCGGTTCCGCTGGTTCTTCCTCCTCCGCTAAGGCTGCTCCAGCTAAGTCCCTGAAGGGCATGCAGTTCAAGGCCGTCGAGCCAAACACCAAGACCGAAGTTGTCGTCCCTGAAGGCTACGAGCAGAAGGTCCTGATCGCATGGGGCGACCCAGTGATCGAGGGCGCTCCAGAGTTCGACATCGACAAGCAGACCGCTGAGGCACAGGAAAAGCAGTTCGGCTTCAACTGCGACTTCGCTGGCCTGCTCAAGCACCCATCTGACGACAAGCGCATGGTGTACGTCTGCTCCCACGAGTACACCACCGAGCCAAACATGTTCAAGGGCTACGACGCCAAGAACCCAACCGAAGAGCAGTTCAAGATCGGCCTGGCTGCACACGGCCACACCATCCTCGAAGTCTCCAAGGTTGAGGGCTCCGGCGAGCTCAAGCGCGAGTTCGGCAAGCTCAACCGCCGCATCACCGCTACCACCCCATTCAAGGTCACTGGCCCAGCTGCTGGCTCCGACCTGCTCAAGACCGCTGCTGACCCAGAGGGCAAGACCGTCCTGGGCACCCTGAACAACTGCTCCGGTGGCCTGACCCCTTGGGGCACCATGCTCTCCGGCGAAGAGAACTTCGACCAGTACTTTGGCAACGCCGACAACCTCTCTGACGAGGACGCCAAGAAGAAGCTCAAGCGCTTCGGCATCAAGGGTACCGAGACCGAGCGTAAGTGGGAGCGTTTCGACGACCGCTTCGACGTCTCCAAGACCCCTAACGAGCCAAACCGCTTCGGCTGGCTCGTCGAGATCGACCCAATGGACCCAACCTCCACCCCGGTCAAGCACACCGCTGTCGGCCGCTACAAGCACGAGGCTGGCAACATCCACATCACCAAGGACGGCACCGTCGTGTGCTACTCCGGCGATGACGAGCGCAATGACTACCTCTACAAGTTCGTCTCCACCCGCAAGTTCAAGGAAGGCGACAAGGAAAACAACCTCAAGATCCTGGACGAGGGCACCCTTTACGTCGCACAGTTCGAGGGCAACTCCCCTAAGGAAGAAATCGACGGCTCCGGCGCACTGCCAAAGGACGGCGCTTTCGACGGCAAGGGCAAGTGGATCAAGCTGCTGACCGCCAAGGAAGACGGCTCCGCAGAGTCCCACGTTGAGGGCATGAAGGCTGACGAAGTTGCAGTCTGGACCCGTATCGCAGCTGACAAGGTCAAGGCAACCAAGATGGACCGCCCAGAGGACGTCGAGGTCTCCCCAAAGACCGGCCTGGTCTATGTCGCACTGACCAACAACAAGTACCGCGGTGCTGTCGAGGACGGCAAGAACTACCCAGGCGTCGAAGAAGTCGCACCAGTGAAGGAAAACAAGAACGGCCTCGTCCTGGAGATGGACGACGACCACGCCGGCGAATCCTTCTCCTGGAACCTGCTGCTCGTCTGTGGCGATCCGAAGGAGGCATACACCTACTTCGGCGGCTTCGACAAGACCAAGGTCTCCCCAATCTCCTGCCCAGACAACATTGCCTTCGACACCCACGGCAACCTGTGGATCTCCACCGACGGCAACGCCCTCAAGTCCAACGACGGCCTCTACGCATGTGCCGTTGAAGGCGAAAACCGCGGTGAACTCAAGTGCTTCCTCACCGTTCCAAAGGGCGCCGAGACCTGCGGCCCAATCGTCACCGACGAGCGCGTCCTGGTCAACGTTCAGCACCCAGGCGAAGGCGACGACGCCTCCGCCGACAAGCCAGCAATGCACTGGCCAGACGGTGGCAACTCTGTTCCACGTCCAGCAGTTGTCGTTGTATGGCCTAAGAAGGGCCAGGTTGGCGTAGACGCCTAAACCTGCTTGCTCTTAAGGGGCTTTTGGGGGCGCGTCCGAGTGGGTGCGCCCCCTTTTGGCGTTCTTTGGGCTGCTTCGCCAGGACGATAATCCCCGTTAGATAATGGGCCTGTAGCACTCTTGAAGTGGCCAATATCTAAGGCGGATTATCGCCCTCGCGTAGCGAGTCCCTAGTAAACCCCACCCAACCGATCGACAAGGTCCTTCACTGCCTCGGATGTAACTGAAGATAGGGCTTTGTATCGCAGCTTGCGGGCCTGCGCCAGGTATTCGAGTGCCTGGGCCAATGCTTCCCTTTCCTCGGCTGGAATGATGACGGGATTTCCGTGTAGCTCGGAAATGAGCACGCTCGCGACAGTAGCGGCGATTTCGTCGTTGGTTTCGACGATAATGTCCCCGTTGTACAGGCGGTGCATCGCTATTCCAACTGCTGGAAGCTCGATCAGTGGCGCAGCCCCGATTTCGAGGGCGGTGTGTATGACGATCTGATTGGCGGAAAGATGCTCTTCTAGGCGTGAAATGGCGTCGGGGAGGTCATCGGCAGAAACTCGTAGCAATACTGCGGAATAAGCGGATACATCCTGCCATTCGACGGGCCAGTGGACTCGGTGCCCCGCCTTGACCAGGGCAGATTCGAGGGCGTCTGCGTTGGGGTTAGTGCCGATTGCTGCGAAGTCGAGTCGGGGCGCAGTCACTAGCTGTTCTTCTTGAGGTTTGCCAGCAGCTCGGCAACAGAAATGGCGCCTTCGTTTTCGTCGCGACGACGGCGACCATGGGAAGGTCGCTCTTCCTGCGCAACAGGGGCAGGCTCAGGTTCAGGCTCAGGCTCAAAAACAGGTTCCGGTTCCTTTTCGGTGCCAGCAGTCAGATCAACTACGGCAAAGGATCCGGTATCGAAGCGATCAGCGCCGGACTCTTCTACGACCTCTACCTCTTCAACTGGTTCGTGAACAGCAGCGGCGGCCTTCTCCGTGACGGTTTCCAGCTCTCGGATGCGGGAGGCTTCTGCGGTGAGGGTTGCTGGGGCGTAAGTCAGGTCGCGACCGGAGAGCTCTTCCAGGTGTTCGCGGAGTTCAGCGAGCTGCTGGCGGATTTCGCGGAGCAGTTCGGTGTCTTGAGCGGATGCTTCGACAGCCTTTTGGCTCGCCAGTTCCGCCTGCTCAGCACGCAGCTCTGCTTCCAGAGCGTGAAGTTGTTGCTCGGAGCGCTCGCGCTCTTCAGTAGCAAGTCGGCGGTACTTCGCCACCAAGAACAGGCCAATGAATGCCGCCCAGAGGGCTGCCAACACGGCGATCTTCATCGCGGTCGCGCTGTTGGAGAACAGCATGACCACGCTCGCTACCACGGCGAGAACCACTAGCACCACCAGCATGATTTGGGATTTGTCGATGCCCGATTCAGCGGTGGTGTCGTCCTGGAACTGCGTCTGTGCCTCGTCGCTCATGGTTACATAATGTACCTGCTAGGCAGGCTCTGCGTCGGTAGGCGGTGGGGTTTCGCAGTGTCGTTCTAGATAAATACCCGCAGCGCTCAGTGCGATTCCGCCCAATGCGGAGGCGATGACGCCCGGCGTGTCCTCGGCTGCGGCAGCAAGCTGACCATAGTGTGGCAGCACGTACATTGCCATGCCGGCGTAAGCCCCACCTACCAGGGCACCGGTCCATGCCGAAGCTTTCGCGATCACCAAGTATTGCGCGGCCCGCAGCGGGCTGAGCTGGGAGCGATCCATCCCGATTGCGCCGCGTTCCTTCCGGTCCTTCATCGTGGCGGCGAGAAATACGCACACGGCAGCCAGTATCCACAGCATCAGCGAAGCACCTGGCGAGGGGGAAACAAGTTCGCCGTAAAAACCCCACGTCAAAATCGCAGCTGCGCACGCAACGAAGACAAAGGCTCCGACAAGAACTCCGACCGAAGTTTGCTTCATCAGAACTCCCCCACCTTTTTCACCTCGGCGGTATACATGCCACCAACCAGGTCAGCGACAGCCACGTCTCCCAGGGTCGCCGAAGGATCGGCTTCCAGCCACGGCACGAGGACGAACGCCCGCTCGTGGGCGTAGGGATGGGGCAAGGTGAGCACGGGGTCATCGGAGCGAACTTCGATGCCGTCGATAAGGCAGTGCACGATGTCGACGTCCAGGGTGCGCGGCCCCCACCGCACTTCTCGACGCCTATCGGCCGCGTTCTCTACCTCGTGCGCGGCGTCCAGCAGTTGGCGAGGAGTGCGGTCGGTGTCGATGATGAGGATCGCGTTGAGGAAATCGTTCTGGGAGACCGGCCCCCAAGGCGGCGTGGCATAAATGCTGGAGGCGACGACGAGTTCTGGCTGGAAGTAGTCGTAGGCGCTGCGCAGCAGGGCCTCGCGATTGTCCATGTTTGAACCGATGGAAAGCACAGCGCGCACGTTCTACCTCCGGTTGCGGGAGCGACGCGCTACTACAGCGACGTCGGCGAAAGTCAGAGGGATCGGGGCCGATGGCTTGTGGATCGTGATTTCCACGGCGTGGAGAAAGTCGTAGCGATCCATTACCGTGTCGGCGATTTCGGTGGCCACGGTTTCGATGAGGTCGCGTGGCTCGCCGGTGACGATGGTATGAATCAGTTCGGCCAGCTCGGCGTAGTTGAGTGTGAGCGTGAGATCGTCGGAGGCGGCGGCGGGGGCGCAATCGAGCCAGCATGTGGCGTCGACGTAGAAGTGCTGCCCGGCTTCCTTCTCGGAGTCAAGAACGCCGTGGTAGCCAAAGCATTCGAGGCCCTTGAGCTCGATACGATCCGCCATGTCACTCCCCTGCATTCCAGCGCGCGGCCACGTCCACTGCGTCGCGCGAAACCCCAACCTCGTGCACGCGCACGCACCAGGCGCCCATTTGGGCAGAAATGGCGGTGACGGCTGCCGTGGCAGGGTCGGCCTCTACTGGCGAGGCTAGTTCGATCCCGCGGTCCTGGCGAATTCCCGCGAGGAAACGCTTGCGGGACGCACCGACCAAGATCGGATAGTCGCCCGCCACGAACTCGGGCAACGCCTTCAGCAACGCCCAGTTGTCGGCGGCAGACTTGGCAAAGCCAAGGCCCGGATCAAGAGTGATCTGGTCTTCCTTCACACCGGCTTTCAGGGCGTTGTCGACCAGCACCTTGAACACGTTGTGCACGTCCTCGACAACGTCTCCGCTGGTGTGGGCTGTACCGGCGGCGTCGCCGAAGCGCACGGTCTTCCAGTGCATGAGGCACACAGGCAGGTCAGTGTCTGCCATGACGCGATACATGTCGGGATCAGCGAGGCCACCGGAGACGTCGTTAAGCAAGGAGACGCCTGCATCAGCGGCGGCGAGCGCGACGGATGCCCGCATGGTGTCCACGGATGTGCGGATGCCGTCGGCGGCGAGGGCCTTGATCACTGGCACCACGCGATCGCGCTCCACCTCGGCATCGACGCGGGTGGCGCCCGGGCGGGTTGATTCGCCGCCGATGTCGATGATGTCCGCGCCTGCCGCGATCAGCTCGTGCGCGTGGGCAATTGCCTTGTCGACGTCAATGTAGCGACCACCGTCAGAAAAGGAATCCTCCGTCACGTTCACAATTCCCATGACCGCGCAGCGGCCCGGAATGGTGAGATCGGCGACTCGCATTATGCACCTCGAATCAGGCTGAGGACTTCCGCGCGCGATGCAGCGCTGGTCTGGAAACCACCGCGGACTGCGGAAGTGGTGGTGACGGCGCCCGGCTTGCGGATGCCACGCATCGCCATGCACAGGTGCTCGCACTCAATCACGACTATGACGGCGTGCGCACCGAGCTTGTCGACGAGAGCGTCCGCCACCTGCGAAGTCAGGCGCTCCTGCACCTGTGGTCGCTTGGCATACAGATCAACCAGGCGAGCAAGCTTGGACAGGCCAGTGACCTTGCCGTCCTTGCCCGGAATGTAGCCGATGTGGGCCTTGCCGAAGAACGGCACCAAGTGGTGTTCGCAGGTGGAGTAGATCGGAATATCGCGGACAAGGACGAGTTCGCGATGGTCCTCGGAGAAGGTCTTGGACAACACTTCAGTAGGGTCTACGTGCAGGCCAGAGAACACTTCCTGGTAGGCCCGGGCTACACGGGCTGGGGTTTCCTTCAGGCCTTCGCGGTCTGGGTCCTCGCCTACCGCGATCAGCAGCTCACGCACTGCGGCTTCGGCGCGCGCTTGGTCGAACTGTGGATTAGTCATCCTTGTTGTCCTCGCGCTCCTTGTGGTCAGGCTGCTCATTGTCTGGCAGGCGGAAACCGATTTCCTCTGTTGGGGCTGCGCTTGGCGCCTGGTGCTTAGGGCCTTGAGGGGCAGGCTGCGCATCAGGTGCATAGTTGCTCATGCCTGGGTGCTGCTGCGCCTGCTGTGCGTATGGGTTGTTGGCATCGTTGCGCGGAGGCCAGCCTGGGGCAGACCAGTCGGCAGGTGGCGGGGTGCCACCATAGGTTGGGGCCTGGACGTCCGGCTGCTGTGGAGCTACCGGCACAGCGTTGCCCTGTGGGAGCTTGCCCTGTGCCTCGAGTTCCTTCTGGCGCTTTTCACGCGCAGCGCGGGAAGCCTCGAGAATGGAGAAGCGCTTAGGTGGTTCCTCGCCGCGCTCAATAGCGAGCTCAACTGGGGTCTTTACTGGCTCGAAGCCGATCTGGGCCGGGAAGTTTGCGGTTTCGCCAGGGAATACTTCCAGGGCGTCGCGAGGCTCAAGTCCCTCGAAGATCACCTCGAGGTCTGGGCGACGCAGGGTTTCCTTCTCCAGGAGCTTCTCGGCCAGCTTGTCCAGGTAGTGGCGGTTTTCGCGCAGGATGTCGTAGGCGACTTGGTGAGCCTTGTTCACCAGGTAGCGGGTCTGCTCATCGATGGTTGCCTGGACGGACTCGGAAGGATCGAAGATTCCGCCGCCACCGCGGCCAGAGAATGGATCGCCCTGCTCTTCGCCGTACTTGACGGTGCCGATTTCCGGGCTCATGCCGTACTCGGTGATCATCGCGCGGGCGATGCGGGTGGCCTGCTCGATGTCGTTGGATGCGCCGGTGGTTGGTGCGCCGAACACGAGTTCTTCAGCGGAGCGTCCGCCCATGGCGAAGACAATGCGCGCGAAGAGTTCGTCGCGGGTGTACATGCCCTTGTCATCTTCCTGGGCGGTCATGGCGAAACCACCAGTCTTGCCACGGGCCAGGATGGTGACCTTGTAGATGGACTCGATGTTCTTCATGCCCCACGCAGCGATGGTGTGGCCACCCTCGTGGTAGGCCGTCACCTTCTTTTCGTGCTCGGAGATGACCTTGGAAGAACGACGCGGACCACCGATGACGCGGTCGGTCGCTTCCTCCAATGCGTCGGCAGTAATCACATTGCCACCAACGCGAGCGGTGAGCAGCGCGGCCTCGTTGAGGACGTTCGCTAGGTCAGCGCCGGACATACCTGCGGTGCGCTTAGCCAGCGCGGTGATGTCCACGTCCTTGGCAAACGGCTTGCCCTTGGAGTGCACCTTCAGGATCGCCTCACGGCCCTTGAAGTCAGGGTTCGTCACAGGAATCTGGCGGTCAAAGCGGCCAGGGCGCAGCAGTGCTGGGTCCAGGATGTCTGGGCGGTTCGTGGCTGCCATGAGGATGACGCCCTGGCGATCACCGAAACCGTCCATTTCCACGAGTAGCTGGTTCAGGGTCTGCTCACGCTCATCGTGGCCACCGCCCATGCCGGCGCCACGCTGGCGACCGACGGCGTCGATCTCATCGACGAAGATGATGCACGGGCTGTTTTCCTTCGCCTGCTTGAACAGGTCGCGCACGCGAGATGCGCCCACGCCGACGAACATCTCCACGAAATCAGAGCCGGAGATGGAGTAGAACGGAACGCCAGCTTCACCTGCGACGGCACGAGCCAGCAGAGTCTTACCGGTGCCCGGAGGGCCGTACAGCAGTACGCCGCGTGGGATCTTGGCGCCCAGCGCCTCGTAGCGAGAAGGGTCCTGCAGGAAGTCCTTGATTTCCTGCAGCTCATCGACGGCCTCGTCCGCGCCAGCTACGTCCGCGAACGTATTCGTCGGCATGTCCTTCGTGAGCTCCTTGGCACGGGAACCACCGAAGCCAAACATGCCCATTCCGCCACCCTGCATGCGGGTCATCACGAACATGATGAGGGCGAAGAACAGCAGCATCGGCAGGAGCAACTGCACCATAGAACCGAGGAAGGTGTCCCTGGTGACCTTGGTGTTGTACTTCTCGGCCTCAGACTGGGAGACCTTGTCAAAGATCACTGGCGCGGTGCGGGCCGGGTAATCGGCGATGACCTTGGATACGCCTTCGCGTTCTTCGACCTTGATGGGCTCTTTCAGTTCCAGGCGGACGCGCTGCTCGCGGTCGTCGATACGCGCTTCTTTGACGTTTTTGGCATCGAGCTGCTGGAGCGCGATGCTGGTGTCGACTTTCTGGAAGCCACGGGAATCGCTGGTCAGCAGGGTGATGCTGAACATTGCGATCAGGAAGATCGCGGCGATGGCGCCGTATCGAAGCAGTTTCTTGTTATCCATCGATTACCGGCGGACCCTTTCACTTTTGAACATTTTCTTCTTTGCACAACGAACGACCACGGGCAAAAAGTTCCCGTGGTCGAAGGGGTGCTGACTAGTTGGAGTAGACGCGAGGGTGCAGCGTGCCGACGAACGGCAGATCGCGATAACGCTCGGCGTAGTCGAGCCCGTAGCCAATGACGAACTCATTAGGGATCTCAAAGCCGACGTCGAACAGGTCAACCTTCGCCTTCACAGCCTCAGGCTTGCGGAGCAGGGACACTACCTCGAGGGACTTTGGATTACGGTTCTGCAGATTCTTGATCAGCCAGGAAAGAGTCAGGCCAGAATCGATGATGTCCTCGACAATGATGACGTTGCGGCCTTCAATGTCGCGATCCAAATCCTTCAGGATGCGCACCACGCCAGAAGAGCTAGTGGAATTGCCGTAAGAGGACACAGCCATGAACTCCATCTGGCTAGGAATAGACAGCGCACGCGCGAAATCCGTCAAGAACAGCGCAGCTCCCTTGAGCACGCACACAAGGATCAGATCTTCATCCTCATCCTTATATGCCTCCGACACCTTGTCAGCGAGCTCCTGGATACGGGTGTGAAGCGTGACCTCATCAATCAGGACAGCTTCGACATCTTCTCCGTAGCGGTTGGCGGGAACGTTGAAGTCCTTCTTATCGTGCATGTCAGTCCTAGCGTATGGAACGAACAATAGTTATCTGCCAGCTTGCCACTTTTTACCCCAAAGCACCAAGAATTCTCGCTTAAAGCAATTTCAGGGTGCAGATTTACGGTTGTTGCAGAATCTGCACCCTCCAAAGCACCCCAAAGTACCGTTTTCCTGAATATCAGGGTGCAGATTTGTGGCCGGCACAGAATCTGCACCCTCCAAAGCACCAAAACTCACGAAATCACGCATTACAGGGTGCAGATTCGCGACCTAAACAAAATCTGCACCCTCCAAAGCACCTCAAGGCACCGTTTTCCCCAATAGCAGGGTGCAGATTTACGGTTGTTGCAGAATCTGCACCCTCCAAAGCATCAAAACTCACGAAATCACGCATTACAGGGTGCAGATTCCCGACCTAAACAAAATCTGCACCCTCCAAAGCACCAAAACCCACAGAATCCAGCACTTACAGGGTGCAGATTCGGCTAACGCTCACTCAACAACCAGCTGGTCCCCTAGGCGTTTGAGCCACACTCGTTTTCCTGCGGTTCCGCCGATCGCGACTGGCCCTTGCCCTTTCCAGTTGGTGATGAGCTGTTCAATGGCACTGATCGAGGCATGGGAAGGGCTGCAGTTGGCGTCGAGAAGCTTGGCGGCGATGCTCGCACTTCGGACGGCGGGGTGCATTGCGGCGAGTTCGGGAACGGTTGCGTTTGGGTTGGCGAGGGAGTCGAGGAGGTCGGCGCTAAGCGCGGCGCGGGAGGCGGCGAGTGCGAGGGCGGGTACGGCGGGGCCGTCGTTGATGTCTTCGAGGAGTGGGATCGCGCGCTGGCGGATCGCTACGCGACGAAAATCCATTGCCTCATTATGCGGGTCATCCCAGGGCTCAACTCCCAGCTCATCGCACGCGAGGCGGGTGTCGGTGCGGCGCACGCTGAGCAGTGGCCGGACCAGTGGCGTGTCATCCCAATTAGATACGGCGAGCATTCCGGTGGGATTGCCTCTTAAGGCTCCGAGCAGGTAGGTTTCCGCCTGGTCATCCATGGTGTGCGCGGTCCAGATGGGATGTCTGAAAGAGGCGAGGGCTTCGTAGCGCGCTTGCCTGGCTGCAGCCTCCATCCCGCTGGAACCGGTAACACGAACGGTAACGATTTCCGCAAGTGCTCCCCACTGAATTGCCTGCTCAGCTGCGGTAGCAGCGACACTGGCTGACCCCGGCTGGAGCCCATGGTCAACCACGACTGCTGTGACCGGCACGTTTTCCACGAGGGCTGCCGCCACGAGCGCTAGAGAATCGGCACCTCCGGACAATCCAATGGTCACTGGTTCGTCGGTAGCGTAGGCACGCACAGCCACGCGCAGCTTTAGGAAGGCCGGACTGTGGCGCGGGTAGTTGACTGGCATTAGCGCAGGGTGGAGACGAAATCGTCGAGCCCGGCGCGAGCTGCGAGGATCTCGGAGTCGTTGGAGAGCAGGGCGAAGGTATAGGTGTTTCCGTCAGCGGCCGTTACGGTGCCGGCGAGGGCGGAAACGCCAGTGAGGGTGCCGGTCTTGGCGCGTACCCAGCCTTGGCCAGGGAGGTCATGGTAGCGGCCTTCGAGGGTGCCGTTGGCCGCAGCGATCGGAAGAGTGTCGAGGAGCGGGCGCAACTTTGCGTCGCGGGTGGCGCGGTCGAGGATGTCGCAGAGCAGGCGCGGGGTGTTGTAGTTGGTTTCGGAAAGGCCCGAGTTGTCTTTCAGGTCCAGTCCGGTGAGGTCAAAGCCTGCCTCTTTCAGCGCATCTTGGGTTGCCTGAACTGCAGCTCCAACGGTGTTTCCGGTGCCGCGTTTGAGCGCTACTTCCCTGCCGATCGCTTCGGCCATGACGTTGTCGGAGTCTTCCATCATGGTTTCCAGGCGCTGCCACAGTGGCTCGGACTTCACGGAAGCAACAACTTCGGCGCCCTGGGGCGCGGTGCCGGTGCCAGAATTTGCGCCCAGTCGTTTGGCCAGCGCAGCCGCGACATCCGCAGCTGGAGTGGTGGACCTGGGCAGGTCGCCACGAGTGCCACCAATTCGGCCGCCGTACAGCATCGCGGGTTCCATCGGTGCGATGAAACCTGCACCAATGTTTTCCTTGCCCCAGCTTTCCAGGAAGGTGTCATTTGACCAGACTGAAGTATCGATGAGCACGGTATCCGCCGTGCCGATCTGTTGGGCAAGCGAATCGAGTTGCTTGTCCGTCATCATCACATCGCCCGCCGCCCGAATAACCACGGTCCCGGGCTCGGTGCGCACAACCTGCGTCTCGATGCGATCGTCAAGGTCCAGTGTGAGCAGCGCAGCCGCTGCGGTGAGAACCTTCGTGGTGGACGCCGGCTTGGCCGGATCGCTCGCGCCCCGCTCCCAGACAACGTTGCCGGAAGGATCCCGCACCACACCGCTCAACTTGCCGAGCCGTGGGTCCGCCGCTGCAGCGTCCAACCGCGCACGCAGCTTCTCGACGTCCGCCGGCTGCCCCACCACAGGAGAAAATTCCCTGGTTGCTTGGGGTAACTGAGCAGGGGGAGCTATTTCGGGTTGGGTGTTCAGGACTGCTGCCGTCGCTAAGCCAGCAACGCTCGTGGCCGTCACGACGACCGCAGTGATCCACCCAACCTTTTTGAACACCCCACTAGGTTACTATGAATGGTGTAAAAACCGACGCAAGCTTAGGAGCGCGCATGAGCATTGAAGTAACCATCGAGATCCCAAAGGGCTCCCGCAACAAGTACGAAGTTGACCACGAGACCGGCAAGGTTTACCTGGACCGCTACCTGTTCACCCCAATGGCATACCCGCTGGACTACGGCTTCATCGACCACACCCTCGGCGAAGACGGCGACCCACTCGACGCACTGGTCATCCTGCCTGAGCCAGTGTTCCCTGGCGTGATCGTCAAGGCTCGCCCACTCGGCGTGTTCAAGATGACCGACGAGGCTGGCGGCGACGACAAGCTCCTCTGCGTCATCGACGACGTCCGCTGGAACCACCTCCAGGACATCTCCGATGTCTCTGACTTCATGAAGGACGAGATCGAGCACTTCTTCGTTCACTACAAGGACCTCGAGCCAAACAAGGAAGTCACCGGCTCTGGCTGGGGCGACAAGGCTGAGGCAGAGAAGATCCTCGAAGAGGCCATCGCTCGCTTCAAGTAAATAAGCACTGCAAAAGGCTCCGTTTCCTTGGCGAAACGGAGCCTTTCGCTTTATTCGCCGGCTTGCCGGTATCCGCGTCGCAGGTCTTCCACGATGAACGGCCGATCAAGGGTCGAAGGTTCCAAATCTCGGGGCCCATTGTCCAGCCCAAACACGGCGGAGGCTGCTAGGACTTCGGGGGTCAGGTAACGCAGCCCGGATGCCGGTGGCATCTCAAGACTTGGCCCGCACAGGGCGAAACCCCAGTCGCCGAAGGTGGGCACGTGGGTGTGATACGGGATGACGTTCTCGCAACCAGCGGATTTCAGCGTCGAGTTCACGCGCCAGAACACATCAGGAGTGGTGTACGCGCTTGATGCTTGGACAACCATGCGCCCGCCATCTGCGAGCCGGGCGAGCGCCAGCGTGTAGAACTCTTCCGAATACAGCCGGGCCAGGGTCGGGTTGTCGGGGTCGGGGAGATCGATGATGATGGCGTCGTAATGCGCGCCCTCCCCGCCGGCGCGTAGCCAGGTGAAGGCGTCCTCGTTCAGGATCCTCACGCGCGGATCCATGAGGGCGCCGCCGTTGTCTTCCAGCAGGACCGTGTTGGCGACATCAACGACCGCAGGATCCAGCTCCACCTGGGTAATCGATGGGACCCCGAACTTGAGAAGCTCGCGGGCAGCAAGGCCGTCGCCTCCCCCAATCACCAGCACATTCTTCACGTCCGGAGTGAGAACGGGGTACACCAGGGACTCGGTGTAGCGGTACTCGTCGCGACTGGAATACTGCAGGCCACCGTTCAGGTACAGTCGCCGATCCACGCCTTTGCGTGTGACCACAATGTCTTGGTAGTCGGACTGCTGAGCGTAGATCACCGGATCGCGGTAGAGCGCAGCACGGGCCGTTTCCACGATTCCGTTGCTTTTGATCAGCAGCACAATGAGCAATGCCAAGGCCAGGACGAGCGCGATGACAGAGCTCCAAAAGGCCCGCAGCGGCAAAGTCTTGCGCAGCAGTACCACAGCAATGAACAGCGCAGCCGCCAAGTTGACCATGCCTGCCGCCAGGGTGCCCCGCATCATTCCGAGCTGTGGCAGAAGCAGAAATGGCCAAACGAGGCCGCCGATCAATGCGCCGAGATAGTCGGCAAAGTTCAGGGTTGCCAGGAGGGAGCCGACGCTGCGCGCGTCGGCAAGCTTGCCCTGCTGGATGAGCGTCATGAGCAGGGGCACTTCCATGCCCACCAGCGCGCCGATCAGGAAGGTGGCGATCACCAACACCACCACTGACTGGCCGAGGGTGGCGAAGACGATGTAGAGGACGAGGGCGGAGACACCACCGATAAGACCGAGCAGGGTCTCCACCACGAGGAAGGAGATGCCTGGCCAGCGAAGAAAAGGTTTAGCAAAGAGCGCGCCCGCACCGAGAGCCGCCACGTAGCCGGCCACGATCAGGGAGGTTTCCACTACCCCGCCACCGTTGAGGCTGGTGGAGAGCGTGAGGAGGGCGAGCTCGTAGATGAGGCCGGAGGCAGCGCAGATTCCTACAGAGATCAGCAGGAAGAAGCGCCACCATCTGCCACTTACGTCAGACATGCAGCATTCACAGCAGCAATCACGACGAGCATCACTGCGCAGGTAACGGCGCCGGCGCGGAGCTTGCGGTCAAGAATGAGATCGCGGAAACGACCAGGGATAAGCAGCTCCATGACGATGAGGGCGACAGCCTGCAGCACGACACCGAGCAGACCAATGACCACGACCTCGGAAATTCCCTCAATTAGGGATTCCGGGGAGCCGAGCACAGCGGTGACCACGATGATGCCGAGGCCGACCTGCTGCGCAATGGCGACGGCAGCAGCATTTGGCAGATGGTCGACGAACACCGCCCGGTAGAGCTTGCCAGGGGTGAGCAGGTCCAACATCCCGAAGCCTGCGAGGAGGACGAAGAGGGACAGGACGAAGTAGACGAGAGTGTCACGGACTTCGATGAGCAAATCAGGGGCCATGAGTTTTCCTTTGTTTATTTAACGCCTGTACCAGAACCGCCGGATCCAGAGGATCCGCCCGACGAGCCAGATGGGGAGCCTGGGCTAAAGCCAGGTCCGAGCCAGATCAGACCACCACCGGAGACTCGGTCGAGGTTCTCCACCTTGATTTCGCAGCCGGTTGGGCCAGATTTGGACACCGTGACCAAGCGCTTGCGGTACCGCAGGTACTCAGTGCCCGTCTTCGGGTCGAACTGCCGAGCCTGTGGCCGGTCCTTCGCCGCGATGTCACTGGCTACCTTTTGAATATCGCCCTCGCACGGGTACGTGCCGTAGTTAGCGTTGGAGTAACGCCCACTGTTCGTTGGCCCAATCATGCACGCTCCCATCAGGCTAAACACGGCGAGGAATGCGAAGAACCCGCCGATGATTCGGCGCATGTACGCGCTCATGACCGATACCTACTTACTGTCTTAACGATGATTTCTTCTTCCGGATACAAGTGAAATGTTTCCCACACCCACGTTTGTTCCTCGCACCGCCCCGTCACCGCGGTGACATGGAAGGGGCCGAGCCCTGGGAAACGCGCGAACAGCCAGTCCGGATCCTCGGCGAGCTCCAGGACTCGCCCCGCTTCCGCCTCGAAGTCGGCGCAGCGCCTTATCGACGCCTGAAGCTCGTATCCTGTTCGCTGCTGCGATACTAGGCTGCCGGGCTTTCCGGCGAAGCAGGAGATCTCTTCCCGGAAGCTACCGCGCGGATGCGTCACGGTTGCAACATGGGACGCGCCAATAATCCCGAGGTGCAAGCTCGAATCCCCGTGGGTGATTGTTCGCTCGGCCAGGATTTCGGGTAGGGGGCCGTCGAAAGCGACACCGAGGTCAAAGGCACTGACGTCGGCTGTCGGGCATTCGAGGGTGAGGAGCATGGTCTATACCTTAGGTGCTGGGTACACCATGAGTTCACCCGGCAGGATCGTGGTGCCGGTGGAGACTTCCCAAGATTCGTTGTTTGCCCAGCCTTCAAAGCCGAGCAGCTGGTTGCCGCTCATGTCCGCAAGGTCGATGTAGCGCATTTCGCCACGCTCAGGCAGGCCGGTGGTGCCGAGGGATTCGTAGGTCGCGTGGCCGCGCTCCTGCTCGAGGTAGGTGATGCCGTTAAAGGTGACAGAAGAATCCGGGCTGATGCCTGCGCCCTTCTGTGTCTTCCACCAGGTGAGGTTGAGCTGGCCTTCGTCAACTTCCACGCCGAACCATTCGGTGCCGTCGCCGCCGTCGAGAAGGTGCTCCCACCAGACATATGGACCTTGGCGCAGCGTCAAGGTGCCACGAACGACGTAGTCCTTGCCGCCCTTGGAGATGATGGCACCTGGCGCGATGTTCTGTGGCCCGAACTGGTCGGCGCCCACCACGTCCTTGAGTGGGTCTTGGTGGAACTTCTGTGGCTGCTCGAGTCCGTCATCGACTTTGGACGCGGAGACGAAGAAGTAAATTGCGGCGGCTGCAGCAACGACGCCGAGCACCGAAAGGAAGATAAAACCAGAAGTCATGCCCATGACTCTATTAGTTTGCCAGAGCTGCTGCACTACATAATCGATAAACTTGTGACAACAGACATTTTCGATGAAAGGAAAACTATGCGTACCACCACTGTTAAGGAAGTTCCTGCCGACGCCCAGCTGATCGACGTCCGCGAGGTCGACGAATTCGCCGCCGTGCACGCTGCGACCGCCGTGAACATGCCGATGTCCAATTTCATGTCTTTTGTTGATTCGATCGATAAGGACCGCGAAGTTTTTGTCATTTGCAAGAGCGGTGGCCGCTCCGCGCAGGTGGGCCAGTACCTGGAAAACGCTGGTTTTGACGTCATCAACGTTGAGGGCGGCACGGACGCGTGGGTAGCAGAAGGCTTGCCGACGGCTTAAGCAACCAGGGGTTTCTGCTTGACAGAAACCCCTTCTTTCACACTAATAGTGGATATCCACCAATGATTTAACAAAATAACCTTTGGGGTTTAACATAAGGCTATGACTACGCCTTTGGAAATCCCATCTACGCTCCTGGAGTCCCCATCCTTCCAGTTGGAGCGCCTGCGCCGTCGCACCCGCGACGAGGTCGAAGCAGCCCTCAGCGCCAAGAACACCACCCTGCGCGAATACTGGGTGCTCACCTGCCTCATCGAGGCCTCCGCCTCCAGCCAGGTTTCCCTCGGCGAACTGCTCGCGATCGACGCCTCCGACATGGTGCGCCTTATCGACGCCCTAGAGAAGAACAACTGGGCCAAGCGGGAGCGCGACCCTAAGGATCGCCGCCGCCAGATCGTAGCTGCCACCAAGAAGGGCAAGAACGCGCACGTCGAGTTGACTGCGCTTGTCAGCGAGGCAGAAGGCCGTGTTCTCAACGATTCCACCGAGAAGCAGCTCAAGCACCTGCGCAAGCTCGCCACAACGGTCATCGTCACTGAGGAGGCTCCTCAGTAGCTGTGATTCCTTCCCAGTATTTGCGCAGCCCTCACGCGCCTGCGCCCCGCACTCTGTACGAATTACTCCAGGACACAGCCAACAAGTACCCGGAAGCTGCCGCGATTGACGACGGCACAATCTTGACCTACTCCGAGCTGATGGAGGAAGTCGATACCCTCGCGGCTCACCTGCACGAGCATGGCATTCGCCGTGGCGACCGCATCGGCGTCCGCATGTCCTCCGGCACGAAGAATCTGTACCTGGCGATCCTCGGCACCATCGCAGCCGGCGCAGCCTATGTCCCGGTGGACGCCGACGACCCAGACGAGCGCGCCGCCACCGTGTTTGAGGAAGCAAACGTCAACGCCATCTTCACGGACGCTGGACTGACGATCAAGCACCTTAACCCGGAAGGCGACACCGACCGCCCGCACCTGGACAACGATGCCTGGATCATCTTCACCTCCGGCTCCACCGGCAAGCCCAAGGGCGTGGCCGTGTCCAACCGAAGCGCCGCCGCTTTCGTGGATGCCGAAGCGCAAATGTTCCTGCAGGATGCACCGCTGGGTCCCGATGACCGCGTTCTCGCCGGCCTGTCCGTCGCCTTCGACGCCTCCTGCGAGGAAATGTGGCTCGCGTGGGGACACGGCGCCTGCCTCGTGCCAGCGCCCCGTTCCCTCGTTCGCTCCGGCATGGACCTCGGCCCATGGCTGATCCGCAGAGACATTACCGTCGTGTCCACCGTTCCAACCCTGGCCGGCATGTGGCCGGCAGAAGCGCTGGATAACGTTCGCCTGCTGATTTTCGGAGGCGAAGCCTGCCCGCCAGAACTGGTGGAGAAACTGGCTACGGCGGATCGCGAAGTGTGGAACACCTATGGCCCGACGGAAGCGACCGTGGTTGCCTGCGCCACGACCATGGAGCCAGGCAAGCCAGTCAGCATTGGCCTGCCGCTGGCTGGATGGGACCTGGTGGTCGTCGATAAGCAAGAGCAACCCGTTGCGGTGGGCGAGGTCGGCGAGCTGGTCATCGGCGGTGTGGGCCTCGCGCGCTACCTCGACCCGGAAAAGGACGCGGAGAAATACGCGCCAATGCCGAGCGTTGGTTGGGAGCGGGCATACCGTTCCGGCGACCACGTGCGCCTGGAGAAAGACGGGCTGTACTTTGTCGGGCGCGTCGACGACCAAGTCAAGATCGGTGGTAGGCGCATTGAGCTCGGCGAGGTAGAAGCTGGCGTTGCTTCCCTGCCGAACGTGCGTCAGTCCGCAGTGGCCGTGCAAACCACGGGCGCTGGCGACAAGGTGCTTGTCGGCTACGTTTCCTTGGAAGATGCCTCCCAGGAGTTCGACCACGCTATCGCGCACGCTACCTTGGCGGACATCATGCCGGCCGCGCTCGTTCCGCGCATCCACGTGATGGATGACCTGCCAGTTCGCACCTCCGGCAAGGTGGACAAGAAGGCGCTGCCGTGGCCACTTCCGGGCACCGCCGTTGAGGCCCAGGGCCTGACGGAGACCGAGTCCTGGCTGGCGCAATTGTGGGTGGATACCCTCGGCGTTTCGGTGAGCGACAAGAAGGCAGACTTCTTCGAGCTCGGCGGCACCTCCCTGGCTGCTGCTACTTTAGTAGGCGCCATTCGAGACCGCGTGCCAACCGTGTCCGTGCGCGACCTCTACGATCACCCGCGCCTTGAATTGCTGGCAGAGAAGGTCGATCAGATCGCCGCTGAGGCCGGCGTGGCCACCGCGACCACCCAAGAATCTGCCGTGCGACCGGTGAGCATGGGCACCCGCCTGGCCCAGTTCCTGGTGCAGATCCCAGCGATGACCCTGTTCGCTGCACAGTGGATGACCGGCCTTGCCGTACTCAACTGGGTGCTCGGCCTCGCCGGCGTCAGCTGGGCGCTTTCCTTGCCACTCTGGCTGCTGATCGTGCTGGTAGTGACATTCTTTACCCCTATTGGACGCCTGCCACTTGGCGCGCTGCTCATCCGACTTGTGCGCGGACGCATCGAGCCAGGCACCTACCCACGTGGTGGCTCCGTGCACCTACGCATTTGGGCTGCCGAACGTCTGGCCGAGACCTCCGGAGCCACCAGTATTTCTGGTGCGACCTGGATTCTCACCTATGCCCGATTGCTCGGCGCGAAGATCGGCAAGCAGGTTGATCTGCACACGCTGCCACCGGTTACCGGATTGCTTACACTCGGCGACCACGCTTCTGTGGAACCCGAGGTAGACCTCACTGGATATTGGGTGGAGGGCGACAAGGTGCACGTTGGCGCCATCACGATCGGTGCCAACGCCCGCATCGGCTCCCGCTCCACGTTGCTGCCGGGTGCTGTGATCGGCGAGGATGCCCACATCGAGGCCGGCTCCTGTGTGACCGCGCACAAGCCAGTCAAAGCGCGCGCTCGCTGGTCCGGCTCCCCTGCCGGCAAGGTCGGCCGTTCCAAGCACCGTTTCCCCGACGAACATCCGCCGCGCCGCAGCTACTGGGTTGCGCTGTATGGCATGACGTCATTGCTGCTCAGCTTGATTCCGTTGGCCGCGCTATCTGTCGCGATGCTCATCATGGTTTCCCCAAACCTCGTTCGCGAGCTCTCCCCTCTCGAGGCTCTTGGTTGGGCGCTAGCGCTTGCACCCGTCGGCGCTCTGTCCGCGATGGCAACTTACCTGGTGTTTGTGTGGCTCACCGTGCGCCTGGTCGGTATCGGCCTGCGCCCTGGTGTGTTCCCGGTGCGCAGCCTGCAGGGCTGGCGCCTGTGGGTCACTGAGCGCGTGCTTGACGACGCCCGAACGCACCTCTTTGTGTTGTATGCTTCGCAGCTCACGCCTCTTTGGTTCCGCTCGCTCGGAGCCAAGATTGGCAAGAACGCGGAGATTTCCACTGCGGTGATGATCCCGAAGCTGACTGAGATCAAGGAAGGCTCCTTCCTCGCCGATGACACCCTCGTCGGTGGCTACGAGCTCGGTGGTGGCTGGATGCTCACGGAGCATGCGCGCATCGGCAAGCGATCCTTCCTGGGCAACTCCGGTATTGCAGGCCCTGGACGCAAGCTGGGCAAGAATTCCCTGGTCGCTGTGCTCTCTTCGACCCCGAAGAAGGCGCGCGCTGGTTCGAACTGGTGGGGTTCTCCTCCGGAGCGCCTACGCCGCGTAGCGGTGACTGCCGAGTCCGGCGAAGACTTGACCTACAACCCGGGTTTCAAGGTGAAGGCTGCCCGCGGTTTCATCGAGACGCTGCGCCTGCTCGCCCCGATCACCTCTGCGCTGATCTTCGTATCCGTGCTGGCAGGCATGCAGTTCCTGTGGAGCTACTTCGGCTTCTGGATCGCATGGGCCCTCGGTGGCGTTGTGCTCATGCTCGGCGGCCTGGTCGCGCTGCTGGTGACGGTGCTGGTGAAGTGGGCGTGCGTCGGCCAGATCCGCGCCGCCGATCACCCACTATGGTCCCGATTTGTGTGGCTCAATGAGCTCCAGGACTCTTTCGTCGAAGGTGTCGCTGCGCCGTGGTACCTCAACCACAACCTCGGCACCGGATCACTCAACAATGCGCTACGTTTGCTGGGCGCACACATCGGCCGTGGCGCATGGATCGAGTCCTATTGGTTCCCTGAGGCCGACCTGTGCTTCGTGGGCCGCGGTGCGACCGTCGGACGAGGCTGCGTGGTGCAAACCCACCTCTTCCAGGACCGTGTCATGAGCTTGGACACCGTCACGCTTGCCGACGGCGCCACCCTCGGCCCACAGTCCGTCGCACTGCCAGCTTCCGAGCTGCGTATCGACGCCTCCGTTGGCCCAGCATCCCTGGTCATGCGTGGCGACCGAGTACCAGCCGCCTCTGCCTGGCAGGGCAATCCGATCGAGCCAGTGGCGTAGCTTGTTGTAGCTAGTTGCAGAATCTGCACCCTGAAATACTGTTTTCAAGCAATGAAACACTTATTTCAGGGTGCAGATTTGGTTTTTGCCCACAAAATAAAGGGCCCACCCATCCGGGTTGGCCCTTTTCTCATGAGTTTAGTCGCCGATCTGATCGCGACCACGAAGCACGATCAGCGGATCAGGCTCCCCGACAAGTTCGTGATCCTTGCCGGTGTATTCGAACTTGGAGAGCACGTAGCGCATCGCGTTGAGGCGGGCGCGCTTCTTGTCGTTGGACTTAATGGTGATCCATGGGGATTCATCGGTGTCCGTGTAGCGGAACTGTTCTTCCTTGGCGCGGGTGTAGTCGTCCCACTTATCCAGGGAGGCAAGGTCCATTGGGGAGAGCTTCCACTGACGCACAGGGTCAACTTGGCGGATGGCGAAGCGGGTGCGCTGTTCCTTCTGGGTCACAGAGAACCAGAGCTTGGTCAGGGAAATGCCAGAGCCCATAATCATGTTCTCAAGCATTGGAACCTCGCGCAGAAACTCTGCGTGCTGCGATTCGGTGCAGAAGCCCATGACGCGCTCCACACCGGAGCGGTTGTACCAAGAGCGGTCGAAGAACACGATCTCGCCTGCGCACGGGAAGTGCTGAATGTAGCGCTGGAAGTACCAGGACGTAGATTCACGTGGTGAAGGCTTCTCCAGGGCCACTGTGCGCGCACCACGAGGGTTCAGGTGCTCGTTGAAGCGCTTGATGGTGCCACCCTTACCAGCGGCATCACGGCCCTCGAACAAGATAATGTGCCTCTGGCCCGTTTCCTTGGTCCAGTTCTGCCACTTCAGCAGCTCAATCTGAAGCTTGCGCTTTGTGCGCTCATATTCCTCACGAGTGATCCGCTCGTCGTATGGGTAGTTCTCCCGCCAGGTGTCAATTGCTTCACCTTCGGGAGTAAGAAGTACCGGATCATCCTCGTCCGAATCATCGACTACATACCCCTCGGTAGCCGCGAGGTCAACGATGTGGAATTCCTGCTCTTGTGCTTCAGCCATGACTTAATCCTACCCTCTAATCCCATTTCCTATCAGGTCAAAAGCGCACGAAAAAGCCCCCGCACAAGGCGGGGGCTCTTCATCAGAACCGCGTTAGCGAATCAAGCTTAAGGCAGCAGGCCGATCAGCTTGGAAGCAGCCTCAGCAGCCTTGCCGAAAGGAGCAAGGAACTCAAGGATGGAGATGAATGGGTTGAGGATGATTGCGGTGTCCAGGGAAAGAGCGGTGAAGAATTCAGCCATTTTAAAGCTCCTAGGTTAGATTTTGAAAGATTTACTTGTCGTCAACGACGGAAGAGGTGAAGCCACCATCGTTGGACAGGAGATCGTAGCCTGCCTTGGTGCCTTCAGCGTCAACCAGGTTCTCCCAACCAGCAGAGGTGGAGAGGGAGATGAACTCAGGAATTGCTACAAGAGCAGCGTTCCAGAGGTTCAGGGACTCCTTGACGAAGGTGCCGAAGTCAGCGAGCTGATCCTTGATGAGGGAAAGATCCATGAGAATATTCTCCTTGAGAGGCACCAGCGGGTTGCTGGTGAAGTGTCCAGTTACTGACGCCCCTCAGGACGTCATGGTTAAATTAAAGCACATTTCTTCCAGCGGTCAACCTGAAACGTGTAGTTCTTTCAGTCAAATCTGAATTCGATTCAATTTTCCATGCAAAACAATCTTGAGTTTCAGAAATCGCCACGACCAGCACCTTTACATATCACACAGTGAATTGAATCACCCATACAGGGTCTAGACAGGTGAATTTTAGAGAAATATCCCCGATGGGCGTAACACCTTCAGAAGCACTTTCGATTAAGCGTTTTCCACACGAACAGACATGAAAAAACTTTCCAAAATACCCTAATAAAGGGGTGTTGTCATAACCTTGATCGCAGCATTTTCACTATATGACATGTCCATATAAAAAGATCCCGTCTCCCCAGCACAACCGGGGAGACGGGATACCTTTATATATAAAGGCTTAGAAACCGCCCATGCCGCCCATAGCATCAGCATCAGGCATAGCCGCGCCTGCAGGCTGAGGCTTGTCTGCAACGACAGCCTCAGTGGTCAGGAACAGCGCTGCAATAGAGGCAGCGTTCTGAAGTGCAGAACGGGTCACCTTCACTGGATCGTTGATGCCAGCAGCCATAAGGTCGACATACTCGCCCGTAGCAGCGTTCAGGCCCTGGCCCACAGGAAGGCCAGCAACCTTGTCGGCTACGACGCCTGGCTCGAGGCCAGCGTTCTCTGCGATCTGCTTCAGCGGAGCAGAGAGCGCGGAGCGGACGATCTTGACGCCGGTTGCCTCGTCACCCGCAAGGCCGAGGTCGTCGTCAAGCACGTGGGAAGCCTGCAGCAGCGCGACGCCACCGCCGGCAACGATGCCCTCTTCCACAGCAGCCTTTGCGTTGCGGACGGCGTCCTCGATGCGGTGCTTGCGCTCCTTGAGCTCAACCTCGGTGGCAGCGCCAACCTTGATCACAGCAACGCCACCAGCGAGCTTTGCGAGGCGCTCCTGGAGCTTCTCGCGGTCGTAGTCAGAGTCGGAGTTCTCGATTTCGGCGCGGATCTGGTTCACGCGTCCCTCGATCATGGCAGCCTGGCCAGCGCCCTCGACGATGGTGGTGTCGTCCTTGGTGATGACTACCTTGCGTGCGGAGCCGAGCAGCTCAATGTCAGCGGTCTCCAGGGAAAGGCCGACTTCCTCGGAGATGACCTGGCCACCGGTGAGGATAGCCATGTCCTGCAGCATTGCCTTGCGGCGGTCGCCGAAGCCTGGAGCCTTAACAGCAACGGACTTGAAGGTGCCACGGATCTTGTTCACGACCAGGGTGGACAGAGCCTCGCCCTCAACATCTTCAGCGATGATGAGCAGTGGCTTGCCGGTCTGCATGACCTTCTCCAGCAGTGGTAGGAGCTCCTTGATGTTGGAGATCTTGGCGGAAACCAGGAGGATGTATGGGTCCTCGAGGACTGCTTCCTGGCGCTCCATGTCGGTTGCGAAGTAACCGGAGATGTAGCCCTTGTCGAAGCGCATGCCTTCGGTCACGTCGAGCTCAACGCCGAAGGTGTTGGACTCTTCAACAGTGATGACGGATTCCTTGTTCAGCTTGCCGCCACCAACGGCGTACATAGCCTTAGCGATCTGAGCGCCGATTGCAGGGTCAGCTGCAGAGATGCCGGCGGTAGCTGCGATCTCTTCCTCGGTCTCGATCTCCTTAGCGGTAGACAGCAGCTGCTCGGTAACCTTTTCCACAGCCTTCTCGATGCCGCGCTTAATGCCCATTGGGTTGGAGCCAGCAGCAACGTTGCGCAGACCCTCGCGAACGAGTGCCTGAGCGAGAACGGTAGCGGTGGTGGTGCCGTCGCCAGCGACGTCGTCAGTCTTCTTCGCTACTTCCTTGACCAGCTCAGCGCCGATCTTCTCGTAAGGATCCTCGAGCTCGATCTCACGAGCGATGGAAACGCCGTCGTTGGTGATGGTTGGGGCGCCCCAAGACTTCTCCAGAACAACGTTGCGCCCCTTTGGGCCAAGGGTGACCTTGACTGCGTCAGCCAGGGTGTTCAGACCCTTTTCCAGGCCACGGCGTGCTTCTTCATCAAAAGCGATGATCTTAGCCATGTAAGTATGTACTCCTTGATAGTTGAGGACGACACTCACGTCTGAGTCAGCGGGCGCCCGCGACGGCACGGTCGGTGAGTGTGTTGCCAACCTCACCCGCTAAAGTTTCCTGGCACTTAGGCAATGCAAGTGCTAATACTCGTTTTTAGCAGTCAGAACAGTCGAGTGCAAGGTTGATCGCTGACAGCAACTCAGCAGGCTGGGGTTCCCAAATCCTGCTGCTGAATAAACTCCTGGGCACGCGCAGCCAGAGCCGTCAACATAGCCTGGTCATTGCCATAGGAACCAGCCTTAGCAGCAATTGCGACGCCCACCGTTCCGCGGGGAGTCTGCACGAACCCAAACTGCCGAGCCAGGTAGTTACCATTCACGTCGGGCCCCCAACCGCCCTTAAAAGCAGCCTGGTCCAAGGTGCCCAAACCGTAGCCACCACCATTACTAATGGCACCCATGTGCGGGGTCACCGACGATGCCAAATCATGGCACTGAAGTTTGAAGCCAAAACTCGCCTGATCTGTGAGCGCCCATTGGGTCTGCCCGAACGCCGAAAAGCCCGGCCGGGTCACTTGAGACACCACCTTTGGGGCAGGCGCCACCTTCCCAATCTCGGTAGCCACCAAGGACCCGGCCTGAGGGCCTAGCGAGTCCCACAGCACCTGCGCAGACGCATTATCCGATGCTCGGATCGCCGAGGAAACCAGCGCAGGATCAGCACTGCCCTGCCTCGTGGCGGCCAAGACAATCGGCACCTTGATGGTGGACCATGCCACATCCGACTGCAGCGGGCCTGCGGTGTGGGTGCCGGTGGCGTCGACAAGCGCGATGCCCGCGGTACCACCGTATTGGGCGAGAATATCGCTGATGTCCAGGGTCTTTGTATGCGCAATAGTCGTAGTTGTGGGCGCCTCGGTCACCGTCTCGACGACCACTGTGGTGCGCTCGGCCGGCTTCGTGTCCGTGGGGATCGTGCAACTGGCCAGCCCGCACGCACCGAGGGCGATCAGTGCTTTAGTGCGGGACAAGGTAAACCACCGCGTTGTCGCCACCTTCACAACGCAGCGTTCCACCGCCCTCATCCATGCAGCCCATGTAGTAGCTCTTCTGCGTCACCGGGCTATAAACCTGCATGCCAAAACTCGACCCCGACTGCGTATCCGCGGCCTGACCGGTGGCCATCGAGAATGGGCACGAGGTCACCGATGTCGCCGCAAACACCTTGTACTTCAGCGAATTACCGCAGGACGAGCTACCCGCAGGGGCCGCGACGGGCTCCTTCTTTGCAGGCTGTGGCGCGGGTGCCGACGCCGGCGCAGGGGGCTTTACGACGACCGTAGTCACCACAACCACATCGTCCTGCGCGGCCATCCGGTCCTGATAGAACTTGTAACCCACCCAGCCGAGAGCGCCGAGGATAGCGACACTCAACACGGTGAGAAGAACAATCAACGCCGGATGCATCCCCGACTTTTTCGGTGCCTCATATTGAGGCACCGGCTGCTGGTAAACCGGTGGCGCTTGCTGAATAGGTGGCTCGATCGGTTCTTGCGGCACTTCCTGCGGTGGCTGCTGCGGCGGAAAAGCCTGAGTTGGCAGATCCTGCTCGGGAGGCAGCGCCCACGGGTTGTTCGGAGTAGTAGCCCACGAATCTTCTTTCGGAGGCAAGGCCCACGGGTTATTTTCCGCCATGTCAGGCTACCTTTCAGGAAACTATGTATTTCCTTCCAGTTTATCGTGTGACTAGTTGACGCCTTTGATCAAAGGGTATTTTCTGGCCGAAAGTATGGCTATTTCAGGGGCAGCAGGTGCGCCTCGCCATTGTCGCCACCACGGCAAGCGAACGCTCCGTCTTTACCCGGAGTACAGGTGACCTCGTAGGACTTCTTGGTGGTGGGGCTCGTCGCCTTCACCTTCACAGCCTTGTTCGCGACAGCCTTGGAATCCATCTGCTTGGCGATATTCACCACAAATGGGCATGACGTTGTCTCATTACCCGCATAGGCCATGAATTTCTTGGACTCGCCACATTTCTTAGCGCCTGCGGGAGGCATTGGCATCTTTGAAGACGTGGGAGTTGGCGTCTTTGTAAGAGTCGGGGTTGGAGTTGGAGTAGACGTTGGCGTCGGACTTGAAGTGGGGGTTGGACTTGGGGTTGGCGTGGGCTTTTGCGATGGCGTCACGCTGGGGGCGGCGACGGCAGTGGTTTCTTCCGTCACTGTTTCCCCACCAGTGGCCACGCGGAGCAGAGTGAAGAAGCTTAAGGTCGCGATGACAGCAATGAAGGCCAAGGCCCCCGCGATGAGGATTTTTGACTGTGGGCGTCGATAAGCCATGCTCCCAAGCTAGCAGTGCAGCGGTGAGCCGAGACGCGGGAGGGCGTCGGCGAGCTCATTCAACATGGCCTGAGCTGCTGCGTAGCTGCCGTCACCGGCCTGGGCTGCGATCGCGACGCCCATTGCGCCTTGATCAGTGTGCAACACGCCGAGCTGACGCACGTACATCTTGCCGTCATCCATCGGCGACCAACCGCCCTTGAACAACATCCCTGGCACGCGCCCCAAACCATAACGCTGCTCAGGAACCACATTACCCATGTGATGGGTGATGGAGCGGTCGGGATCCACGCAGTCGAGGCGACGGGCAAACTGGGCCTGCTCGACAACACCCCACTGGTTGTTTGCCCACCAGCTCCCCGCATTGATAGCTGGAGCTGGAGAGATGACACCCCGGATCTTCGCATCCGCTTCCGGGCCCAATCCAGCGTAGAGGCGGTCGGTGGCTGCGTTGTCAGACCAGGTCAGCGCGGCTGCAACATCATCGGGATTGGCAGTGCCATTGCGTTCCGCAGCGATCGCGATAGGAACCTTGATCGTTGACATCGCCGGGCCGCCGCCTACATTCCCCGCGAAGTACGTGTGCCGACCATCATCAATGGACACCGCAGCAACCCCACCGTGACGTGCGAGAACTTCGGCGACTTTCACATCCAGCTGCGCCTGGATGGCCGGATCAAACGCAGGCTTCGGAGCAACCACAGGAGGAGGTGGTTTCGGCAGCCACTGACTAGATAGCTGCGCCGGATCAGGTAGCTGAGCCTGCGCCAAACCGGCAAACAGAGCGGAACAAACAACAGCAGAAAAAACGCCAGCAAACTTCTTCATTTGTCATCTCTTTCTCTTATGAATCCAATGTAACCCAGATGTCTACACTTGGAAGCATGACTTTCAAGAACACTGACGCCATCCGCGAGCATATCTCCGGACAACGCGATCAAATCTTTTCTGATCTTTCCGAAATCACCTCTTTTAACTCGGTGCATTCCACTCCTGAACTCGCTGATCAACTCAGTGGCGCAGCCGATTGGGTTGAGAAGGCACTATCCTCTGCCGGCCTCGACGTCACCCACCACGACGGCATCGACGGCGCCCGCATTTTCATCGCCACCAAGGACCCGGAGCCAGGCCAGCCAACCGTACTGCTGTATTCCCACTACGACGTAGTCCCTGCAGGCCCACTGGAGAAGTGGACCTCCGACCCATTCACACTCACCGAACGCGACGGCCGCTGGTACGCACGTGGCGCTGCTGATTGCAAGGGCAACCTAGTCATGCACCTCGCGGTACTGCGAGCTCTGAACGACCTCGGCGGCACGCCACTCGGCCTGCGCGTCGTCATCGAAGGTTCCGAAGAGATGGGTGGCGAGGGCCTCGACAACCTCATTGAAACCCGCCCCGAACTCTTCACCTCCGACATCATCTTCATCGCGGACTCCGGCAACGCAGCCGTCGGCACGCCAACGCTCACCACCACCCTGCGCGGCGGCGGCCAGATGAAGGTCACCCTCGACACCCTGCGCGCGCCGGTCCACTCCGGCAGCTTCGGTGGCGCTGCCCCGGACGCCGTCTTCGCGATGGTGCGCCTGCTGGACACGCTTCGCGACGAGCATGGCCTCATCTCCATCGACGGCCTGGACTGCTCTCAAACCTGGGACGGCCTTTCCTACGCCGAAGAAGACTTCCGCTCTGACGCCGGCGTACTGGACGGAGTGTCCGTCATGGGCTCCGGCGTTGCCGGAGTCGCTGACCAGGTATGGGCACGTCCTGCCGTATCCATCACCGGCTGGACCTCCACCCCAGTTGCCGAGGCTGTGAACGCCGTGCCTGCCACCTGCTCCGTGAACCTGCAATACCGAGTCCCACCAGGACAAACCTCGGCCCAGGTCGCGACTGCACTCGAGGCTCACCTGCGAGCACATGCTCCATGGGGAGCGCACATTTCCATTGAGACCTCGGGAATGAACGATCCATTCGCCACCGACACCTCAGGAGAGGCAGTTCAGTTCTTCTCCCAGTGCATGGCAAACGCGTTTGGCAAGGACGTTGTGACCGTTGGATCCGGTGGATCGATTCCGCTGTGTGAAAAGCTGCAATCCATCATGCCAGCTGCGGAAATCACCCTGTTTGGCGTAGAGGAGCCATCTTGCGTCATCCACTCCCCTGACGAGTCTGTATCTCCAGAGGAAATCCGCGACATCGCGATCGCTGAGGCGCTGTTCCTGTCGAACTACGCAGCCCGGTAGGTCCTGGTTTTCCGGAAGGCCCGGGGGAATCTTGCTCACGTGAGAGATTCCTCCGGGCCTTTTGGCGATAATCCCAGCAAGCAGACCTGATAACCCGGAGGAATCTCACACGCGCCAGCAAATCCCTCCGCCTCAACCCTGTCCACAGCGAAGACAAAGCCCTGAAGGCACAGTCAAACCCCGGAGGAACTTGTCACCCAAAGCAAATTCCTCCGGGCCTCTTGGCGATAATCCCAGCAAGCAAACCTGATAACCCGGAGGAATCTCACACGCGCCAGCAAATCCCTCCGCCCAAACCAGATCATCCCACTATGTAAGACGAAAAGTCTCACCACCCCCTTTCATTACCCCACTCTTGCCCCACCCCTGTGACCCGCATTACTGTGACTTACATGACTTTTGCAAACCTTAATCTCCGAGTGGCCAAGGCTACGTACCCCAGCGAAGGAAGATGAGACTGACCCCCTTCGCATGGGGAAGTAGTCGTTAGCAAACCAGCACCTGGGTCGGTCCAAGAAGATCCCAAGCCAAGAAAAAAGGACCACGTAGCAATGTTTACCCAAACGACCACCTCCCCAAGCACCGGTTTCAAGCGTCATACCAACGAGCTGGCAGCTGATCCTTTCCAAGCACGATTCGGTCACTTTCTGCCCAGCGGACTCAAAGAAGAAGCTCATGGAATGTCCTGGCGGACGTTCACAGAGACTTATGCACCCACCAGTGCAATTCGCATTCACAACATGTTTGCAGCGCCACTTCCTGGCCACACGTTCAATTACTTCACCAATATCACCACGTTCCGTGGTGGTCGTCGCATCACCTTAGGGCGCGACATTCAAGCAACGGGCGCTATTTCTGCTTGCACAAACATCCTGGCAGAGATGGGTTTCCCGCTGGAGATCGTCAACTTCCACCAAATGGACATCTTCGAGGCCACGGTCACCTTCATCCAGGCGACTCACCGGGGCCGCACTGTCTGGGCCATGGGTTTTGGCCCAGACCGGGACAACTCGGGCGCTGCTGCCATGAGCTCTGCAGCGCACCGTATTCACGGGCATAAGATCAATAACTCGCAGCGCATTCGTTAACAAACGGTTACAATCGATTACATTGTCGCGCCTAGCGACTTGAGATTGTGACGGCTGTTCTCGGGGTTGGCCGGTGGGTCGCTGGGCCGGACATTTCCTGCCCGCTGCCCGCCAACGAGCCCGAAAACCCACCTGGTGATAACACTTCTTTCAAGCCTTTTAGTCAATTCTCTACTCGCACCGATCTTGATCAGGATGCTCGGAAGGAAAGCTTTCGGGCTCCTGGCCATCACTCCTGCTGTCGGTTTCCTCTGGGTAACCAGCCTTTTCCTGGATGACAGCTTCTCCAGGCACGCTTCCTACGCATGGATGCCGAGCGCTCATCTCAACATTGAGCTCACGCTGGATCCCCTCGCGGGGTTTTTCAGCCTGATCATTCTCGGTATCGGTGCCCTGGTCCTCCTTTATTGTTGGGGCTACTTTGATAGCGCCCCGAAGCGATTGCAGGTCTTTGCCGGAAACATGGCTGCGTTTACTTTCGCCATGTTCGGCCTGGTCATCTCCGACAACTTCCTGTTGATGTTCATCTTTTGGGAGATCACCAGCGTCCTGAGTTTCCTCCTCGTCGGGTATTACTCGGAACGCGCGTCGTCAAGGCGCAGCGCCGGCCAGGCACTGTTGGTGACCACTCTGGGCGGACTCGCGATGCTGGTCGGCATCATCATGCTGGGGTACGGCGCGGGCACATGGCGCCTCAGCGATATCACGCACCACAGCTTCACTAGCGCTCCGCTAGCCACTACCGCGGTGGTGCTGATCCTGGCTGGTGCGCTGTCGAAGTCGGCGATCGCACCGATGCACTTTTGGCTGCCCGGCGCGATGGCTGCCCCAACTCCGGTGAGCGCGTACTTGCACTCTGCGGCGATGGTGAAGGCGGGCATTTACTTGGTCGCGCGCGTATCTCCTGCGTTCGCGGCGGTGCCGACCTGGCACTTGGTGGTGATCCCGCTGGGTTTGTTCACGATGTTGCTCGCGGGCTGGATGGCGCTGCGACAGAAGGACCTGAAGCTCATTTTGGCTTATGGCACGGTGTCTCAGCTGGGGTTCATCATGACGTTGGTGGGCATCGGTTCGCGTACCGCGATGCTGGCCGGTTTGGCGCTGACGCTTAGCCACGCGCTGTTCAAGGCCGCGCTGTTCATGGTGGTCGGCGCGATTGACCATGCGACGGGCACCCGCGATATTCGTCAGCTGTCTGGCCTGGCTCGAAAGGAGCCGGGTTTGGCGGCGATTTCGTTGCTGTCCGCGGGTTCGATGGCCGGACTGCCACCGCTGCTTGGTTTCGTGGCGAAGGAATCCGCACTGGACGCGGTGCACAAGGAAGAACTGCTGGTGGGTATGCCTGGCATCATGACTCTCACCGGCATCGTCGCGGGCTCAATCCTGACGATGGCCTACGCCCTCTACTTCGTGTGGGCCGCCTTCGCCACCAAGCCGGGCATGGGCACCTCGCAGCCAGTTCGCGACATGCACCGCATCAGCATGTGGCTGTGGCTGCCACCTACTGTTCTCACCTGCCTCACCGTGCTGCTCGGGCTCACCCCGCAGCTTGTCGACGCACTCCTGACCACCCATCTCGACCAGGCATTCCCCACCGAGCATGCCTCCACCCACCTGGCCTTGTGGCACGGTTTCACCCTGCCGTTGGGTCTGACAGCGGTGATCATAGTGGTGGGCGCGATCCTGCACTGGCAGCGGGAACTGCTGTCCAAGCTGTACTTTGAGCAGCCTGCTCTCGGCGACGCCAACTTGGCTTACGACCGCGTCTTGGATTTCCTCCGCACGATCTCGCTTCGACTCACGGCAACCACGCAGCGTGGTTCCCTGCCGATCAACGAGGCGATCATCCTGGGCACCCTGGTGTTGCTACCTCTGCTATCCCTCATCGCGGGTGAGCGCACCGAGGTGCGCATGGAAATGTGGGATTCCCCGATCCAGGGCTTCATCGCTCTGCTCATCATCATTGCTGCGCTGGCCGCAACAGTGCTGAGCAATCGCATTTCTGCGCTCATCATGGTGGGTATGACGGGCTATGGCATTTCCGTCATCTTTGCCCTGCACGGTGCTCCCGACTTGGCGCTCACGCAGCTGTTGGTGGAAACCATCTCGATGGTTGTGTTCATGTTGGTCCTGCGCAAGTTCCCACCAAGTACCAAAGACAACAGTCGGGGCACGCTGGTGCGTGGCAGGGCGTGGCTGTCTGTCGCGGTTGGTGTCACCGTGATGGTGGTGGCCGTATTCGCCATGAACGCGCGCTCT
Organism: Corynebacterium sp. H130; assembly: GCF_037572395.1. Lineage (NCBI taxonomy): Bacteria > Bacillati > Actinomycetota > Actinomycetes > Mycobacteriales > Corynebacteriaceae > Corynebacterium > Corynebacterium sp. H130. The sequence goes on along the minus strand of NZ_JBBHLA010000006.1, from coordinate 46,786 downwards.
ACCTTGCCGATTTCCATGTACATCCCAGACCTGGCCAAGACGATTGGTCATGGCTCTAACGCGGTGAATGTGCTGCTCGTGGACATTCGCGCGTGGGATACCTTCGGTGAGATTTCGGTCCTCGTAGTGGTGGCGACCGGTGTTGCGTCGCTGGTCTACCGGACTCGGGACTTCTCCCGCGATTCGAGGCGCCCCACGCTGCAGACGGAGGGGCGTCGTTGGCTGGTCACCTCTGAAAACGACCGGGCAAGGAATCGCTCGCTCATGGTGGACGTGGCCACCCGAGTCCTGTTCCCGTCCATGCTGGCCCTCAGTGCGTACTTCTTCTTCGCTGGTCACAACGGCCCAGGTGGTGGCTTTGCCGGTGGTCTCGTCGCAGCACTTGCTTTCACGTTGCGCTACCTTGCCGGTGGCAGGAAGGAACTCGACGAGGCCCTCCCCGTTGACCCGTCAGCACTGCTCGGCGTAGGACTATTGCTATCCGCTTCAGCGGCCGTGGTCCCAATGTTCTTCGGCCTGCCACCTCTGACCAGTGGCTACTGGGAACTGCACCCGCCACTCATCAGATACATGGCGATCGTCAGCCCAATCGTCTTCGACGCCGGCGTCTACCTCATCGTCATCGGCCTGATCCTGCACGTGCTCCACAGCCTGGGCTCGCAACTCGATCGCGACGATGAACGACGCAAGGAACGCGCACGTCAACTACAAGAAAAACTCAAAGCAAAGGAGGTGGCACAGTAAATGGTTGCCAATTTTGCTTTGCTGCTCACCGCGGCCGTCCTCATCTCCTGTGGCGTGTACCTGCTGCTGGAACGTGCCATCACCAAGATGCTCATGGGCCTGCTCCTGATGGGCAACGGAGCCAACCTGCTCATGCTCACCGCCGGTGGCGGCGCCGGAGCACCACCGATCAAGGGAAGGGATTCCACACTGACCGGCGTCGACTCCGACCCATTGGCCCAAGCGATGATCCTCACCGCCATCGTCATCTCGATGGCCATGACCGCATTCATCCTGGCCCTGGCGTACCGCCAGTACCAGTACCGAACGGCAGATATCCTGCAGGACGATACCGAGGACACCGTCGTCGCAAAGCGCCCGCTTACGGCCGCAGCCGCCCCGGACCACGACCGTTCCGACGACCCCGAAACCGGCCGCCCCACCGATGTGGGCGACAAGTTTGGTCCGAGCTCCTTCGAGAAGCCAGTGCAGGAGGGACGCGATGCTTAACTCCCTCATTGCGCTGCCGATCATCATCCCGGCGATCGCCGCGGCCCTGGTGATGCTGCTGTCCAAGGCGCATAATGCACAACGCGCGATTGCCCTCGGCGCCCTATTCTCCCTGATCGCGCTGAGCGTGTGGCTCGTGATCCTCGTCGATCAATCCGGCATCCACGCCCTACGCATCGGCGGCTGGGACGCGCCCGTCGGCATCACCCTCGTCGCCGACCGCCTCTCCGCCATCATGCTCGCCGTCTCCTCCCTCGTGCTGTTTTGCGTCATGTGGTACGCGATCGGGCAGGGGCTTCGCGACGGCACAGAAGACGAACCCGTGGCCGTCTTCATCCCCGCATACCTGCTGCTCACTATGGGCGTGAACCTGGCATTCCTCGCCGGTGACCTCTTCAACCTGTACGTCGGATTCGAAGTTCTCCTGGTGGCGTCCTACGTGCTGCTAACCCTGGGCGCCTCCCCATCCCGCGTGCGCGCCGGGCTGTCCTACGTGATGGTGTCCATGCTCAGCTCGCTGATCTTCCTGCTGGCGCTCGGCCTGGTGTACGCCTCGGTGGGCACGATGAACATGGCGCACATTTCCCTGCGGATGGAATCGGTACCGGCGGGCACCCGCACCGCCATCTTCGCCGTGCTGCTGATCGCCTTCGGCATCAAAGCGGCAGTATTCCCGCTGTACTCCTGGCTGCCGGACTCCTACCCCACCGCCCCGGCGCTGGTCACCGCGGTGTTCGCTGGCTTGCTCACTAAGGTGGGTGTCTACGCGATCATCCGCGCCCGCACCGTCCTCTTCATCGACGGCCGACTGGACCACGTCCTCATGTGGGCCGGCCTGTTCACCATGATCTTTGGCATTCTCGGCGCGATGGCTCAGAATGACATCAAGCGTTTGCTGTCATTCACGCTGGTCAGCCACATCGGCTACATGATCATGGGCATCACCTTCGCCACGCCACACGGCCTGTCCGGCGCGATCTTCTACGCGGTGCACCACATTCTCGTGCAGACGGCCCTGTTCCTGGTGGTGGGCCTCATCGAGCGCCAGGCAGGTTCCTCCTCGCTGCGTTCCCTCGGCTCGCTCGCCTACACTGCTCCCTTGCTCGCCGTGCTCTACCTGATCCCGGCGCTCAACCTGGGCGGCATTCCACCGTTTTCTGGGTTCCTGGGCAAGGTCATCCTCGTCGAGGCGGCCGCCGAGCGAGGCGGTTTCATGGCGTGGCTCCTGGTCGCGGGCGCAGTGATCACTTCGCTGCTCACCCTCTACACCATGATCCTCGTGTGGTCGAAGGCGTTTTGGCGCGACCGCGCCGACGCACCAGATGGCCACCTCGCCACCGCCCGGCCAACCCCGCTGTCCGATGTGCAAGACATGGTGTCCCTCGAGGACCGCGCTGACGTGGGACGCATGCCCGTCGGCATGGTTGCCCCAACTGCCATGCTGGTAGCGGCATCCCTGCTGGTCACCGTGCTCGCCGGCCCGTTATCCGCCGTCACCTCGCGCGCCGCCGACGCCTCACTCACCGTGGACACCTACCGCTCTGCAGTGCTTGGCGATGCCGGGCTAAAGCCAGGACGCACGTTGGAGGTGAAGCAATGAATTTCGCAGGCTTCCAAAGACGCTTTCGGCCGCTGACCATCGCTTGGATCACCCTGATGTGGTGCCTGATGTACGGCGAGTTTTCCTGGGCGAACGTGATCGGTGGCTTCGTGGTTGGCTTCGCCATCGTCATGCTTTTCCCTTTGCCAGCCCTACCGATCGCAACCATGCGTATCCGCTGGTCTTCCGCGCTGGGGTTGGTGTGGTTCTTTATCAAGGACCTCGTCGAATCTTCCATCCGCGTCAGCTGGATCGCGGTGCGCCCTGCCCCACTGCCTCCTGCGGCAATTGTTAAGGTGCCGATGCGCGTCCAAGAGGACTTCGTGTTTTCCCTGGCAGTGTCGTTCCTCAACCTCACCCCAGGTGGCTCAGTTCTCGAGCTGGACATCGCCGACCGCACCCTCACCATGCACATTCTCGACGCCAGTTCCACCCGCCAGCTCCAGCACAGCATCGATGGCATCGCGGAGCTAGAGCGACGACTGATCCGCGCCTTTGAGAAAGGAAACTAAATGGATCCCACTATTTACAACGCCTTCCTCACCGCAGCGGCAATCGGCTTCGCCATCGCTTTCCTTATCAACGGATACCGCCTGCTAGCAGGCCCGAACTCCTTGGACAGGCTCGTTAGCCTCGATGCGACCGTCGCGATGATCCAGTGCGTCCTTGCACTCTACATTTGCTGGACGCTCGACACCACGGTGTCCAATGCCATGATCGTGGTCGCGCTGCTGGGATTCATTTCCTCTGTGGCTGTGACGCGCTACCGAAAGAAGGACAAGTCATGAGTTTGGTTTTGGATATCGCTTCGCTTGTCTGCATCATGCTTGGCACACTCTTGGTGCTGGCCACTGCCATCGGCATGGTCCGTTTCCGGGACACCGTCTCTAGGCTGCACTCTGTAACCAAACCGCAGACGCTCGGCCTGATCTTGACGGTCATCGGCGCGCTGCTTCGCTTGCTCGGCTCGGGCCCCCTGACACCGGGCAACAAGGGTGACATGGGAGTGTTGGTGCTGGTCATCTTGTTCGCACTGCTGACCGCACCTGTGGTCGCTCAGCGCATTGGTCGCCTAGCAAAGAAGGAAGGTCTCTACGACGCCGAGCATCTGATGCGAAACGATTCTGCTAGTTAAGGGGCTTATCCAGTTCTTCGCAGGCCAGGTCCACCACGGATTCCCACGAACCAGTCTCTTCGTAGACGGTTCGCTGGCGCTGGTAGGCAGCCCCTGATTCCATGATGTCTCGGACGTAGCCCAGCTCGGTCGTGCATCCCAGGCGCTCGGCTACCGGTGCGAGGACACGAAGCAACTCGTTGAGGTCGTCGGTGACCAGCACTTCATCGGTGTCACGAGAAGTGATGATGATCGCCTCCATGCCGTAGCGAGCAGCACGCCATTTATTTTCATTGTTGTGCCATTGCTGCAGGCTAGGCAGGGTTTCTCCGGCTTCAAAAAGCTCGTCATAGTAGACGATCAGGCAGTGCGTCAGGGCAGCGATCGCTGCCAGTTCCTGCAAGTTCGTCGGGGCGTCAGAGAAGCGAACTTCGATGGTGCCCCACTTTTCCGCCGGGCGAATATCCAAGTGCATTGAGCCATCGTTGTCGATGACTCCGGACTTCTTCTGATCGGCGATGAAGGCTGAGTATTCGTCCCAGTCTTTGAAGTCATAAGGAATGCCAGCGGTGGGAAGTTGCTGGTAGAGCATAGTGCGGTTGGAAGCGTAACCGGTATCCTTGCCATCCCAGCCAGGAGAACTGGCGGAGAGTGCGAGCAAGTGCGGGTACTTGGTCATCATGGCGTTGATGACGGGCCAGACTCGGTCGGCGGTGTCGATACCGACGTGGATATGCACGCCCCAGATGAGCATCTGCTGGCCCCAGTATTGGGTGCGCTCGATGATCTCGTTGTAGTGGGACTTATCCGAGATGACTTGCTCAGAAGAAGACGCAAACGGGTGCGAGCCACTAGCCCACACCCGTGCACCATGCTTGTTTGCGGCAGCTTGAACTGCGCGCAGGCCTTCCTCGAGTTGTTCCACTGCCTCCCCTACCGACTCGCACACCCCGGTGACGAGTTCGACAGTGTTAGCTAGGAATTCCTTTTCCACCCGGACCTGCAGGTTGTCCTGGTCAAGTTCACCCATGACCTGCTCGGCAAGGGGAACGAGGTCGCGGGTTTCCGGGTCAATTAGCGCGATTTCCCATTCCACGCCAAGGGTATGGTTCTGGGTTTGCGCAAACTCGATGGCCATAGCCTAAAAGTTTAGCGGTTCAAGTCCTCAGTGATCACGACAACTACACCTGCTGGCAATTCTTTCAGGGCATCGATACGCGGTTCCGCAACAATTCCCAGCTGCTGCGCGATCTGGCGCGCTGCTTGCTCTTCATTTGCATTGCCCTGGGTGTAGAAAGCGACGGACTTCGGCAGGATTTCGTGCGGGAAATTGCCGGACTCGACGTCCTGGAAGCCCTTCTTCTTCAGATCATCCGCGACACGATTAGCCAGGCCTTGAACAGTGGAGTTGTTAAGTGCAAAGACCTTTGGCTGCGCGCCATCAGCCGGAGCTGCTGGTACTGCCGGGGGGCCGGATGCTGGCGCCGGAGTTGCGGAAGCAGGTGCAGAGCTTGGCGCAGCGGATGCTGGGGCTGCGGATGCTGATGCTGGTGCTGCCGGGGCTGCTGGAGCTGCGGTATTAGCTGCTGGCTGGGTGACAACAGCTTCCTCTTGCCCAGAGTTAGTCAGGGAGTACACACCCCAGGCAAGAAGCAGCACCGCAACGGCGATGATGATCATGGCAATGCCGCGCAGCGGCAAACGAGGGGAAGTTTCATTGGTAGACACGAGTCACAGCTTACCCTCCAGTCACATTACTTTCGGATATTGGCGTGGCCGTGTCGGATGCGGGCGAGCCTATTGATCAACATGGGAAACTCGGAGGCGGCCTCTGGGTCGTCGATAAGCTGGTTGAGTCGGTAAAGGTAACGCATGGGCGTGAGCCCCAACTCGCCCCGAATTGCCTCTTCTTTCGCGCTGACGTTGCGGGGCGCGCGCGATTCGAATTCGAGGATCGCCCGGTCAGTATCGCTTAAAGCCATGGCTACAAGGGTATAAGCTTGTGTGTCATGAGCGTTCGTCCCATCGTCATTCACGGCGACCCAGTCCTCCACAACCCGACCGAGCCAGTAACGGAAACCCCAGCTGAGCTCGCTGAACTCATCGCGGACATGTATGAAACCATGGATCGCGCGCACGGCGTCGGGCTGGCCGCGAACCAGATCGGCGTGGGCAAGCGCCTGTTCGTCTACAACTGCCCCGACGTTGAGGGCCCGAATGGCGAACTGAAAACCCCGGAGGAGATTGAGGCGCAGGGTGGCGAATACCGCCGTGGCTGCGTGATCAACCCGGTCCTGGAAACCTCCGAGATCCCGGAGTCCATGCCGAACGATGACGGCACCGATGACGAAGGCTGCCTCTCCGTCCCTGGCGAGTCCTTCCCTACCGGTCGCGCCGACTGGGCCCGCGTGACTGGCACCGATGAACACGGCGAGCCTGTCACCGTGGAGGGCTACGGCTTTTTCGCGCGCTGCCTGCAGCACGAGGTCGGCCACCTCGATGGCTTCCTGTACACCGACACCCTGATTGGCCGGTGGAAGCGCGCAGCGAAGAAGGCCATCAAGAGCAACGGTTGGACCTCCGCTGGCAACACGTGGACCCCAGGCGTAGACGAGGACCCGTTTGGCTACGACGATTAAGGTCGGCGACCGCGTCATTGTCCGGCGCCACTTGCCGGACACACCGGGGCACCTTACCGACGTCATCGGCCACGTCATCTCTGTCTCTCCGCTGCGCGTTCGCCCGCAATCAGTCGGCGGGTTCGTTTCAACCTCTGATTTCGTTGAAATCCCGTCTGAACTCATCCAGGTAATCAAGGTGCTGCCACCTCGTCGGGTGCGCAATTCTGAAATCCGCGCCATCGAAGTAGCCAACGCGAAGGCGTTTCCTGGCGTGGAGCACACCTGGGTGGATGGCTGGCTGCTGCGCGCCGGCGACGGCATAACTGAGCGTTCCAATTCTGCGGCTCCGCTGGGCCCTTCTGCCGGCCTGTCCGCGGTTCCACTGGTCGCAATTCAAGACTTCTACCAGCGCCATAACCTGCCAGCGCGCATGCTGCTGCCCGACCGAATCGCCCCCGCAGCCATGCGTTTTTCCACCTCGGCGGGCTGGGAATTCGGCCCGGACATCATCGTCATGACCCGCTCTCTTGCTGAGCCCGTGGAACTGCGCGACGACCTACGCTTCGAAATCCTCGACCAACCCGACGATGCCTGGCTCGAGCTCTACCACTTCCGTGGCCAGCCCCTCCCTCCGCAGGCCCTGGAGCTGCTGCGCACCCAGATCGACGGGCACATGTGTTTCGGCCGCATCCTGAATGGCTCTGAAACTGTGGCCATCACCCGCGGCACGCTTACCGACGGCTTCCTCGGTTACTCCGCCGTCGAGGTCGCACCTGCTTTCCGACGCCAAGGGCTCGGCACTGCGCTAGGCCAATGCATGCTGAACTGGGGCCTCACTAACGGAGCCCACACCGCATATCTGCAGGTCCTTGGCACCAATGATGCCGGAATCGGGTTATACGAAAAGCTCGGTTTTATCGAGCACCATAGGCATCGGTACGCTAGCGAGCCCGGAAGCTAGCTCCACACCCTCTTTCAGCATTCCCCAACAGCTTGGTCTTAGCACTCCGCCGGGCGAACCACCACTTTTGACAAACAATATCAATTAGGTAACAACTTCCACTTTTTGAAAACAGGTTCACATAAGGAGATATTGTGAGACCACGGCCACAGATCGTGGCTGAAGTCCTACACAGAGGAGTTGGAATGAGATACAAAAAATGGGAGCTTTGCTGACCTCCACTTATCTGGCAATTCTCCCGACGGCAGCATCCGCCTCCCCATCGGAAATTGCGATCGCTGACGAAGTCATCATCCGTGTTAACGAGGACGGCCAAATTGCCTCCGTGAGCCCGAGCCCTCAGACTGGTGATCAGGTCAGGCTCATGGGAGAACGCGCTCCCGATTGCATCCGGGCGCAATCCGAGTGGGGTTTTGTGCAGGTCTACAACGATTGTCCATTTGACCTGCGCGTAAAGGTTATCTTCGCCTTTGGCCCAGACTCCGCGTGTAAGCTCGTCGTGGCCGGCACCCGAACGAATATCTCACCACACACCGGACGGATCGACGGGATAGAAACATGCTGACGAAAATGAAGGTCGCTCCACTTCGGAGCGCAATAGTGTCCGCACTAGTCGCCCTATCCTGCACCTTTGGCACCCCAGTCGCCTCGGCAGACATCGGCCAACGCCTCTACGAGACAAAGGACCAGTGCATTAGATCTCTTGAGGCACTACGAAACGATCCGAGCACAGCCTTTTGGGCTCTTTCAGCAGACTGCTACTGGCACCAAGACCTCAATGATGGCAATAGAATGTGGTGGCTGTACTAGACGAGAGAGGGCAGAATGTTAGAACGCTATAACGAGCTCTTTGGACATAGGTTGCGCAGCTTTGAAGAAATCGAAGTACCCAGGGTGTTCAGACAGATCGCCGAGCTCGATCAGACTGCGGATTTCGCCGCAGACTCTGCGTTTCCGCGCCAGCTTGTTGAATCGCTACGCGATGGGGACCAGAAGTCTGACCAGAAGATTGTCTCGATCCTCGTAGTCATCGGCTCTTGGATGAATGCCACGGCCGGGACGATGTGGTCCATGGGGCCGATAGCAGATGGTATGTACTCTGAGCGCATCGGAGTTGGCATTGCCTCTAGAAGCGGAGACTCTTTCACTCCGTTAATCGCCATCTGCGAAGAGATCGTTGCCGAAGGCCACAACGACAGCACCAGATTGGACATGGTCCAATCGTTGGCCGAATTCGATCAAAGAAACGCGTGACTCACGTTTCCTGTAGCTGGACCGCCGCCGACGACTAGGCTAACTCTCCGATGAGATCCGCTTAACCACCCGGGTTCGGGAGAGCCGGTCGTGCGGCGCCACTCCAAAAGCATCCGCCTTCGCTACACCTGCGTACCAGAGGCCGACTCCTAGGCCCACGAACGGCCCGGCGATGGGGATCATGGGGATGAGGAGCCACAGGTTTCGGCGGGCTGCTTGACCGGCGTCGACAGGCGTGTGCGCTGGCCCCACCACTCGCAGTCCCATCATTCGCTTCCCTAGGGAGCCCCCTGCGGCATCGAGCATGGTTTGCCAGATGTAGAACAGCACGGGGAGAGCAAAGATTCCCGCAAGAGTCCAGGGCTGGGCAAAGGCGATGGACAAGCCAACGAGGACGGTGATGAACATGCTGGAAAACAGCGCCAAGTCAATCGCAAGGGCGCTCACTCGGCTGGCCACCGGTGCGTTGTCCACAGAACGAGGCCCCGTGTTGCGCCCCGGCAGGAACGCATTGTATTTTTCCAGCTCACCGTAGGTTATCGGCACTGACATTGCATCCCGAACCTCACGAGCTAGACGTTCGCGCACCGGTTTCGCATTCAACTGCAAGGCTCCTTCCATGGGTTCTATTGATAGAACGACCGAAGCGCTCTTTTGGTTCCTTTCCTATTAGCTCGCGCCGAAAACGCGGGATTTAAAAGTACACCTACTGGGATTATGCGCAGAGGCGGTTCCAGCGTGGCCAGCCAACCCTCCCAGCAACCACCCAGGTATCTTGGACATATGCGCATCGCCACCTGGAACGTCAACTCCGTGCGGACTCGAATCGATCGAGTCACCGACTTCCTCGCACGCCACGACATCGATGTCCTTACGCTGCAAGAAACCAAAACCACCGACAAGAACTTCCCCTACGCCGCGTTCCAAGACGCTGGCTACCAGGTGGCCCACTTCGGCCTCAACCAGTGGAATGGTGTGGCCATCGCCTCCCGCGTGGGACTGGAAGACATCAAGACGCACTTCGAGGACCAGCCAGGTTTCCACAAGGACCCAACGAAGCCCCAGGACCGCGAGGCCCGCGCGATCGGCGCGACCTGCAATGGGGTCGAAGTCTGGAGCCTGTACGTTCCTAATGGCCGCGAGATTGCGGACCCTCATTATGACTACAAGCTGCGCTGGCTCGACGCCCTCGCCAAGGATGTCAAAGACCAGCTCACCCACACCCCAGAGAAGCAGTTGGTCCTGACCGGCGACTTCAACATCGCCCCGCGTGACGAAGACGTGTGGGACATGGCCTTTTTTGAAGGAAAGACCCACGTCACTGACCCCGAGCGCGTCGCCTTCGAAGAACTCCTCGAGGCAGGACTTACTGAAGTGACCCGCGAGTTCACCCCGGGGCAGTTCACCTACTGGGATTATGTGCAAATGCGGTTCCAGCGTGGCCAGGGCATGAGGATTGATTTCCAGTTGGCGTCGAAAAGCCTGCGGGCGGTGGCTGCCTTCATTGACTCGGAGGAACGCTCGACGAAGGGGGCGTCGGACCACGCGCCGGTCATCGTAGATTATGAGACCGCCAGGCTTGACGACGTGCGTTAAATGCTGGACTTTCTGAATAACCCCACGTGGCAGACCATCGGCCTGGTCCTGGATTACGCCATCAAGATTCTGGCCATTGGCATTGTGCCGGAGGGTCGTAAGCCGGCTGCGTCAAGCGCGTGGCTGCTCGCCATTTTGCTGATCCCCGTGGTCGGCCTGCCCCTGTTCTTGCTGATGGGCAGCCCATACATCAATCGGCGCAGGCACCGGATCCAACAGGAATACAATACGCAGATCAAAAACGTGCAGGTTAATGTACCTGATGTGCCACCGCACACGGATCTTAGCCCCGAGCTGGAGTCGATCATCCGGCTGAACCGTCGCCTCACTCGTCTGCCTGCGGTGACCGGCGAAAACTGTGGCGTCTACTCGGACTACAACGAGTCGATTAGCGCGATGGTCCGCGCCGTTGACGAGGCGAAAGAGACCGTCCACGCGCAGATCTACATCATCTCGTGGGACGACACCACCGACCCATTCTTCCGAGCCCTCGAACGAGCAGCGAAGCGTGGCGTCAAGGTCCGCCTCCTCTTCGACCACGTCGGCTCCTGGAAATACCCCGGCTACTGGAAGCTCGGCCGCCGCCTCAATTCCCTAGGCATCCAATGGCACCTCACCCTTCCGCTGCAGCCATGGAAGTGGCGCTTCCGCCGCCCAGACCTGCGCAACCACCGCAAGATGCTGCTTATCGACGGCAACCGCGGCTTCATCGGATCCCAAAACATGATCGATTCCAGCTACCTCCTCAGGCGCAATAGGCGCCTGGGCCTGCACTGGATGGACCTCATGGTGGAGCTGACGGGGCCGGTGGTGTCCTCGATGGAAATGGTGTTTTCCGTGGATTGGTACTCGGAGTCCGGTGAGGAGATCGCGCTGCCGGAAACCGGCTCCGGCCCTTCCATTCCTCCTGGCCGCAACGACATTAACGTGCTGCAGCTCGTCCCTTCCGGCCCTGGCTACAACACGGAGCCGAACCTACGGCTGTTCAATTCGATCGTGCACCACGCGAAGGAACGGCTCGTGCTGTGCAGCCCGTACTTCATCCCTGATGAGACGCTCCTTGAGGCCGTCACCACCGCCTGCTACCGGGGTGTGCGCGTGGAGCTTTACGTGAATGAGAAGGGTGACCAGTTCATTGTCAGCCACGCACAGTCCAGCTACTATGCAGCGCTGCTGGAAGCCGGGGTTCATATTTATCGCTACCCTGCGCCCGCGATTTTGCATTCCAAGTTCGTCCTCGCTGACCCTCACACCGAAGACGCCGTCGGTGTTCTCGGCTCCTCGAACCTGGATATGCGCAGCTTCGGCCTCAACTACGAAATTTCTTTGCTCGTGGCCCACGGCAATTTGATCGACGAACTGTCCGCGCTCACCGATACCTACCACGCTTCGGCTACCGAACTCACCACAGAGGTGTGGTCCAAGCGGTCGCTGATCAAGCGCTACGTGGACAACGTCATGCGTTTAACCTCAGCCCTGCAGTAGGTTACGATGAAATGAATTAATCGTTACACCCTGGGATCGGAGGCTTGTGAGTACACACACGCCTAAGTTGTATTTCCCAGGCACGGTTCATTACATCAACCCGCTTCACAGCGAGCACGATGAAGACGCAATCCTGATCTCAGAGTTCGGTCGCGCGGTGCGCTGGGTGGGCATCGCCCTGTGCATCTACGTCCTCGTCGTTGCGATCAACCTGATCAACAACGGCATCCACATCCTCGGGTACGACGCCGTCCACAATTTCGTCGGCACCATCAATCACCCGATTCTTGCCGTCCTCGCGGGCGTGCTGTTCACTTTCACGGTGCAATCCTCGACAGTAGTCACGACCCTCACCGTCGCCACCGTCGGCGCGGGCATCGTCCCCCTCGACATGGCCGTCATGCTCATCATGGGCTCCAACGTGGGCACCTGCGCCGCCTCCCAAATCGTCGCCTTCGGCTTCTACCGCAACGCCTGCAACCTGCACCGCGCCGTCGCCGCCGCGATGACCCACTGGTGGTTCAACGTTCTCTCGCTCCTGGTCCTCTTCCCCATCGAGCTCATTTTCCACCCCCTGTCGCGCCTCTCCGGCGCGCTGAGCACACGCCTTTACGACGCCGACGGCCACGCCATCGATGCAGATGGCCTCGTCGGACACTTTGTCCGCCCCGTCTCAGACGCACTCAGCTCCGGCATCGACCAGCTGTTCCACCCCCTGTCCGGAACCCTAACGCTCACACTCGGCGTCTTCCTCATTGTCCTGACGATCCACTACATTGCCCACCTCATGCAGGACCTCACCGCCAGCGGATCGCACCACATGCTGGAAAACTCCACCCACAACAAAGTGGCAACCGCGCCAATCCGCTCCACCCTCGCGGGCCTGGGCCTGACGATGATGTCCCAATCCTCCTCGGCTACCATCTGCTCGGCCCTCCCCTTCGCCGGAACCGGAAATCTCGCCATCCGACGATTCCTCGGCATCGTCCTCGGCGCCAACCTGGGCACCACGCTCACCGCCGTCCTCACCGCCTTCGCCTTCCCCGGCGAACACGGAGAACTTGCCCTGCAAGCAGCACTCATTCACGTGCTCTTCAACCTAATCGGCATCATCGCCGTGCTCTCCGCCAAGCCAGTCAGCCGAACAATCCTCACACTCTCGGAAAAGACCGCAGGTCTTGCAGGTAAACAGCCATTCCCCGCATTCCTCTGCATCATCGCTAGCTACACACTCATTCCGCTGGCGATCCTCAGCCTTTCCACCCTCTAGAAATCTTTCCCGTCAAAAGGACGCTTTCCTGGCGTTTCCCCAGGTCGCTCTGTCCGAATGGGGGATGTTTTTCGGTGCGATCGAAATCTTTCCCGTCAAAAGAACGCTTTCCTGGCGTTCCCCCAGGACATTAGGAACAAACAGGGGAAAGATTTCCCCACACCGGAAATCTTTCCCCTGAAATTCACGTCTGAAACCTATTCCCCCAGGACACTAGGCCCAAATACGGGAAAGATTTCCTTACGCGTCCCGCTTGATGAGCAGCACCATCGCCACGATGTACAGCACCGCAGCCCAGGCGCCGAAGTAGCCGAGGGATCCCCATTCGCCCCAAGGCACTTTGTCGATGACTTCGCCTCGGTAGAAGGCACTGAGGTTCTTGAATGGCGCGTACGGCGCGATCTTGTCGCCGACCTTGTAGATCATCGGAATGACGAGGGTTTCGAGCGTCATGTACCAGCCGAGAAGAATGACGATCGCTGCTACTGCGCTGCGCAGCAGCCAGGCGAGGCCTTGGGCAAAGGTGACATAGAAGGCCATGTAGATGGGGGTTTTCCAGAGGAATTTCTGGACGGCCTCGTTGCCGAATCCAAGGTTTGGTGCCATTTCCTTTCCGACGATGAGCTGGGTGACCGGAAAGGCGATGAGTTGGAGGATGAATCCGAGGAGCGCGGCGACGATGATCGTCATGACGAGCTTCGCCAGCGCCAGGACGACGCGGTTAGGCGTGGCCTGGAAGCTCATGGAGACGTACTTGTGGGAGTACTCGTTAGTCACGGCGATGATGGCCATGATGCCGAGGATCATCGCTCCAGGCATGGTGATCGCTGGGGCCACCATTTCTGGTGGCACGGTAAGGCCTGGGGTGTCGTTGGCGTAGGTCTTCATCATGAAGATGGAGAAGACGTGGAAACCAAGGGTCATCAGCACGAGGATGATGAGGTTGAACCACACCGCGCGGGTGGTGAAGAGTTTGGTGAACTCGGATTTGAGAACGTTGAAGAACATTTAGGCCCCCACTCGGTCGGTTCGGTACTGGACGGTGTCGCCTGTCATGGCGAAGAAGGCTTCCTCCAGGGATGCCTTGCGCTCCGAGAGCTGTTGCAGCATGATGCCCGTCGAGTAGGCCAGGGCGCCGATGTAGTCGGTGGTTTGGTCCGCGATGACGATCACCGTGCGACCCTCCGGGTCGGTTTCGCGTACGAAGTTGATGCCCTCCTCGGAGAGGACACCTTCAAACTCGGCAAGGTGCTCGGTGCGCACCAGGACAGAGGAGCTCGAAGCGTTCTTCACAAAGTCGTAGGTGGTGGTCTGGGCGATCAGGCGACCCTGGCCAATCACCACGAGGTCATCGGCGGTCTGCGCCATTTCGGACAGCATGTGGGAACTAACGAGCACGCTGCGGCCTTCGGCTGCCAGGCCTTTGAGGAAGCTACGCACCCAGCGGATGCCCTCTGGGTCGAGGCCGTTCACGGGCTCGTCGAGGAGCAGCACTTCCGGGTCACCGAGCAGCGCGGTGGCGAGGCCGAGGCGCTGCCCCATGCCGAGTGAGTAGCCCCCGGCGCGCTTGCCCGCGACGTCGGAGAGGCCGACGAGGCCGAGGACTTCATCAACGCGAGAGGTCGGAATGCCATTGGATTGCGCAATCCACTTCAGGTGGTTGGCGGCAGAGCGGTTGGGGTGGAGGGCTTTAGCGTCGAGAAGCGCGCCCACCTCGCGCAGCGGGTTGCGCATGTCGGCGTAACGACGGCCATTGATCAGCGCAGTTCCGGACGTGGGGTGATCAAGTCCAACGATCATGCGCATCGTGGTGGATTTTCCGGCGCCGTTTGGGCCAAGAAATCCGGTGACAACGCCTGGCTTCACAGAGAAGGTGAGATCGTCCACGGCGCGCACACTTCCAAAGTGTTTGCAGAGGTTGGCTACTTCAATCATGCACACCAGTGTGTCACAAAGTAACTAATTCGCTATCTCACAATGGGAATTGTGATCATTTATTGATACCGAGAATCTCTCGGATAATGGGGAGAGCGTCAATGAAGGCGGGCAAAAGATCCAGCTCTTCGAGCTGATCCACTGGCACCCACCGCAATTCCAGGGACTCCTCGTCCGATTCCACCTCCAGCTCGACCGGCGCCTTGGCCACAACGGTGGTGTAGGTCCAATTGCCGGACAACTCAGGGCGATCAGGGTCCGCCGGATACGGGCCCGCGGTGACGGCTGATCCGATGACTTGCACCGGAACGACGCTCACCCCAGTTTCCTCATGCGCCTCGCGCAGGGCGGCGTCGACGGCGCTCTCGTGTGAATCCCTAGCGCCACCCGGGATGCCCCACATGCCACCGCTCGCCGTCCAATAGGCCCGGTGCTGCATCAACACTGTGTGGGTGCGCTCGGCATACAGAAACAGGCCGGCGGCCCCGTACTTTCCCCAGCGCCGCGTGCCGTCTGGCCCAGCGGACCAACCATCACCATCGCCGTACATGCCTCCCAGCTTAGCGATGAAACGCTTGTGACCGCGGTTACGATATATCTGGTTAGACCCGCTGCTCTCACGCCCAGACAGAAAGAACTATCCTGCAATTATGAGTAAGGCGCAGCCTGGAGGCACCCCGGTGACCGTCATGGTCCCTGGCGACCCCGCGTCCGCGCGCGCCGAAGACCTCTGGCTGGAAGTTTCCCAGTCCACGCAGGAGCAGCGCTCCCTAGCTCACAGGATGCGCGAGTCCCTCGGCCTACCCGCTATTTGGACCCGCAGGCTGCGGTTTTTCAGCCGGACCACCCTGGGCATGATGACGCTGATCACCTTGATCCTCACCGTCGCAATCCTGGCCGCGGGCGTGTCCATGTCCCAATCCACTGATCGGCGCCAAAACGCCCTGGGGAATCTGATTTCGGCCACCGAGCCGATGTCGACGAACGCTCAGGACCTGTTCACCTCCCTATCCCTCGCGGACACGGTTGCAGCCACCGGATTTGTGCAGGCAGGCGTGGAACCACCGGCCACGCGGGATCGTTACCAGCGGGCTATCCAAAGCGCGACGGTAGCTGCCACCGAGGCCGCGGCGGGCCTGAGCTCGCAGCAATCCCGTGAGCTCGAGCTGATCATGGAGATCCAGACGCAGCTCCCGGTGTACACGGGCCTAGTGGAAACCGCGCGCACCAACAACCGCATCGGCAACCCTGTGGGCGTGGCGTACATGTCAGAAGCCTCCTCGCTGATGCGCCTGACCATCCTGCCTGCTGCCCGCGAGCTCCTGGACATCTCCAACCAGCGCCTTAACGACGAGCAGCGCGAACTCACCCAACCACAGTGGATCCCGCTCTCCGGCCTGTTCGCAGCCGTGATCATGCTGCTGCTCGCTCAGCGTTGGTTGGCTTCCCGCACGCGCCGCCGCCTGAACAAGGGCTTCCTGGTGGCCACCGCCTTCATGACCATCGCCCTGCTCTGGGTAGTTTCCACCAATGCCTACACCTGGTATGTCGGCGCAAAGGGCTACGAGGAAGCCACCGCCCCACTCAGCTCGCTTGCCGACGCCCGCGTGCTCGCCCAGCAGGCGCGCACGCAGGAAACCATGGCGCTGGTCCGGCGCGAGACGTCTAACCAGTCCATTGAGGACTTTGACCGGGTGATCCACAAGGTCAATGACGAACTCGATTCCTACTCATCCTCCAAGCTGATCGAGCGAGGAGACAATCGCGCAGAGATGGATTCCATCACCGCTGCGATGAGCCAATGGGAGACCTTGCACTCCAACCTGCGTCGCCACCTCGACCAAGGCGAGTACGAGGAAGCAACTGCGCTGTCCTTCCAGTCCAAGGACGGCATCGCCACACCTGGTGGCACCACTGCCGAAGAGTTCAACACCGTTGATTCGGGCCTGGCAAAGCTGATGGCCGATGCCCGATCCTCGCTGCACACTTATCTGAACAACAGCCTGCGAGCCACCCGCTGGGTGTCCACCCTGGTGCTCATCCTGTCGATCGCGTCGGTAACTGCGATGTGGCTTGGTATTCGACCTCGATTGCAGGAGTACTTGTAAATGAAGAAGCTCCTCGCCGTCCTCTCAAGTTGCGCGCTGATCACCGCCTGCTCCCATTCCCAGGAAGAACAGCTGGCTGCACCAGATGTCACCTACCGCCCGGTCGCTCCGGCGGGCGCCTCCTTTGAGGCTGCGGGTTCTGTTGAGGCCCGCGTTCCACAGTTCGACAATTTGGTGGGCAGCCTACGCCCCGACGACAAGAAACCGGAAGAGCGCGTGCCCGGCATCGTCAAGCGTGGCCGCCTCATCGTGGGTGTGGATCAGTCCCACAACCTGCTGAGTTTCCGCGATCCCGTCACCGGCGAGCTCCGTGGCTTCGAGATCGAACTGGCCCGCCAGATCTCCCAGGACATTTTCGGCTCCCCTGATCGCGTTGACTTCCGTTTCGTCGATAGCGGCGACACCGTCAAAGCCCTGGAATCGGGCCAGGTAGACATCATGCTGCGTTCACTGTCGATCACCCGCGCAGCCCAAGACCAAGTGACTTTCTCCGTGCCGTACCTGTCCACCGGCACCCGCATGCTTGTGCTGGAGTCCTCCAATGTGAGCTCGATCCAGGACATGAGTGGCCGCACAGCCTGCGCGCTGGAAGATTCCACCGCTGTTCAGCTCATCCGCCAGAACAACAATCACGTCAACATCATGAACGCGAAGACCTGGTCCGACTGCCTGGTGATGCTGCAACAGGGCAGCGTTGACGCGATCGTAGCGCACGATACGATCCTGGCCGGCATGGCAGCGCAGGACCCCTACCTGCGGATTGTCGGCAAGTCTCTCAGCCTGGAGAATTACGGCGTTGCCATCGCCACCCCGGGCTCGCGCCACGACACCAGCGGCCTGGTCCGCCAGGTCAACTCCACCATTGAACGGATCGTCTCCGACGGTACCTGGTGGGACATGTACAACCGATGGCTCGCGGTCTACCAGTTCATCAAGGGCCCACCGCCGATCATTTACCGCCCGGAGGCAGAGCAGTGAGCGACAACGATCCACGCACCGAAGCCGTCAAGTTCGACCCCTTCGCCGAGGACACCGAAGGCGAAATGCGGGCGCTTATCGACGACCTTGAAGACCTTCGTGATTCCGTCACCCACACCTCTGCTGTGCCTTTCGATCCCTTCGCGGACGATGAGGACGACGAAGACGTAGCGTTAGACACGGAAGCAGTGCTGCGGGTAGCTGGGATGCAGAAGGCTCCCGAGCCTGAAGATGTGAATTCGCGGAGCCGTCGAGAAGCACTGTCGACGTTCCGTGAGCGTCGTGGCGCGACCCGCGCGGGCCGCGTCGTGGCTGATGGCATGGTGCAGCTTCCCTTCGTGCCACTGACGAATCCGCAGGACGCGATCATCGAGCCGGACCCAAACGTCAAGCCGCCGACGCTGCAGCCTGGCGATATGGTGGCCGGGCAATATGAGGTGCTCGGAGTCATTGCACACGGTGGCATGGGTTGGATCTACCTGGCCAATGACCGCAATGTGTCCGGGCGTTGGGTGGTGCTCAAGGGCATGATCGCGGGTAAAAATGAGCGCGATCATGGCACTGCGGAGGCAGAGCGCGAGTTCTTGGCGGATATTACGCACCCGGAGATCGTGAAGATTTACAACTTCATTGACGATCCCCGCGTGCCCGGCGGCTTCATCGTGATGGAGTACGTGGGCGGGCCATCACTGCTGGATAGGCGCCGAAATCAACCCGGCGACGTACTGCCGGTGGATATCGCAATCGCCTACATTCTGGAGATCCTGCCGGCACTGGAATACCTGCACTCGCGTGGCGTTGTGTACAACGACCTGAAGCCGGACAACATCGTGGTCACCGAGGAGCAGATCAAGCTCATCGACCTCGGCGCCGTCTCCGGTATCGGCGCCTTCGGCTACATCTACGGAACGAAGGGCTACCAGGCACCGGAGGTGGCGTCGTCCGGCCCGTCGGTCGCATCCGACGTGTACACGGTCGGTCGCACCCTCGCGGCGCTCGTCTGCAACCTGCCGGCAACTGATGGGGTCCTCGATCCCGGCCTGCCGTCCCCGTTCGACGAGCCACTGTTCCGCAAGCATCTCTCCCTTTACCGCCTGCTGCTGCGCGCCACCCACGAGGACCCCACCCAACGCTTCCGCGACATCCACGAGCTGCGCACCCAGCTTTACGGCGTGCTCCGCGAAATCCTCGCTGTCCGCGACGGCAAACAATTCCCGGCACAGCACTCACTGTTCTCACCCCAAAGAACCACGTTCGGCACCAAGCACCTGGTGTTTCGCACCGATCAGCTTATCGACGGCATCGACCGCGCCGTCCGCATTACCCCACCGGAAATCGTGGCAGCCCTGCCCATCCCCCTCATCGACCGCACCGATATCGGCGCGCCCATGCTCTCCGGATCCTCCTACGCCGAGCCATCGGAAGCACTGGAGACGCTGCGCCAAGCGATGAAGAACCCGGAATACGAAGGGTCGGTTGAGATTCCGTTGGGCGTGGTGCGCGCCCTCCTTGACCTGGGTTTTACCGCCGAGGCCCGTAAGTGGCTCTCCTCCCTGTCCTTCCATCTTGAGGGCGACTGGCGCTACGAATGGCACTCCGGCATCACGAACCTGCTGCTCGAGGACTTCCCCACCGCGCAGGTGCACTTCAACAATGTGCTGTCGATCCTGCCCGGCGAGGCCGCACCAAAGTTGGCGCTGGCGGCCGTCGATGAGCTGCTGTTGCAGCAGGCGGGCTTAAGCGACGAGTCCCTGCTCACGCCGGAGATCGCCAAGGCTACCGCGGAGCTGGGGTCTTCCCTGGATGACATCGACATCACCTTCCTCAAGGACCTCGAAAACACCTGGTCCCACATCACCTCCGATCCCCTCGCCCTGCGCTTTCACTCCTTGCGGCTCTACCGGCTCGTGTGGGCAACCAACCCCACCACCGTGTCCTCCGCCTTCGGTATGTCCCGCCAGCTCATGGCAGAAAATCACCTTGAGCTGGCCGTCGCGGCCCTCGACAAGGTGCCGCAGAACTCGCGCCACCACCGCATGGCGAAACTCACGACAATCCTGCTGCTCGTCTCCGATTCCCTTTCCGAATCGCGCATCCGCCGCGCCGCCCGCCGACTCGAAGAAATCCCCACCAACGAGCCACGCCTCCTCCAAATCCGCACCGCGGTCCTCGGCGCAGCTCTCACCTGGCTGCGCTCCAACGACCTCGACCACGCCGCCAGCCCCAACGACCTCTTCGACTACCCCTTCACCCAGCGTGGACTACGGGCTGGCCTTGAGGAAACGCTTCGTCTGCTCGCCCGCTCCGCTCCATTCGCACGGCACAGGTATGCACTCGTAGACATGGCTAACGCGGTGCGGCCGACGACGTGGTTTTAGTTTGGTGTTTCGTTCCAGCGAAATCCGAGATTAGGAACCCGAGTTTGGGAGCAAAACGAGGCTCCACAGGTGCTATTTCCGGGATTCCCGCCCGAAGCTCGGGTTCTTAAACCCACGCATCGCTTGGAAAAACGGAGTACAGGCACGAAACCGCTACAATCAGGAGCTCCTAGCGCCACACCTCGCGGAAACCTGAGTTTAGGAACCCGAGTTTGGGAGCAAAACGAGGCTCCACAGGTCCTATTTCCGGGATTCCCGCCCGAAACTCGGGTTCCTAAACTCACCATTCACGAAGAAACACCCCGCACGCAAAAGCGCACGGAGGGGAAATCCCATCCGTGCGCTAATTGCAATCGAGGCTTACTGTGCCAACGCCACCGCGTAGCGGGCGATCGCCAGCTCTTCGTTAGTTGGAACGACGCATACCTTGACCTTGGATTCTGGTGCGGAGATGATGCGTGGCTCCGAGGAGCGGATCTTGTTGGCTTCTTGGTCGAGGATGATGCCGAATTCCTCGAGGTCAGCCAGGGCGTCTGCTCGGACGAAGTTGTCGTTTTCGCCTACGCCTGCGGTGAAGGTGATGGCGTCGACGCGACCGAGGGCGATCATGTAGGCACCAATGTACTTGCGCAGGTTGTGGATGTAGACGTTGTATGCGAGCCAGGCGTCGGAGTCTTCCTGCTCGATCATGGCGCGCAGTTCACGGAAGTCGTTAACGCCAGAGATGCCCTTGACGCCGGACTTCTTGTTGAGCAGCACGTCAACCTCGTCAACGGACATGCCGTTGCGCAGCAGGTGGAACACGATGCCTGGGTCGATGTCGCCGGAGCGGGTGCCCATCACGATGCCGGCCAGCGGGGTCATGCCCATGGAGGTATCTACGGCGCGACCGTTGTGGACAGCGGAGATGGATGCACCGTTGCCGAGGTGGCACACGATCTGGCGGGTGTGGTCAGCGTCACGGCCGATGAGGGCCGGCACCTGCTGGGAGACGTATTCGTGGCTGGTGCCGTGGAAGCCGTAGCGACGAATTCCCTGCTGGCCTGCGACTTCAGCGTTGATGGCGTACAGCGCTGCAGCTGGTGGCAGGGAGTGGAAGAAGCCGGTATCGAAGACGGCTACGTGTGGGATGTCTGGCAGCAGCTCGCGAGCGACCTCGATGCCGGTGATGTTCGCTGGGTTGTGCAGCGGGGCAAGCGGAATGAGATCGCGGACCATGCCGAGGATCTCATCGGTGATCACTGCCGGCTGGGAGAACAGCAGGCCACCGTGGACCACGCGGTGGCCGACAGCAGTGATGTCCAGCGCGGATGGGCCGATGCCATGCTCGTCGAGGAGATCGAACACGCGCTTGAGGCCAACGCCGTGGTCTTCGAGCGGTAGCTCCTCAACCCACTTGTCTTCACCATGCTTGATGGTGATGCGGCCCATTGGCTCGCCAACCTGTTCCACGAGGCCGGACGCAAATGGTGCTGCGGTGGCGTCGGAGGTTGGGTCGATGATCTGGAACTTGATGGAGGAAGAACCAGAGTTCAGGACGAGAGCAAGGCTCATCGAGCACCTCCGGCCTGGATCGCGGTGATCGCGACAGTATTAATAATGTCTTCAACGGTTGCGCCACGAGAAAGGTCATTGACCGGCTTGTTCAGACCCTGCAGGATCGGACCAACAGCAAGTGCGTGGCCGGTGCGCTGCGCAGTCTTGTAGCCAATGTTGCCTGCCTCCAGGTCTGGGAAGATGAAGACGTTGGCCTGGCCTGCCACCTTGGACTCTGGCATCTTCTTTGCCGCGACGCCCGGGTCGACCGAAGCATCGAACTGCAGTGGGCCGTCGACAAGCAGCTCAGGGTCGAGCTCGCGAGCCTTCGCGACGGCCGCAGTGGCGCGGTCCACGTCAGGGCCCGAGCCGGACGTTCCGGTGGAGTAGGACAGCATTGCGACGCGTGGCTCGATGCCGAACTGGGCAGCGGTGCGCGCGGAAACAACGGCGATTTCGCCGAGCTGGTCGGCCGTTGGGTTCGGGTTGACGGCGCAGTCGCCGAAAGCCCAAAGGCGGCCGCGCATGACCATCAGGAAGATGGAGGACACGACGGTTGCTTCCGGAACAGTCTTGATGATCTGGAAGGAAGGCTTGATCGTGTGGGCGGTGGTGTGGTTGGCACCGGAGACCATGCCGTCGGCGAGACCCTTGTGCACCATCATGGTGGCGAAGTAGGAGATGTCGCGCATGGTTTCGCGAGCCTTCTCCTCGGTCATGCCCTTGTGCTTGCGAAGCTCGAAGAAGTCGTTGGCGAATTCATCCGCAAGTGGGGAGGTCAGGTGGTCAATGAGGTTGGCCTTGGACAGGTCCAGGCCGAGGTGCTCTGCGCGAGCGTTGATGGCAGCTGGGTCACCGAGGATGGTGAGCTTTACGGTGTCGTCAGCGAGCAGGTAGTGGGCAGCCTCCAGGATGCGATCATCGTCGCCTTCAGGCAGCACGATGTGAGAACCTGCTTCGCGAGCACGACCGATCAGCCAATCGGTGAAAACCTCTGCGCTCATTACTGGCTCGACCTTCACGTCGAGGTTTGGAGCTTGCTCCTTGTCATTGAACACGCCAAGTACCGTGGCGCCGAGCTCCTGTGCGTGCAGAACCGACAGGTCCGCGCGCGGAGTGCGTTCGTCAGCCAAGATGAACATGCCGACGCCAAGAGCTGCAGCAGCCTTCGCGTCGTAGTCAATGGAACCGGTACCAACGAGCAGGGCTGGGCCGTCTGCGAGTGGGCGCGATGCGAGGATTTCGGCGAGATCTGCCACCCCATCGGTGAGTGGACGGACCTTCAAGCCGTGTTCGGTTGCGAAGGCATCCAGGTCGAAGCCGTCCAAAGTACGCCCGACTGACGTGATCAAGACTGATTCAGTCATGAGCCGTCCTTTCTGAAAATGTTGCTTTTCAAGCAATTGGGTAAGTGATAAAACCTTCGTACAGTGAGAAACTGTGACTCATTTCCGAAGTCTACAGAATGTGTGGCGTTTCGACATACTGAGTGGCACCGTCAACAAAATTTGACTTTGCAGAATTGGGATGGCCCGCCAACTCACCTAGAATGGATCTACCTGTATCCATATTTCCGCGTATTAAAAGGACTCTGCGTACCTCATGTCTCGACCACTTCGTGTTGCTGTGATTGGCGCCGGCCCAGCCGGCATTTACGCTTCGGACATTCTGATGAAATCCGGGCAAGAGGTGAGCATCGACCTGTACGAGCGCATGCCCGCACCATTCGGCCTCATCCGCTACGGTGTCGCCCCAGACCACCCACGCATCAAGGGCATCGTCAGCTCTCTCCACCGCGTCCTCGACCGCGATGAGCTGCGACTACTGGGCAACATCGAGATTGGTAAGGACATCACTGTCGACGAACTCCGCCGATTCTACGATGCCATCATCTTCTCCACCGGTGCCACCCTCGACCGCGATCTTGAAATCCCAGGCATTGACCTGGAAGGCTCCTTCGGCGCTGCCGACTTCGTTGGTTTCTACGACGGCAATCCGAACTTCAAGCGCACCTGGGATCTCTCCGCTACTTCCGCAGCCGTGATCGGCGTGGGTAACGTTGGCCTCGATGTCGCCCGAATCCTGGCCAAGACTGCTGACGAGCTGCATGTCACCGAAATTCCTGACAACGTGTACAACACCTTGAAGGAAAACAAGGCCACCGAGATTCACGTCTTCGGACGCCGTGGCCCAGCCCAAGCAAAATTCACTCCGCTGGAGCTCAAGGAACTGGATCACTCCCCTAATATTGAGGTCATCGTCGACCCTGAGGACATCGACTACGACGAAGCTTCCATCGCGGCACGTCGCGACGCAAAGTCTGTCGACCTCGTCTGCCAGACCCTCGAGGGCTACGCGATGCGCGAACCAAAGGGCGCGCCACACAAGCTGTACATCCACTTCTTCGAAGCCCCAGTGGAGATCCTCGGCGAAGACGGCAAGGTCACCGGCCTCAAGACCGAGCGCATGGAACTCGACGGCAACGGTGGCGTCCGTGGCACCGGCAAGTTCACTGAATGGCCAGTCCAGTCCGTCTACCGCGCAGTCGGCTACAAGTCCGACGAAATGCCAGAGGTACCTTTCGACGCCGCTAAGAACGTGATCCGCAACGACGGTGGCCACGTAATCAATGCTGACGGTTCCATCGTTCCTGGCCTCTACGCCACTGGCTGGGTCAAGCGCGGACCTGTCGGACTGATCGGCAACACCAAGTCCGATGCCAAGGAAACCACCGACATGCTCCTCACCGATTACGCTGCAGGTGCGTTGGCGGAGCCAGCTTCCCCAGCTCCAGAAGCCGTGATCGAGTTCCTGGATTCCCGCAACATCCCATTCACCACCTGGGATGGCTGGTACCAGCTCGATGCAGCTGAAAAGGCACTCGGCGAGGTTGAAGGTCGCGAGCGCAAGAAGATCGTCGAGTGGGACGAGATGGTCAAGCATTCTCGTGGCGACCTGTCCGCTGACTAGGTTCGTTTCTTAACTAGTGCGGGTTTAGTTCCGCGGGGATTACTGGTTATCAGTCGTTTTCATTAAACGGCACCGGGGATTCCCGCGGAACTAAACCCGCACTTTCTTTTGCCCCCACCTCGAATCGTTCCCTGACTCAGGGGGAACGATTCGCACCCGATAAACAGACGACCCCACCACCCCCATCGCATTCAAAAAACAAAAACCGATCACCGAAGAAAGCTGAAAATTCGGACACCGACCTGACCCCGAAACGATTCCTAATTACACTTGGGCAGCATGACTCACCACGTCGAAATTTCGCAGCTAAAGGACCTCACTGCACTGGAGGTTCACGAAGTGTACAAGCTCCGCGTGGGCATTTTTGTTGAGGAGCAGAACACCGCTTACAAGGAAGTCGACGAGACTGACGCCCTGGAAACCACCAGGCACATTCTGGCGTGGGATAGCCCAGAGAAGAATGAGCTGTTGGGCAATATTCGCGTGTATGAGGATGTCGTGGATGGCCACGATGTCATGCGTCTTGGTCGCGTGTGCGTGGCTGAAAAGGAGCGCGGCTCGGGCCTGTCCAAGAAGCTCATGGAGTTCGTGATCAATTGGGCTGACGAGACATATCCGGAAAAGGACCTCGTTCTCGATGCCCGCACCCCACTTAAGGGCTGGTACGAGCGTTTCGGTTTCCGACAGATCGCCCCTGAGTACCCATTCGCGGACATCACTCTGACCCCAATGATGAAGCTCCACTAGCGAATCCGGAAAAAGTTCCCGGGATAATAATCACGATTACAGCCGTGTAATTCAGTAATAGGGTTGGCTGTATGACTGTCATTGACTCGACGAGCACGATTCAGGAGTACCTCGATAGGCGGGACTGGCGCGTTAACGCCAACGCGAACCAGGATTATTCCCTTGGCGGCATGATCTTGAACTCTGCCGGCAAGGTGGTGGCTAACTATTGGCTGGACGAAGTGTTCAGCCCGGAAGCCGGCCAGGCGCACCGTGACGGCGATATTCATATTCATGACCTCGATATGCTGGGCGGATACTGCGCCGGCTGGTCCCTGCGCCAACTGTTGGCGGAGGGTTTCGGCGGTGTTCCCGGCACTATTTCCTCTACCCCACCACAGCACTTGTCCAGTGCGCTTGGGCAGATGGTGAACTTCCTGGGCACACTCCAAAATGAGTGGGCTGGCGCCCAGGCGTTCTCGTCCTTTGACACTTACTTGGCCCCTTACGTGCGCAATGACAATCTCACGTACGAGCAGGTCTACCAGCAGATTCAGGAGTTCGTTTTTAACCTGAATGTGCCAAGTAGGTGGGGCACCCAAACCCCGTTCACCAACGTGACGTTGGACTGGACGTGCCCTGAAGACCTGAAGGATGAGTACCCGATGGTCGGCGAGGTGCCTTATGGGGAACTCCAGCATGAAATGGACCTTATTAATAAGGCCTTTATCGCAGTCCTTTCCGAGGGCGATGCCGACGGCCGCCCGTTCACCTTCCCGATCCCGACGTACAACATTACGAAGGATTTCGATTGGGAGTCAGAGAACGCAAAGGCGCTGTTCACGATGACAGCGAAGTACGGCCTGCCATACTTCCAGAACTTCATCAATTCTGATCTCGATCCGGGTGATATCCGTTCGATGTGTTGTCGTCTGCAGCTGGATCTTAGGGAGCTTCTGAAGCGCGGTAATGGTTTGTTCGGTTCTGCTGAGCAGACTGGCTCCATTGGCGTGGTCACGCTGAATTGCGCCCGCCTTGGCTACCGCTGTGAGTCGATGGAAGAAATCGAGGCCGAAGTAACGAGATTGGTAGCCATGGCCGTCGATACGCTCGAGCGACGGCGTGCAAAGGTCCAGGAGCTGCTGGAGAAGGGCCTGTACCCGTACACGGCGCGGTGGCTTCCGACACTCGATAATCATTTCTCCACGGTCGGCGTGAATGGTGTGAATGAGATGATCCGCAATCTGACCGGCGGGGACATCACGGAGCACAAGGATTTGGCGACGCGCCTGCTCCTGCACATCCGCGACTTGCTGACGCAGGCCCAGGAGGAAACCGGGCACCTGTACAACCTGGAGGCTACGCCGGCGGAGGGCACCACGTATCGCTTCGCGCGCCTGGACAAGCAGAAGTACCCGGACATCATTCAGGCGGGTACCCCGGAGGAGCCGTACTACACCAACTCCACCCAGCTGCCGGTCAGCCACACTCCAGACCCGTTCCGCGCGCTGGAGCTGCAGGATGATCTGCAGACGCTGTACACCGGCGGCACGGTGCTGCATCTGTACATGGGTGCATATTTGGACGATGGTGTGGCGTGCGCAAAACTGGTTCGTCGCGCGCTGGAGAACTTCCGGCTCCCTTATCTCACCATCACTCCGACGTACTCGATCTGCCCGACCCACGGATACCTTGCGGGCGAGCAGCCGGTCTGCCACTGCGGTGAGGAAACTGAGGTGTGGACGCGCGTGATGGGCTACTTCCGACCTGTGGCCAGCTTCAACACGGGCAAGAAGGGCGAGTTTCATGAGCGGGTCTACTTCGCTTCCTGATCTCGCCGGGGTCATCCCCTTCTCCGCCACGGACTGGCCTGGCCACCTCACCGTCACCGCATTCACCCAGGGCTGCCCGCTCGCGTGCCGATACTGCCACAACCCCAGCTTGCGGCCGATTGTGCCGGGGCAGCCCTTTGACGCCGTCTTTGAGGTGCTCGAGCAGCGTCGCGGGCTTATCGACGGCCTAGTCATCTCCGGCGGCGAGCCGACGATTCACCCGGGCCTTGGTCTCGCCATTGCCCGGGTGCATGAGATGGGCTTTCCTGTGGGACTGCATACTTCTGGTTATCGCCCTGCAGCAGTGGAGGCCCTGTTGCAGAAAAAAGACACGACACCTGACTGGGTTGGCTTGGATATTAAGGGGTTTCCGGCCGATTGTGAGCGTCTCTTTGGCATGTCCGCCCGCGCTGCTCGGGGCGCGTGGGAGTGTCTTGACTTTTTGACCTCGTGCAACGTGGAGGTGCAGGTCAGGACAACCGTCTGGCCTGCGTTTTCTGAGCACTTAACGCAGCTTCAGGAAGCAGTAGCAGAAGCAGGGCATAAATTAGTGGTACAACATGCCCGCGGTGTGAATTCAGAGGGCTGGTTCACAAACTCAGTTCAATAACATTGTTGAACAATTGCTTATATTCACTGCAAAACGTGGATGTACCTCAAAGAACGCGTTGCAATGCAATAACACATTCCCACGTGTGATAAATTTCACAGACGTTTTTCTTTTGCATATTTTTCATTGCTTTGCAATTTTTCAATCGCGCACCAACCATAATCCCAGCACTTCCTTAACCGCAGCTAATAACAACTGGCTTTTATTTAATTGCAACAATCTTCGTCGATCAGACTATTGTCAGTTAACTTTCAAGAACATGTCCATTGGGATAGTGTCACTTATGTCCAGAACTAGCTTCTGCCGCTGCGCACTTTGGGCCGCAAAAGCAGACTACAAGGCCACATTTGAGGAAATATCACCCAATGTCTTTGAATAAGAACTCCACACGGCTCGGGGCCATTATGTGCTCCCTTAGCCTTACTTTGGGAGCAACACATGTCCCAGCAGTTGCGCAGGAGCAAGCTCCACAACCTGAGAACCAGGTTAATTTTGAAGAAGATCGCTACCTTCCACACGTAGACGTCGCTCCAGATGAAGTCGTAGACCGACTGGTTATCCGCTTCCAGCAAAACATGGATCTGCTGACGGAAGAGCGCAAGATGGCTGTCGTCGACGAGATTCTCAAGGAACACGCTCCCGATACCA
Source organism: Corynebacterium sp. H130 (assembly GCF_037572395.1). Lineage (NCBI taxonomy): Bacteria > Bacillati > Actinomycetota > Actinomycetes > Mycobacteriales > Corynebacteriaceae > Corynebacterium > Corynebacterium sp. H130. Next base: position 17,931 of record NZ_JBBHLA010000006.1, on the reverse strand, counting down.
CCGTTGAAGCAGGTAAGTATGCCCACAACGGCGACATGGTCATTCAGCTGAGCAAGCCAATCGTCGGCGCCGACAAGATCAACGCACTGCGTGGACACCTTGAGTCCAAGGCTGAGATCTACCACGCTGACATCGACAAGTTCATCCGCATCACCCCAACCATGACCAAGGAACAGCGCGAGCTGATCCAGGCATCCGCCAAGATGTCCGCCATGGCTGCGCCTAATGACACCGATTACCCCTACCAGTGGTACCTCAACGGACCTGAAGCTAAGGGCGCCAACGTTATCAAGGCCTGGGACCTCGGCTATAAGGGTGCTTCCCAGAACATCGCCATCGTCGACTCAGGCATCACCGACCACTCCGATCTGAACTCCAAGGTCATCCAAGGTGCGGATATGCTGTGGGATTCCTCAATGTCCCGCGACCACGACGGCCGTGACAACGACCCTCAGGACGAGGGCGACTGGGTAACTTACAACCAATGTGGTCAAAATGACCCAGCAAACTCCGTCTGGCACGGCACCCACGTGGCGGGCATTGCAGCAGCTGCAACCAACAACTCCAAGGGCGTTGCCGGCGTCGCGCCAGACGCTAAGATTCAGCCGATTCGCGCCCTGGGCGCATGTGGCGGTTACACCTCTGACATCGCAGACGGCATTGCCTGGGCTGCTGGCAAGACCATTTCCCCTCACTTGAAGGGCACCGACAGCACTACCTTCACGTACAAGAACCCTAACCCTTCCAAGGTCATCAACCTTTCACTGGGTGGCGACGGCACTTGTGGCACCATCACCCAGGATGCAATTGACTACGCAAACAGCGTAGGCGCAGTTGTCCTGATCGCTGCCGGCAACGAGAACGAGCCTTCCGTAGGTAAGTCCCCGGCAAACTGCAAGAACGTCCTCACCGTTGGTGCAACCGGCCCTGAAGGCTACCGTTCCACATTCTCTAACTACGACGCCCCTGGCGACCCACAGGTGGTTGACTTCGGCGCTCCTGGCGGCAACATGGCCCCCAACGGTTGGAATAACGAGCCAATCAACCCAGAGGCTGGCATCTACAACACCGTGAACACCGGCGCTACCGTGCCTGTGTCCGAGTCCTACGACATGATGCAGGGCACCTCCATGGCTACCCCACTGGTTGCCGGCGTTGTTGCGATGATGCTTGATGCAAACCCTGCTCTGAAGTGGAACGACGTTGAGCGCATCCTGAAGTCTACGGCTTACGCATACGAAACCGAGCCATCTTTCATCGATCCGTACAACGGCATGGAGCGCAACGCCCCATACAAGACTGAAGGCTTGGGCGCCGGCATCGTCGATGCCTACGCCGCTGTGTGCCAGGCAATGGAGGAAGGTGGCAAGTCCTGTACTCAGGCCGTCACCACCACGCCTGCTACCACTGCACCTGCGACGACCGCTCCTGCAACCACCGATCCGGCAACCACGGTGAACACCACGACCACGTTCACCACCACCGTGACCTCTACTTCCGTGGCTACCGTGACTGCACCAGCTCAGACCGTAACCGCCACTGTTGAGCCTGCGCCGCAGACCACCACCGTCACTGAGACTGCCCCTGTGGAGACCATGACTGTTGGCGTTCCAACCACCGTGGTTGTAACCACCACCGAGAATGGTGTTCCTTCCACTGTCACCGAGACCACCACGCTTCCTTCTACGGTGACCGCTGCTCCAATCACCACGGTGATCACCGAGCCTACGACCGTTGTTCAGACCACCACCGTGAGCGGTACTCCAAGCACCATCACTGAGACCACCACGGCAACCAACACGGTTACCGCCGCTCCTGTGACCATCACGCAGACCGATACGGTTCCAACCACGATCACCACCACGCTGCCGGTTGTCACCGAACCAGCGGTGACCGCGACCGAGACCGCTCCAGTTGCTACCGAGACCCAGGTTGAGGTCACCACTGAGCCTGCTGTGACCGTGACCAAGGAAGTTCCAACCACGATCACGACCACCAACAACGGCACCCCAACCACCGTGACCACCACGGCTCCAAACGTTGAGGTCACCGAAGTCGCAACCGAGACCGTCACCTCCACCACGACCGTGCAGGAAGCACCAGTTACCGTCACCACCACCCCAGGCGCTCCGGCTCCTGCACCTGGTGACAGCGGATCTTCCACCTCCGGCCTGTGGTTCCTACCTCTGATCTTTGGTGGTGTCTTCGGCCTGATCGCTCACTTCTTCGCACCGAACCTGTTCGGTAACCAGGACAACGGTTCCTCCACCCAGGCTGGCTTCGCTGGCATCTTCGCTGGCCTGGCTGGAATCCTGGCTCGCATCTTCAACGTCGGCGGTGCTGACGGAAGCTCCCAGCTGAGCTAAGAACTCCTCCGGAGGGCCCGGAGCCACGCGCAACGGGCCCACCGGAACTAACCCTCATTCTTCTTTGACTTAGGAACACCATGAAACTAGGAACTCTGAAGCGCGCCGCCACGGCACTGTTCGCGCTTTCTCTTCCTCTTGCTGCTACCGCAGTCCCGTCTGCTGTTGCTCAGCCAGTCGACAACTCGATCGCCATCGACGCCAATGACACCCCAGTTGCTCTCGCTGAGAAGCCAGCTGAACGCATCATCGTTGTCTTCCGCGATTTGGAAGCCAATGACACCGATGCGCGCGACGCTCGCATGGCGCTGATCAACGAAGTCGTCGATAAGCACTACCCACAGGCTGACGCCAACTTCTTCCGCCTCATGCTCGACGGCTCTTACGTCGTGAAGATGTCCGAGACCGTCCCTGTTGATCCGGCTAACGAGATCATCACCGAGCTGTCTGCACACCCTGACATCAACTTCGCGGCTGTGTCTCAGATGATGCGCCCAATTCTTCCTCCAAAGCCAGCAAACCCACCAGCTCCTGAAGAGGAAATGATGGGCACCAAGGCTGCTACCAACGACATCCACTACTCCAAGCAGTGGCACCTGTTCGCTGAGTACGGCGCGAACGTGGAGAAGGCGTGGGACCTGGGTTACCTGGGCGGTTCCCAGACTGTCGGCATCGTTGACTCTGGCCTGACCCGTCACCCTGACATCTCTGAGGTTCCGGGCAAGCTCGCTAAGGAGCCAAACATCCACAATGGTGGCCTCGACTTCATCAATGGCCCAAACGAAAACGACCCAGACCCGGGCCGTGACTACGACTACCTCGACACCGGCGACTGGCATGACAGAAACTTCTGCTTCGATGGCGATCCTGGCGGATACTCCTCTTGGCACGGCACCCACGTCGCTGGCCTGGTCGCAGCTGCAGCCAACAACACTGAAGGCGTTGCTGGTACTGCTCCGGAAGCGAAGCTGCTCATCGGTCGCGCACTGGGCACCTGTGGTGGCGCAACTGAAGACATCGCTGACGCCCTGAAGTGGCTCGCGGGTGTCTCCCTGCCCGACACTCCGGCTAACCCAAACCCAGCCAAGGTCATCAACATGTCCCTGGGTGGCAACTACTACACCTGTGACCCTGTGTACGGTGCAGCTATTTCCGCTGCTCGGTCCAAGGGCGCAACTATTCTGATCGCCGCTGGTAACGACAACGTCAACACCTCCGGCATCACCCCTGCTAACTGCCCAGGCACCATCGTTGTTGGCGCTACCGGCCCACAGGGCTACCGCTCCAACTTCTCCAACTGGGGCACCCACGTTGACATCGGAGCTCCAGGCGGCAACTCCGCACCTTTCGGCTTCGATCCTTACACCGGTATGCCAAATAAGGGTGAGTACAACACTGAGGACGGCATCTACTCCGCTGTTAACCTTGGCGAAACCAATCCTGGTGCTGCAGGCTACGGATACATGGACGGCACGTCCATGGCTACCCCAATCGTTTCCGGCATCGTTGCCATGATGCTCGACGCAAACCCTAACCTGAGCGCTGACCGCATCGAAGCAATTCTGAAGGAAACCGCTCGAACCTACCAGGACGAGCCAACCGACTCCTACGGCAACAGCTACACCAAGACTGCTTCCCAGATGGGTGCTGGCCTTGTCGACGCCTACGCCGCAGTCTGCCAGGCTCTGACCGACGCTGGTAGGGGCGACGAGTGCGCCACCGGCCAGGCTGTTCCAACCACTGTCACGAACACTGCTACCGCCACTGCAACCGCAACGGCAACCGTCACCACCACCGTGACCCCTGCTCCGCAGACCGTCACCACCACGGTGGAGCCTTCGGTCATCGAAACCACCACGACCGCTGCTCCTGAGACCACCACGATGATCGTGGACGTCCCAACCACCGTTGTTGAGACCACCACCATCGACGCTGCTCCTGTGACCACTACAGTCACCACCGTGGCCCCTACCACCGTGACCGGCCCAGTAGCTTCCATTACCTCCACGGTCCCAACCACTGTCGTGAAGACCACCACGGTTGATGCTGCTCCAGTAACCACCACCGAGGTCACCAACGTGACCACCACGGTTCCTGGTGTTGAGGTTGTTGTTACCGAGACCGACTCCGTCCCAACCACGGTGACTCTGCCAGGCCACACCGAGCCTGCAACCACCACCACTGAGACCATCGCACCGACCACTCAGACCGAGGTTGTTACCTCCACTGAGCCTGCGCCGACCGTAACCAAGGAAGTCCCAACCACTGTTGTAACCACCGAGAACGGTGCTCCAACCACTGTGGTTACCACGGTTCCTGGTGTTGAGGTCACCACCACCGAGATGACCACCACCACGACCACGGTCACCGAGACCGCTACCGACGCCCCAGTTCCTGTAGTCACCACCACCGTGACCGCAGCTCCAGCTCCTGGCGACAATGGTTCTTCTTCCTCCGGCCTGTGGTTCGTACCGCTGATCTTCGGTGGCGTCCTTGGCCTGATCGCTCACTTCTTCGCACCGACGATGCTGGGCAACCAGGACAACGGCTCCTCCACTCAGATGGGCTACCTGGGCATCTTCGCTGGCTTGGCCGGCATTCTCACCCGCCTGTTCCACTTGGGCAATGGCGCTGAGGGCAGCACCACCCGCATTACCTCTTCTGATGGAAGCTCTAACTAGCTCCTAGAAGCACGAAGTGCCTGTCACCGAAAGGTGGCAGGCACTTTTTGTATGTTTTGGACTATTCCACAACGCTCACGGCAGCGGATGCGGTTTGAGCGCGCTCGCGGGCCTCGTCGGTGTTTTCGCCGGTTGCTACGGCAACGCCCATGCGGCGCTTCTTACCGGCAATGGGCTTGCCGAACAGGCGCAGATCAGACTCTGGGACCGCCAGTGCGTTAGCGACGCCTGTGTAGGACACAGGGCCTTCGGAGGCGCCGTAGATGACGGCGGAGGCGCCTGGGGATACCAGGGTGACGTCGATAGGCAGGCCGAGGATCGCGCGGGCGTGCAGCTCGAATTCGGAGAAGCGCTGGGAGGCGAGGGTGACCAGGCCGGTGTCGTGTGGGCGTGGGGAGACTTCGGAGAAGTACACTTCATCGCCGGCTACGAACAGTTCAACGCCGAACACTCCCCTGCCGCCGAGGGCGCCGGTGATGCGGGCTGCGACGGAGCGGGCGTTTTCCAGCGCCAAAGCGGACATTTCCATTGGTTGCCAGGATTCGACATAGTCGCCGTCTACTTGGCGGTGACCGATTGGTTCGCAGAACCAGGTGGCGTCCTTGCCGGTGGCCTGGTCGATGGAGCGGATGGTGAGGAGGGTGATCTCGTAGTCGAACTTGACGAAGGATTCGATAATCACGCGGCCCGCATCGACGCGAGCACCGGACATGGCGTAGTCCCAGGAGTGCTGGATATCCTCGGCGGAGCGCACCACGGACTGGCCTTTGCCGGAGGAGCTCATGACTGGCTTGACAACGCATGGGTAGCCGATGCGCTCGACAGCAGCGGAGAATTCGTCGAAGGTGGAGGCGAATTCGTAGGCGGAGGTTGGCAGGCCAAGCTCTTCGGCTGCGAGGCGGCGGATGCCTTCGCGGTTCATGGTGAGCTGGGTGGCGCGGGCAGTCGGGATTACGGTTGTGCCAGCGGCTTCAAGCTCGGCGAGGGCGTCGGTGGCGATCGCTTCGATTTCTGGGACGATGAAGTGTGGCTGGATCTCCGCTGCGAGGGCCTTGACGGCGTCGGCGTCGGACATGTCGATGACGTAGGCGTGGTGCGCGACCTGGTGTGCTGGGGCGTTTTCGTAGCGGTCGACGGCGTGGACTTCTACTCCGAGGCGCTGGAGCGCGATGGTTACTTCTTTGCCGAGCTCACCGGAGCCGAGCAGCATGACGCGGGTGGCGTTCGGGGCAAGTGGGGTGCCGAGTTTGTCAGGTGTGTACATGCCCCTCAGTATAAGTTAGGCGACTTGCAGGATAGCCCCGTTTGTGCAGGGTGCAAGCTTTTCGACGCGCCGAAGGCTCATCATTCCCCCGGCGAGGAGGAATGTGCAGGCCATATCGAGTGGGAAGAGCTTGAGGGAATTGTCTACGACTGCCTTGAGGAAGGTGTATCCGCCGGCTTCGCGTTGGTGTGCGATTGCGTCCTGGAGGTTGCATGGCAGGTCACCATAGGTCATGGCCACCATTGGGCCTGCGAGCATGGCAATGATGAGGCCGACGGCGGCGCCAGTGATGGCGGTGGTCCAAATGTTGCGGTAGCCACCGAAGTAGCTGGCTAGGCCCGCGAGTAGGCCCACGACCGCGTAAATGGAAGCGAAGGAAATGTAGGCCGGGGCGATGAGGCTTCCGAGAATTGCCGTTGCCAGGCCTGATGCCACACCAGCACGTGGGCCACATTTGATGCCAATGAAGACGGTGGCTAAGCAGACTAATTGAACAGGAAGCTTGACTAGGTTCACTACTTGGAACACAGCCAAGTTGGCCGATGCAATGGGAATCAGCAGAAGGAAGGTGCGCCAGGAATGCAAGGGGCGCATGCGGAGAATCAGGGCGCCGAGGCCGATCATGGCGAACACCAGGGTTACCGTGGACGTGGTGGATGCGTGCGTCCAGTCTGCCGGGAGCTGGTACACCGGGTAGAGCCATGAGGCCATGATGGAGATGATCGCTACGTAGAAGAGGTAGCGCGACTTGGCGACCGCCATACGAATTTCCTTTATTGAAAACCAGCCACCTTAGCAAATCTCATCCAGATTGATATGCATTCATTTCCATTATCTATGCAGGTAAACTATAGAAAACTGCAGGTGGTTTACAAGTCCATTAAAACATCATTGCTTAAAAACAGCAAAAGATTGGGTGGCTTTTTGATCATAATTGACAGTACTTTAGGTCGCCTTTTCGACGGCCGGTGGCGGGGCTTACTTTCCACCAATAGTAAAGAGGGTAGGTCCCGTTTCCGGTTCCTACCCTCTTTGAGGCTGCGACTCTAGCGAGTCAGTTTTGGCTTAGTTCTCGCGACGCTTTGCGACGAAGAACAGGCCGAGTGCGAGCATGAGTGCTGCCAGTGCGGACAGACCCAGAACGCTAGCACCAGTGGAGGCAAGCATCTTCTTTGCAGGAGCCTGCTTTACCTGGTCGGCTGGGATACCCTTCTGTGGGGCATCTGAGATGCCTTGGATTCCATCGGCCGGCTTGGAAGCTTCAGGCTTTGGAGCAGGCGCCTGCTGATCTGGCTTCTCAGAAGATCCCTCAGAGGAGCCACCGCTGGACAGCATGCCGCCGCCGATCAGAGCGATTGGGGTTAGGTAGACCCACCATGGAACCTTGGAGGAACCATTGTCGCCTGGGGTAGGCCCTGGGTTTGGACCAGGGGTTGGGGCCTTGTCCAAGTCAGTAACGGTCAGCTTTGCACCATCAGCGACCACCTTGTTTCCTGCATCGTTGACTACGCTTACGGTGCCATCTTCCTCAACTAGGAAGGTAATGTTGGTGACCTTTTCGTAGCCTGCTGGGGCCGCATCTTCGATGAAGGTGTAGACACCTGGTGCGAGTTCAACGCGATGCGTCTGATCTTCCTCAGAGGTCCACTTTGCGACTTCCTGGCCCTTTTCATTGATGATTCGGATATCAGCACCACCGATCTCCTTGCCGCCGAGGTTGACCTTAGAGATATCGATTGGCTTGACGTTGGCAGGGACAGCTTCGTCGGTAACTACAAGGACGCCGTCCTGCCAGACAACGGTGTTGCCGTTTGCATTATCGACGGTTACGTTTCCATCCTTATCCACAGTGAAGGTGATGTCCGTGACGGCAAGGTAGCCGTTAGGAGCAACTTCCTCGTGGAAGGTGTAGGTCCCTGGGACAACCTGGAACTTGGAGTTCTCGCCAATCTTGGAGATCCAAGTGTGGACGATGTTGCCATCCTTGTCCTTGATCTCAATGCCAGCGCCGGCGAGCTCTTCGCCACCGAGGTTTACCTTGTCGATCTCCACGAATGGAGCGTCGGCAGGGATGGTGGTCGGAACGGTGACCGTGGTAACAGGAACAGTCTTCGTCGCAGTGACAGAGGACGTCTCGGTTGCCGTCGTTGTCTCCGTCTCCTTGACGGTGGACGTCGTGGTTTCAGTGGTGTTCTCGACGCTCGTAGCCGTGGACGTCGTCGTCTCGGTAACAACGGTTGGTTCAGTCACGGTGGTTGGCTGTGTAACAGTTACCGTGGTGGACTCGGTCGACGTACCGGTGGTGGTCTCGGTGGTTCCAACAACACTGGTAGCGGTAGACGTGGTCATCTCGGTGACAACGGTTGGCTCGGTAACTGTGGTCGGCTGAGTAACCGTGGTTGGCTCAATAGTGGTCACCGTGGTGGTCTCAGTTGCGGTACCAGTGGTGGTCTCGGTGGTGCCGATGACCTCAGTGGTCGTAGAAGTCGTGGTCTCAGTAGTCGGCTGAGTAACCGTGGTAGGCACAAACTCGGTCACGGTGGAAGACGCGATGGTCTCCGTAGTTACCGTGGTAGTCGGAATCGTCGTGACAGTTTCCGTAGTTGCAGGAGCAGTGAAGGTCGAGGTCTGGGTTGGGGTAACCGTAACTACGGGAGCTGGTGCTGTAGTGGTCTCACCTGGAACATACGGTGTTCCGTCTGCATTCACAAAAGAAGCGCCAAGCAAGTTTTGATAATCTGCATCCAACTTATCTTTATCTGTAGTTGCAAAGAGTTCAAGGGTTGCATCGGGAACCGGCTGAAGTTCCACAAGCCCATTCAGTGTTAAACCGAGACTGCTAGCAACAGCAACGGGATTTTCACCAAGGAGAATGCGGGTTGCGGCCTGGACTTTGTCGGATACAGGTGTCGACGAATTAGCCCAATCTGCAATCTCATCTACAAAAGGCTTGTCAGTAGCATCCCAGATCGCATACTGCGTAGCCTGATAAAATTCATAGCCGGTCAGACCAAGTGCAGACTGGATACCTGCAACATCTTTGCCGTCATCGTTCATGCCATTGTAGACATACGTTAAGACATCAGCACGCAGTGCTTCCGGAGTTCCGCGAAAATTGCTTGTGGCCAATGAACCGAATTCGGCACCTACCGTATCAACAATCTTGCTGAACTCTGGCGGAGTATCACCAGCCCAACTCTGCTCATCGGTTGGCCAAACATAATTCATATTGAAGCAATACGCAAGCGTGGATTCTGGCAAGTTTGCCAGGCTAGGATCTAGGGCATACCTAGGAGGTTGTGCTGGTGGAGTGCCAGGAGCCACACGGATTGGCACAACTCCCGGAACTCCCGGATCCGTCGCGAGAGTATTCTCCGAGTAAGCCCAGAAACCACCAGTTGCCTGCGCCTGCGCCGTCGGCAGCATCGCAACGGACATGATGACGCTCAATACGAGCGCAATCAGTGCCTTCGTTTTGTTAATTACCAATTTTTCTAACTCTCCTGAGTCACTACCTTCAGGCCAACCTGGAGGTGAAGCTTGATTGAGTCAGTGCCGGGGCACTGTCGGAAAACCGAATGTCGCCGAATCCGAACTTCCCACCCGGCAATTGATAACTAGGCGTGATAATGCAGATCTCAGACTGTTCAGAATTTTAGCAGGAAATTCATAATGATCAACAAGAAGCTTAACTTTCATAAGGGAAAATCAAACTAAACGTGTTATTATTCGCCCACTACCTGGACTTGTAACAATTTAATAACGACAGTTTTCTGTCGGAACCTGACAAACCAAACGGGTGGTTGGTTTGAAAATTATCCATTCAACCTGGACTTTCAACCATTAACCACAGCATCTAGAGCGGTGAGAAAATTTTATATAACTTACCCGACTTGAACATCAGGTTACTAAAATCAATGTGCAATAGAACACCGTTTAGCTAAGTCTGCATTAAGTTCTCACGTCAAAATGAAGGGAAATCCTTTCAATTTGCACGCTTAGAGCACGAAACAGTCACTGCAACCTGAAGACAATCTGGACGCAATTGAAGCAGCATCCAAAAGCGAAGCTAGATAATGCAGGCTCCCCACACCACTATCAAAGGTGCTTACGCATCCAGCAGCAGCGGCTTCTCAATCTTGAGCCACCGCGCCACTCGTGGCGCCAGGAAGAGGATCGCCAGGAAAATGATGGCCTTATCTAGCGGATCACTGATAAACCCTTCGTGTGCAAGCCCGCCAAAGAAGACTCCGAGGAACATCCTGAGGAGCTCCATTGGCGTGTAGTCGAGCTGGGTAGGGTCGTCGCCAAGCCCCAGCGACATGAGCGGGGCGGCGATGAGGCCGACGAGCGCTCCGGCAATCAGACCGCTGACCGCGGTGGAGATTCGGTTGGCAAAGCCACCGTACCGGGCGGCCAAGCCCGCTAGCCAGCCGACCATCACGTTGATCATGTAGAACGGGATGACCGAGGGGTAGAAGATCAGCAAAATCCCCTGGCTGAGCATCGAAGTGAGAGCACCAAACTGGGCGCCCAAAATGGCCGCGACTAGCACTGTGCCCACGGTATCCAGGTAGACCCCGAGATTGACGTTGAAGAACATGGAGCCGATGGCGAGGTCGAGGACAACTCCGATACCAACGAGGGACAGGTTCTTCTTGTTCAGCATCCCCGGCTCGGAAAGGGCGCTAAGCCCCAAAATGACCAAGAAAATGACCACCTGGGGCCAAAACACGGAAGGAGCAAACTGGCTCCGGTCATCAAAGGTGGGGCGCGTTGCAATCACATATGCCCAATCCAAGGAGAGCAGAATTGGTGGAACAGCGCGCAACCAATTCCGTGTGAAAGTCATGCGAACATCATAGCAATTGGTGCTCGTTCAACAATTTTCAAAGGAAAAAGGGCAACAGCCGAAGCCGTTGCCCTTCCCGCAATAGCGAGAGTTAGTCAGCCATTACGTCGTGGCGGACGATCGTTTGATCGCGACCAGGGCCAACGCCGATGTAGGAAATGCGGCAGCCGGATAGCTCTTCCAGGCGCAGCACGTAATCCTGAGCCTTCTGAGGCAGCTCTTCAAAGGTCTTGCACTGGGTGATGTCCTCGTCCCATGCAGGCATGGTCTCGAAGATTGGCTGTGCGTGGTGGAAATCAGACTGCGTCATTGGCATTTCGTCGAAACGCTTGCCGTCCACGTCGTAGGCCACACAAATCGGGATCTCGCCAATGCCGGTGAGCACGTCCAGCTTGGTCAGGAACAGATCCGTGAAGCCATTGACGCGGGAAGCGTAGCGAGCAACGACGGAATCGTACCAGCCACAACGGCGCTTACGGCCGGTGTTCACACCGATCTCGCCGCCCGTCGTCTGCAGGTACTCGCCCCACTTATCAAACAGCTCCGTTGGGAACGGACCAGCACCAACGCGAGTGGTGTAAGCCTTGATGATGCCCAGGGAGTGCGTGATGCGGGTTGGGCCGATACCGGAACCAACACAAGCGCCACCAGCAGTTGGGTTGGAGGACGTCACGAATGGGTAGGTGCCATGGTCAACGTCAAGCATTGTGGCCTGGCCGCCCTCCATGAGGACGTGCTTGCCAGCATCCAGAGCCTTGTTCAGCTCCAGCTCCGCCTCAATGACCATTGGGCGCAGGCGCTCCTGGTAGCCAAGGAAGTACTGCACGATCTCCTCAGCCACAATTGCCTTGCGGTTGTACATCTTCACCAGCATCTGGTTCTTCACATCCAGTGCGGATTCGATCTTCTGGCGCAGGATGGACTCGTCAAAGATGTCTTGGACGCGGATACCAACGCGGGCAACCTTGTCAGCGTAGGTTGGGCCGATGCCACGGCCCGTGGTGCCGATAGCGCGCTTGCCCAGGAAACGCTCCTGAACACGGTCGAGGATCTGGTGGTACGGAGCAACCACATGCGCATTAGCGGAAATGCGGAGGCGGGAAGCGTCGCAGCCACGGGCGATCAGGCCGTCCATTTCGTCGAAAAGCGCTTCGAGGTTGATCACCACACCATTGCCCAGCACTGGGGTCGCGTTCTCACTCAGCACGCCGGCTGGAAGGAGCTTCAGCTCGTACTTCTCGCCACCCACCACAACAGTGTGGCCTGCGTTGTTGCCGCCATTTGGCTTGACCACGTAGTCAACGAGGCCGCCGAGGATATCTGTGGCTTTGCCCTTACCTTCGTCGCCCCACTGGGCACCGACGATCACGATTGCAGCCATGTTTAACGTCACTTCCGATCAACTCGAGTAGCACCCGCTGAAGCAGGCGCAAAAGACGTTAACTAATTCTACATGCCCCAGAGGCAAATGAACCTAATTAAGCCCGAGACTGATCCGGCCAATACCGCTTCGCGATGAGTGGCGCCACCCAAAATACCAACAGGAAAATCAAAATCTTGTCGATCGGATCCGCAATCAGGCGCCAGAACGTGAACGGCTGAGTGAAGTAATCGCCTGCTGCTTCGAGCACGCAGAACAGATCAAATTCTTCCCGGTCAAGCGGGCTGTTGAGCAGGATATAAGTCAGCGGGGCAGAAAGAATGCCTACAGCAAGACCCGCGATAACACCGCTGACCACCGTTGTCAGCCAATTGGAGAAACCATCCAGCTTGGCCACCAAACCGGCAAACCAACCGGTGACGATGGACGCGAGCGAAAACGGAAGTCCTGACGGTGCAATGATGATCCACAAGGAACAAGAAACCGACGCAGTGAAGGCACCCGCAGCTGGGCCCAGCAAAGCACCTACCAGGATGCAACCGATCGTATCCAAGTAAAGAGGAAGATCCAGGCGATAGACCAGCTCACCAATACCCTGGTCCAACAGCACACCAAGAAGAATGAGCAGCGTTTTCTTCCGATCCAACGTGGGTGCCACGATGAGTCCCAGGCACACCACCGCAATGAGCAAGGTGACCACGATAATCCAGTTCACATGGGGCCCTACCGCATACAGCAAAACGTCGTCCAACGGCATGAGCACCGGCAGCGCCCAGTGGATCGCCAACATCACTACGGTGATGGCAATCAAAACAGATCGGTAAGTTCTGAGCACTAATTAAGCATAGGTCTTTCCTTTTGGAAGCACTAGTCTTGCCACGTCTCAGGAGGCACCCCAGGAGTATCAACAGTCGGGATGAGTGCCGCCACAGCGGAAGTCCGAGAAAGACCACAGACCTGCAACAAGTCCACAATCAACGAGCGAGTCTGCCCCATGATCATCAAGCCAGAAAACACTGGTGGCTGCACCAAATCCGGGTCTGCCTGCGCGCCAAGTTTGCGCAGGCGCACCACCAAATCCGGAATCTTTGGCGAAAGCGCAGCGTCAGGCTGACGGTAGTAAATTTCGGACAGTTCTTTAGCAATACCAGACAGCTCGAAGAGCATGATTACTTGGTGCTGGGTGACGGGGGAACGGTCGTCGAGAAGCACGCCCGCACGGCGCACCAGAACGCGAGTCGTGCGCATCGCGTTGTCCACCGGGGCAAGCACACGCAGGATGGAGCGCAGCTCTCGGCGACGCTTCCACATCAGTGGCGACGTGCGGATCACTTCTTTGCCGGTATTGGCCGCGGCGATCATGGTGTTGATGGCGGCTTGGGAGCTGCGGGCGCGTTCAAGGGCGTCGGAGACTTGGTGGGTGTCCTCATCTGTGAGGGCTTCGCCGACTTCCTCCAGCACCTCGGAGATGATGGCGAGGATTTTCGCGATTTCTTGGCGGCCATCCTTGAGCGGGGACTTTGGCACCAGCCCCATCACGGCAATGCCGATGAGGCCACCGATCAAGGCGTCAGTCGCACGCTCCACACCTCCTGAGGTGCCGGGCGGGAAGATCGTCGCGATCAGCACGGAGGCGAAAGCAGCCTGGTTAGCAGCCAGAACACCTCGGTCGATGAACATCACAGCAGTCACGGACACGACCACGCCGAGCGCAATCTGCCAGACGCCGGTACCGACCATCGCGATGAGGAGGTCGCCGAGGATGACGCCGACGGTCACGCCAAGGACCAGCTCGAAGGACTTGCGGACGCGGTCGCCGCCTTGTGTGGACAGCACAATGATCGTGGCCATCGGTGCGAAGAACGGCAGTGGGTGGCCGAACACGTGCATCGCAGCCCAGTAGGACAGGCCCGCAGCAAAGCCGATCTGCAGGATGTACGGCCACGAGATCGCTACGCGCTGCGCTCCCTCGCGCAGCTTGTCCATTGATTTCACACAGTGCAGTTTAGTAACGAAGTGGATCCGACTTCAGGAGACGTAGTACAGGAGTGTGCATCAGCCCACGAATAATCCAGTAGACCAGCCAAAACACCACAAGCTTGTCCAACAGGTCGCTGGGGGTGCCACCGCTAAACGGCGGGCCGAGCAGGGATCCAATGATGCTTTCCGCTACTGAGAACTGCACATTTTCACCGTTGGTGGAGTAATTCATTGCCAAGTAGAGCGACACCGGGGCAGACACGATGGTGGACACCACACCTGTGAACAGCGCGTTCATTGTGATTGGCCCAGGCCCGTTGAATCCACCGAACTGCGCCATAATACCGGCCAGCGCCGCAACCGTAATGTTCACGATCGCCAGTGGCAGCAACGCTGGCGCTACTGGGTACAGCAGCAAGCTCACACCGGCGGCGCAGATCGCGCCCTGTCTCGGCCCGAGCAGCACCGCAACCATCACGGCGCCAATGGTGTCTAGATACAGCGGAATCGAGGTGGCGAAGATCGCGCGGCCGATAACCAAATCAATGAGAATGCCGAACAGCAAGATCGCCGCATCTCGCCAGTTGGTCACGCCAACAATCGAGAAGATTGCGAACCCCACAGCGACGAGCAGCAGCAGAAATTGCTGGATCTCAAAATCCGATTCCCACTGGCCTGTCCACTGAATATTTGGTCGCACTACGCACAGGTAAGTCCAGTTGCCGACTACGATCGCCACCGCGACCGCAAACAATAGGTTCCTGAAAATAGTGTTCGTTGAATCACCCACCCGATCTAATCTAACTGTTGGTAGATTAAATATCCATGCAATTGCTTACGTTGAGCTGCGATTCCAGCAGGTTTCCAGCTGATATCGAGCTCCCCGAGATCCCTTCGCAACGTGATTTGCGCTTTCTGGAGGGCATCGCCCGCGCCGCACTCCCCCACGATGCAACGCCGTCACTCGAGGACATCCAGCGCCAGCCCGATGTAGAGCCGCAGGGCGCGCCACAGCCAGCGCCGCAAACACCGCTTCGCGACGTCCGCCTCATCGTCATCGGCTCCCCTGCCGCCCACTCTGCCGTGCTGACCCGACTGATGCGCCAGGACGACCTATGGATTCAGGTCGGCTTCCTTTCTCCAAAGGCCTCGTTCTCTGAGTATGAGGCGCTTCGCGTTGGCAAGGTCACCCCAGCTCCTCTAGTTCGCGATGATGCTGGCGTAGCCGTCGCGAAGTCCGCAGTCATCACTGAGTGGGACGGCGGTGAGATGACGGGTGAGATCATTGTCGATGACCACGTCCTCCTCCACAGTGAGCAGCAGATTCACAATTTCGGCGCGCGGCTGGTACCGATGCCCGACGCGCCCGGTATCGCAGCAGTGAAAAAGGTAGCGGCCAAGTCAGGCCTGTTCCGCAAGGAGTACGACGCAGCAACTCTTGCGACCGGCCGTGCGCTGCAGGTCGGAGGCCCCAACCTGCGCATTACTGTTGATGGTGTGAGCCGTAAGCGCCCCGTCGACCGTGCCACCTTTTATCGACACCTCCGCGACGCCCAGCTCATATTGCCATCCGTCTAATTGATCCGTTATTGTTGACTCAACAACACCTCAGCCCTTTCCCAGAAAACTGTAATCATTGTGACAGTCAACAGTCGCGCATTGAGCCTCGCGTGGGGACTCGCTTTTATGGGCCTCGTTTATTCCGAGCTCAACACTCCCCCGACGCAAAATTCGCTGACCGCGCTTCTCGACGCCCTCACCATCGACGGGCCCGCAGCAGGCATGGGGCTGCTCACCGGCGCAACTGTTACGCACATGCTGAAGAACTGGGAGGACCCAGCTGTAGCACGCCACCGCGTATTGGTTTTTAGCGGATTCCTGATGATCTCCGGCATGGTGCTGGCCAGCATTCAGTCGGCAATCTATCCGATCAGCTTCATCCTCGGCGTGGTCGCGCTCTGTTCCCTCGGGTTCGCACGGCTAAACAGCTTTACGCTCACTTGCCTCCTGGCATTTACGACGTTTGCTTCCGCTTTCGTCCACACAGTCTTCGCCATTCGCCCTCCAGTTGGAGGCCAATACCCTGCGCTTGCCTGGCTCGCCTATGGCATTTGTGGCGTGCTGCTTTTCCGGGTAATCGATAACAAAAAAGTGAGCGTTAGCCTGCTTTTCATCACGGGCGTGATCGTGGGAATGGTTGGAATGCTCACCGTCCTACCAAATTATCTTCCGGATCTGTTTGGCGTGGATCCTGCAGTGAGCAAGTACTACCGAGAAAACCCACCTACCACCACCATCCGGTACTTCTCCTCGATCGCAAACTCCGGTGGCCTGCTGAATGTGGTGGGCAACTTTGCGGCGGGCACTAACCTGCTCACGCTCGGTTATTTGCTGCAGCGCTTTCGATTCTTCGAACCCGTGGTTGCCTCCGGACGCATGTCCTTCAGCACATATCCCTTCTACATCATCATCGCGGCCATCACGATGGGCGGGTTCAGTGGCTTCGCTGAAGAAATCAACACCGCCATTGACAACCCAAATACCACGGTCGCCCACCACAAAGCGCTCGACTGGCAAACCTTTGACTCTTGGGTAGAAAACTCCAACTCCTGGGCAGACTTGTCCAGTCACGAAATCGCCTACTACGGCCCTGATTCCGAATCCCTCATCAATGAGACCAAGACCAAGCAGATCGAACCTACATCCTTCTTGATGGCCTACCCTGTGGCCATCATCGGAAATCTTGTGGTTTCCACCCTGTGGATGCGGTTCTTCAGCGACGGCCTCATTGAACTACTGCTTTTCCGCCGCCAACGGCGCGAAGGCGTTTAAGTTTCTAACGCATTAGGGCACTCTCTTTGAGAGCGTGTTCTCCGCTTCACTTGGTGTTACTTCGTCTGGCAGTCCCGGCATTACTACCCGCCATAAGCCCGGGTTCTCGGACCGGGGCGCGCGTATGGGCCTAAGATTGTTTGCCATTGGCATAGACCAGGCTTTGGCTATGCAGACTGTCGTTAATCCGATACAACACAAAGTAGCCCCACTCCTTTCTGGAGTGGGGCTACTTGTCTCGCTTTAGAAGCTAGCTATTAGCTTTCCTTGCGGCGTGCTACGAAGAACAGGCCGAGTGCGAGCATGAGCGCTGCCAGTGCAGACAGACCCAGAACGCTAGCACCAGTGGAAGCAAGCATCTTCTTTGCAGGAGCCTGCTTAGCCTGGTCAGCTGGGATGCCCTTCTGAGGAGCTGGGTTGTTTACGCCCTTAACCTCGTCCTGCTGAACAGGAGCTGGGTTGTTGATGCCGCGCACTTCGTCAACTGGCTTTGCGGAAGAACCTTCGCTGGAACCAAGGTTAGACAGAACCAGCAGGCCGCCACCAATGATTGCAACTGGGATCAGGACCTTCCA
>NZ_JBBHLA010000005.1:0-279679 GCF_037572395.1 Corynebacterium sp. H130 | reverse complement strand
CCATAAAAGATGATAATCAGCCATATGAAAAGCCAAAAACCTAGCAAAACAAACAACCAACGAATGATTGTCCAAAAAAACACGGGTGACAGACGATCCGACGAGGAAAAACCCGCCACCCAAAAAAATTGAGTATTAATGCTCTTTCACAGACCACTCCTGGCCTGCCGGCACCAACACACAACCAAAAACAAAAAATAAAAAAGTACTTGGCACACTATTGAGTTCTCAAACAACACACGCACAACCAACCTGAGTGATGGATTTACCAGACTCGGTGTGATTGGCTGGGGTTTCACGTTAACAAAGAATTCATCTCTTTGTCAAAGAATTTTCCCCTTGCAGTGAGTTACAACCTTTCGGCTGCTGTCTCGCTGACCCGGATTAAGTTACGCACAATCCAACAGGAATACAAATCTGCAGGTCATCAGCCATATTATATGCCAAAAGGCGGTGAGGATTGATCCTCACCGCCCTCACTTTAGCGAATTAGGCCTTGCGGGCTCCGGCGAAATTCTTCTTACCCTTACGCAGGACGAGCCATGAACCGTGTAGCCAGTCAGCTTCGGCTGGCTGCCAATCTTCAGATTCGATGCGTTCGTTGTTCGCGTACGCGCCACCTTCCTTGATGGTGCGACGCGCGTCGCCCTTGGAAGCAACGAGACCAGATCCCACGAGAAGATCCACGATGTTCGCGTCTCCAGGTGCATCAAAGACAGCGGTTTCTGCCAGCGCGCCGGCAAGCGTCTTTTCATCGAGTTCGGTCAGCGATGCCTTGCCGAAAAGTGCCTGCGCAGCGAGTTCAACTGCGACGGTGGCGTCGTGACCGTGAACCAGATCTGTCATTTCCTGTGCCAGGCGTCGTTGTGCTTCACGCTTGAATGGGCGCTCAGCTACCGCGTCTTCGTAAAAGGCGATCTCTTCCTGTGTCAGGAAGGTGAACCAACGCAGGTAGTCGATGACCACGGAGTCACCAGCGTTGAGGAAGTACTGGTACCAGGAGTACGCGGAGGTCTTCTCCGGATCGAGCCAGAGCTTGCCACCACCGGTGGACTTGCCGAATTTCTGGCCCTGCGCATCGGTGACCAGAGGCACGGTCAGACCGTGAACCTTCGCGCCGTCGACACGGCGGTTGAGGTCAACGCCGGAAACGATGTTGCCCCACTGGTCTCCGCCACCGATCTGCAGTACGCAGTCGTGCTCGCGACGCAGGTGAACAAAGTCGTTGGACTGCAGCAGCATGTAGGAGAATTCGGTGTAGGAGATGCCGTCGGATTCCAGGCGACGCTTCACAGTGTCGCGGTCCAGCATCGTGTTGAGGGAGAAGTTCTTGCCCACGTCACGCAGGAAGTCGATGACGGACATGTTCATCGTCCAGTCAGCGTTGTTCACCATCAGAGCTGGGTTATCGCCGTCGAAGTCGACGAAGCGTCGCAGCTGCTCCTTGATGGCCTCCAAATTCTTTTCAATGACTTCCTGGGAAAGCATCGAGCGCTCGCCGACGTCGCGAGGGTCGCCGATGAAGCCGGTTGCGCCGCCGGCAAGGGTGATTGGGCGGTGTCCGGCCTGCTGGAAGCGACGGAGCATGATCATTGGCACCAGGTGACCTGCGTGGAGAGAGTCACCCGTTGGGTCGAAGCCACAGTACAGAGTGATCGGGTTTTCACATGCTTCGCGGAGGGCGTCAATGTCAGTGGACTGGTTAATCAGGCCGCGCCACTGGAGTTCGTCAATGATGTTCATTTTTCCTACTTTGCTGGGTATTCTTCGGCTTCATCTGCAAGCATCACCGGGATGCCATCGTCGATTCGATAGGCAATCCCTAGCCGCTCGTTTACGAGCTTTTGCTCTGCCTCGAGATATCGCAGTGGGCCTTTGTCTTGTGGGCACACCAGAATTTCCAGCAACTTAGGATCGATTGTCATGACCTGCATTCTACCTATGGGCCCGTTGTCAGGGTGCACTACCCTGCGACGGCCCGTCGAGATAGAGCTTCACTCCGGAGAACTTCTCCTCGAGCTGTGATCGTTGGTCTTCCAGGCCCTTGAATTTCTGTTGCACGATGGCATTGAGAATCTTTGATGATTCCATGTTCAGGAAGTGAAGTGACTGGTCAAGCTCATCGATGCCCTGTGAACGAGCGATGTCGGGGACTTCTTCGAAAGCCGTGACAAGTGTCGGCACGTGGCTGAACGCAATTTCGTTTACGGTCTGCAGCAGGATTGGCTGGGCGGCGAGCTCGTCCATGTGTCGCTCGAGCTGGCCGATGGTCCAGCTCAGCTGCCCAAGCTCACGCTCGGAGGATTGACCAACTCCAAGATTTCGGAAGCGTACGGTTGATTCTTCAATGGCGTCAACAAGCGTGCGTGGTTCTTCGAGCGCGGGTTGTGGGGCCGCCGGGGTGAGTGCGACGCCGATGCCCCACGCAGACAGCGCGATAACCGGCCACATTGTGCCGAGGCCGACAACAAGGTGAACCACGATGGCGACGATGGCCAGGACCATTCCCACCATGTTCCGCCTGGAAAAGAACCAATTATTGGTATCCACGGATCTCCTTAAATGCCGCGGCGAGGTCACCCTTTGTGGCATCGAACGTCTTGCCACCAGTGAGTTTCGCGAGTGATTCCATCTCTTGCTTGTTGGATTCGCCGTACAGGATGACGAACACTGGAATGCGCTTTTGCTCCGGAGTCAACGCATTGTAGAAGCGCTCGAAATCCTTGTAATCGGCACCGGTATTCGACGCGCCGTCGGACATGAGGACGATGGATGGAATCTTGCCGTCCTTGCCTACGCCACTTTCGAACTCGTTGTAGGCGGTTTGGAGGGCGTCATAAACGGCGGTCCCGCCACCAGGTTGAATCCCGTTGATCGTCGCCTTCAGTTCATCTCGTTTGCTCTGATCAGACTTCTCAAAGGTTCGGCTTTGCGGGGCGGCAACGTAGGTGTCGAATGCAATGATGGTGAGCTCTTCCCTATCGCGTAGGCCCACGGCGCCAGTGGAGGTGCGGGCTGTGCCGTCGACAAGCTCGGTGAGGATCTGGTGCAGGCTGTCCATGCGCTGGCCCGTCATCGAACCCGACTTGTCCAGAACGAACACCGTGCGCCCTGGGGATCGGAGGTCGTCGCTGAATGCTGACACGAGGTCATCAGCCACCTCTTGGCGCGCGGGAAAAGGCAGCTCGATCAGCGTGTTTTTCTGATGGTCCGGATGCGGCCTAGTACCTGGGTCCACCGGGCGACGCTGCGTATCCTTCACGATGTCGCCATTGTGCTCGACCAACCACTTGCTGAGTTTTTGCACGTTGTCCGCCGCGGACTGGCTGCGGGGATTGTGCAGCGGAGCAAGCGGATAGTCCGCGGTCACGACACCATCCGCTGGCACCACCACCTGAATGTCCGAACGCCCAGAATTCTTCATTTGCAGCAACACGGACTCGTAGTTGATGATCGCCTCAGTGCGATTCGGATCAGATACGAAGGCCTCTTCCAGCCAGCCTGAGGAGCCCGACATCAGGTTTTGCCCCGCAAAAAACTCCCGCAACGGCGCTTGCACCTTGCGGATGTCCTCAGTGGTCAAGGCTGCGCCCGTATCTGCCTGAGCAGTGGCGACAGACACCAGCGCCGAAAAACCGGAATTTGAGCGCGAGGGATCAGTCATGCCGAAGCGAAGCTTCTTCGCCTTGACCGCCTCAATGATTTCCGCCCACGTCGGCTGCTTGTCAGTCCACCCCAACGAGCGCGCGGTCTCCTGCCGCACACCGAAGGCAATGGGTGAGGTGGCAATGCTTGTCGACGTGCCAAGCTTGTCCTCCGCGTTGTACAAATCGACATACTTGTTCGTGGCAAACCACGTGGCATCGTAAGCGCCATCGAAGGAACCATTTTTCAGCGCCATGGAGTTCGCGATGGTGCCATCCGGGTAGTCAAGCGTGATCTTCATCGAGAGTTCCTTTTCGGCCTGACGAATCAAAGGCGCCATGTCCTTGAGCTCCGTGGCCGCTACGATGCGGATTTCGCCGCTCGCTTTGTCCCCGGGTGGCACCAACGAATCCGTTCCGCAGGCCACGAGGACGAGGCTGAGAACCGAAGCTAGCGCTGCTTTGAGTTTGGTGATCATTGTTCCGGAGCTCCTTCGGGAGGCGCTGAGCTGGAATATTGCGCGCTTACCCCTTCGATGAGTTGTTCAAGGCGATCGAAGTCAGGTGGGTTGATCGTGGATAGGAAGTCAGGAGGCGGGGTAATTCCGCTTTGGTTGAGTTGCTCCGCGAAAATCCCTGGAGTGTTCGGGCGGAACCCGTGCTTAGCAGCAAGTTTTTGCAGCTCTTTGTCCGTGGCGAGCGCTTCGCCCAATTTATTTCCCTTCTCGCTGTAGGCCAGCAGGGTGTGTTGGGAGGAAATGGTTGGATCAAGGTACGCGAGTTTCATATTTGCACCGATGGTGTTCGGCGCGGACATCTGTTGGCCAAGGAATTGCGCCTCGTAGATCATCACCATTGGCTTGGCTCCCATCCCCTGGGAAAGGTATTCAGCGAACGGCCCTGCCGAGGAGCTTCCGGTGTATCCCTGGTGAGTGAACAGTGGGCTGACCTTCCGAACCACCTTGTCCACTTCTGCATCGGAGGTCGGCACGTTTCCGCCATTGGCCACCCACGCAGCAATTGACAGATACATCGCCGCTGAGTTGGAACTGCGGATATCCGTTGAGGCGATCTGAACGCCCAGCGGAGACGGGAACTCCGGCGCGATGTCGCGCCAGCGCTTGCCACTAGCGGAAAGCTCTAGGTACTTCTCCATGTTGATGTACCAGTGACCGTCTTTTTGAGTTGCTACCTTTTCGCGCTCGAGGGCTACCAGGATCGGCTCGAACGTGGCAACGGCCATCGGAGAATGGAACGGCGTGTACATGCCTTTCGGCTGTGTTTCGCGGGAAATCTTCTCCGCTGCCGGCCCGGAGGAAGGGAACGCAGCATCAAAATCTTTGAGATCAGGGCGCGTAGCGATCTTTCGGGAGCCGCTTGGGGTGACTTCGACAGTCAAGCCCCGTTCTTCGAGGCGCTTCACAACCTCTGGATCGCGGAAGAACTCCATCTTCTCGGATCCGGCGACAACCCGCACCGTATCCTTATCCCCGGCCAACGGGAGGTCTTTGTCCCCGCTGCGTCCGACTATGACCGCAGCAACGATCACACCGATGAGAACCAGTGCGAGCAGAATTGAAATAAAACCTGGTCCTGATCGCTTTTTCGTTTGATAACTGCTCACCATAAGCTCATGGTAGATCCCACTGGTCATCACCGCTATGGATAGACGAGTGCCCCCACCTGTTTGAGGCGGGGGCACTTGTTGTTAAGGGCTGATTACTTCTCGGCCCACTTCTTGAACTCGGAGGAAGCTGCTGCGACTCTCTCGCGTTGCTCGGCGACGCGCGAGCCCGCGGTGCCACCACGGGTGGCGCGGGAGGCGACGGCGCCTTCAACGGTCAACACCTGTCGAACGTCAGGTGTCAATCTAGCATCGACCGATGCCAGCTCCTCGTCGGTGAGGTCGACCAGGTCTACTCCCCTAGCTTCCGCAATGCGGACGCACGCACCGGAGGCTTCGTGAGCTTCGCGGAATGGGACGCCCTGACGGACCATCCACTCCGCGAGATCGGTTGCAAGAGTGAATCCGGCTGGTGCCAGCTCGAGCAGGCGCTCCTCGTGGAAGGTCAGCGTGGATACCAAACCGGTCATTGCAGGCAGCAGCAGGTTGAGCTGCGCAAAGGAGTCCACAATTGGCTCCTTGTCTTCCTGCAGGTCACGGTTGTACGCCAATGGCATGGCCTTCAAGGTTGCCATCAGGCCAGCGAGGTTACCGATCAAGCGACCAGTCTTGCCACGAGTCAATTCAGCCACGTCAGGGTTCTTCTTCTGCGGCATGATCGACGAACCCGTGGACCAGGCGTCAGACAGCGTGACGTAGCCGTATTCCGGGGTGCACCAGTAGATGATTTCCTCGGCCAGGCGGGACATGTCGACGGCGATCTGTGCCAGCACGAACGCGGTTTCCGCCGCGAAGTCGCGGGAGGCGGTGCCGTCAATCGAGTTGTCGCAAGCAGACTCAAAGCCAAGCTCCGCTGCGATCGCTTCTGGATCCAACGCAAGCGAGGAACCAGCGAGCGCGCCGGAACCATAAGGAGACACCGCGAGGCGCTTATCCAGGTCCTGGATGCGCTGCAGGTCACGCAGCAATGGGTGCGCGTGCGCCAGGAGCTGGTGTGCCAACAGTACTGGCTGCGCTGCCTGGGAGTGGGTCTTGCCCGGCATGATCGCGTTCGGGTGAGCTTCGGCCTGAGCCACCAGGGCGTCGACAAGCTCGGTGACCTGGATAGCTACGGAACGGGCGGCATCGCGGACCCACATGCGGAACAGGGTTGCCACCTGGTCGTTGCGGGAACGGCCAGCGCGCAGGCGACCGCCAACCTCGGGGCCGACGATGTCGATGAGCCCGCGCTCCATGGCGCCGTGGACGTCCTCGTCGGTCGGCAGCGGCTTGAATTCGCCAGAGGCTACTGCAGCGCCGAGCTGGTCCAAACCGTCGAGCATGGTGGCAAGGTCAGCGTCCGAGAGCAAGCCAGCCTTGTGAAGCACGCGGGCATGTGCCTTGGAGGCGAGCACGTCGTACGGTGCGAGCACCCAGTCGAAATGCGTGGACACGGATAGGGCAAACATTGCCTCAGAGGGGCCGCCGGCGAAGCGGCCTCCCCAGAGTGCGCCTTCGTTTGTGCCGGCCATTTATGCCTCGCGGTCGCGCTTGTTGGCGATCTGCGTGGACAGACCGTGCAGCTGGACGAAGCCCTTGGCAGCGGTCTGGTCGAAGGTATCGCCGGTGTCGTAGGTTGCGAGGTTGAAGTCGTACAGGGAGTGGCTGGAACGACGGCCGTTGACGATGATCTGGCCAGCCTGCAGCACCAGGCGGATATCGCCGGTCACGTGCTCCTGGGTGGACTCGATGAAGGCATCGAGGGACTTCTTCAGCTGACCGAACCACAGGCCGTCATAGACCTCTTCGGACCAGCGGGAATCGATCAGGCGCTTGTAACGGCCCAGCTCACGCTCGACGGTCACGTCTTCCATGGCTTCGTGTGCCTTGATCAGGATCATGGCGCCCGGTGCCTCGTAGATTTCGCGAGACTTGATGCCAACGAGGCGGTCCTCAACCATGTCCAAGCGACCAACGCCCTGAGCGCCACCGCGGCGGTTGAGCTCCTCGATGGCCTCGAGAACGGTGACTGGGCGACCATCGATGGCTACTGGCTTGCCCTGCTCGAAGGAGATGATCAGCTCATCTGGTGCATTGCCGAGGGCTGGATCCTCGGTGTAGGCGTAGAGGTCCTTTGTTGGTGGGTTCCACAGGTCCTCGAGGAAGCCGGTCTCGACTGCACGGCCCCAGACGTTCTGGTCGATGGAGAATGGGGACTTCTTGGACTGCTCGATAGGCAGGTTAATTTCCTCGGCAAAGGCGATGGCCTTATCGCGAGTCCAGGCGTAGTCACGAGCTGGGGCGATGATCTCGAGGGATGGGTCGAGGGCACGGAAACCGACCTCGAAGCGAACCTGGTCGTTGCCCTTACCGGTGCAGCCGTGGGAGACGTGGGTGCCGCCGTGCTCCTGAGCAGCCTTAATCAGGTGCTTGACGATCAGTGGGCGGGAAATTGCAGAGACCAGCGGGTACTGCTTCATGTACATGCCGTTTGCCTTGATGGTTGGCAGGCAGTAGTCGTTGGCGAACTCATCCTTGGCGTCAATGACAATGGACTCAACAGCGCCACAGTCAAGAGCGCGCTGGCGCACGGACTCCATGTCCTCGCCACCCTGGCCGAGGTCGAGGGACACGGCGATGACTTCGCCACCGGTCATTTTGGCCAGGTATGGGATGGCAACGGAGGTGTCGAGGCCACCGGAGTATGCAAGTACAACGCGGTTAGTCATGAAAGTTTCTTTCCTTTAGTTGTTGAAATTTTTAAGAGCGGCGGCTGAACATGTCGCCGAGTTCTTTGCCCGTCATCGGTTCGCGTGCCAGAACGAAAACAGTGTCGTCACCTGCGATGGTACCCACCACTTCGTTCATGCCAACTCGGTCGATGAAGCTCGCCAGGTATTGTGCGGCTCCGGGAGGAGTGCGCAGTACTGCAATGTTGCCTGTGTGATCGACGGAGACCAGCAGATCATCGAGCATGCGACGCAGCTTTTCCTGCGGGCCTCGCGGTTGTTCAATCCGTTGGCCGTCGACAAGCCCGACAGCGTAGAACGCCCGACCGCCGTCTGGACGCACCTTCTTGGCGCCGAGTTCGTCGAGGTCGCGAGAGAGGGTCGCCTGGGTAATGTCGATGCCTTCGTCGAGCAGGAGCTCAGAGAGCTGGACCTGGCTGGAGACGCGGTACCGTTCGAGGATTTCCAGGATGCGGGCTTGGCGCGCAGTTCGAGTCACGGGATTTGTCATCGTTGATGCTCCATGAGCCACACGAGCAGTGCCTTCTGCGCGTGGAGGCGGTTTTCGGCTTCATCAAAAACGCGGGACTGAGGACCGTCGATAACCTCGGCGGTGACCTCATTCCCACGGTATGCAGGCAAACAGTGCAAGAATACCGCAGTGTCTTTCGCGCGTTGCATCACCGCGCCGTTGACCTGATAAGGCAGGAACGGTGTGCGGCGGTCGAGGCCGTCGTTTTCCATGCCCATCGACACCCAGGTGTCGGTGATGACCACGTCGGCACCATCTACAACGTCCAAGGAATCAGAGACAGTGACGGTAGCGCCGGTCTCCTCTGCACGGCGCTGAGCACGCTCGACGAACTCGGCACGCGGCTGGAAGTCCTTCGGCGCGCAGATGGCGATGTCCATGCCTGCGGTCGCGAAACCGATGAGGTAGGAGTTGGCCATGTTGTTGTCACCATCGCCGAGGTACACGGCCTTCTTACCCTTCAGGCCCGCAGGTCCTTCTTCAGGACACAGGTTTTCTACGCATGTCTGCAGGTCTGCCAGGATCTGACACGGATGCAGATCATCGGACAGCGCATTCACGATCGGCACCGTCGCAGTCTCAGCCATGTCCAGCAGGTTCTGGTGCGCGTAGGTTCGCCACACGATCGCGGACACGAACCGCGACAGCACAGCGCCAGTGTCCTGGTAGGTCTCCCCCTTGCCCATCTGCGAGCTGCCGGAATCAGTCACGATCGCATGACCACCGAGCTGCGCGATGCCAGCATCGAAGGAGAAGCGAGTGCGCGTGGAGGTCTTATCAAAGAGCACCGCTACCGACTGCGGGCCGGCAAAAGTGTCCCGAGAGTACGGTGCCTTCTTCAGCTCCGCCGCCAGCGCAAGCACCTCTGCCTGTTCTGCTGGGGTGAGATCGTCGTCAGCCAGGAAGTGTCGAACCATTTAAGCCTCCTTCTCTACGTCTGCCAGCAGTGATGCCAGCCGCTTCGTTGCCTCAGCTAGTTCTTCGTCGGTGATGACGAGCGGTGGGGTCAGTCGCAGCACGCTTGTCGACGGCGCGTTGAGAATCAATCCATAGTCCGCGCCCTTCGCGACTGCTTGCTTTGCCCATTCTCCCTTGAGCACGACGCCAAGCATCAAGCCACGACCGCGAACATGCTCAACCTGAGCAATCTGAGTAATCTGAGCTGCAAACTCAGAGCCCTTTCGGGTCACCTCAACGCAGAAGTCATCGTCGATGACACTCAAAACGGCATTTCCCGCGGCGCAGGACACCGGATTGCCACCAAAGGTGGTGCCGTGGGAGCCCGGGGTGAACAGCTTGGCCGCCGCACCGTGCGCCAGGCAGGCACCGATCGGCAAGCCACCACCGAGCCCCTTGGCCATCGTCACGACATCAGGGACGACGCCTTCATGCTGGTGGGCAAAGAAGTCACCGGTACGCGCGACACCCGTTTGTACTTCGTCCACGATGAACAGCGCGCCAACCTCGTCACAGATCTCGCGAACTGCCTGCAGGAATCCTTCTGGTGCCGGGATGACGCCGGTCTCACCCTGAATCGGTTCGAGGATGATCGCCGCAACATCGGTCGGGTTGATTCCAACCAATTTGCGCAAGTAATCCACATCGCCGTACGGGTAAAACTCAACGCCGCTTGGCATTGGTTCGAAGGCCTTGCGCTTGTCCGGCTGACCGGTCAGCGCCAGCGAGCCCATGGTGCGACCGTGGAAGCCGTGCTCGGCAGCAAGGATGCGGCGCTTACCAGTCAAGCGCGCAAGCTTGAAAGCAGCCTCATTTGCCTCGGCGCCGGAGTTGCAGAAGAACACGCGGGTCTCCCCTGCCAATTCCACATTGCCGCGGGCAAAGCGCTCAATGAGTGACGCACCGAGATTGAGAACTGGCTCCGACTGGAACAGGTTGGACACGTGTGCAAAGTTTGCTACCTGTTTGGAAACCGCCTCAACGATGGCTGGATGACCATAGCCCAGGGAGTTCACTGCAATTCCCGCCAGCAAGTCGATATGGACGCGACCTTCGGAATCCGTGACGGTTGCACCTTGACCGTTGGTGATGGTCAATGCGGGCGTGCCGTAATTGTCCATCAAAGTTTCTGACCACTGTGGCATTTACTTGTCCTTCCTGAACACAGTTCCATCTGGGTAGTTTTCCCGGTCGTAACCGTCGGGAAGCACCATCGTGCCGATACCGCCCATGGTGAGCAGCTCGAGTAGCACAGAGTGCGCGATGCGACCGTCGATGACATGGGACGCCGCCACGCCCTGATCGACGGCCGAAAGGCATGACTCCATCTTAGGGATCATTCCCGAATCGAGGTTCGGGAGAATTTCCCGCAGCTTGCTCGACTTAATGGCTGAAACGAGGGAGTCCTTGTTAGGCCAATCGGTGTAGAGGCCCTCCACGTTGGTGAGGATAACGAGGCGCTCGGCACCCAAGGCACCTGCGAGTGCACCAGCGGCTGTATCAGCATTGATGTTGTACACTCCCCCGTCGTCACCTGGGGCGACAGTGGAGACCACTGGGATACGACCGGCGTCGATAATGTCGCGGATGGTGTCTGCGTTGACGGACGTGATGTTGCCGACGAGGCCGATATCGGTGGCGGTGCCTTCGACGTCGATAAGGCGTTTTTCGGCCTTGAAAAGGCCGCCGTCCTCACCAGACATGCCGACGGCGTAGGGACCGTGGGAGTTGATCAGGTTGACCAGGTCGCGGCCTACCTGGCCAAAGAGCACCATGCGCACGACCTCCATGACCTCCGGAGTGGTCACGCGGAAACCGCTCTTGAACTCGCCGTCGAGGCCAAGACGCTTCAGCATGCAGGAAATTTGCGGTCCGCCGCCGTGCACGACAACTGGCTTCACGCCAACGGTGCGCAGGAACACCATGTCAGCTGCGAAAGCGGCTTTGAGCTCGTCATCGACCATGGCGTTGCCACCGTACTTGACCACGACGATCTTGTCGCGGTAGTGCTGCAACCACGGCAATGCCTCTGCCAGGACATGAGCCCGGTCGGAAGGGGTGAGATCTACCATCGTGAGGCCCTCCTAGCTCGAGTAGGCCGAGTTGATCTCGACGTAGTCGTGGGACAAGTCTGTGGTGCGTACCATCGCCTGGCCTGGGCCACCGGTGCCGAGGTCAACGAGGACATCAATGTCTGCTCCCGACAGGTCAACCTCGCGGGCACCTGGGGCACCGGTCGTCTTTTCGCAGACGGCCTGGCCGTTAAAGAACACGGAAATGTTGTCTGGATCCATGTCGGCATCTGCCATGCCTACGGCCGCGAGAACGCGACCCCAGTTCGGGTCGGATCCGAACATCGCGCACTTGAACAGGTTGTCGCGGCCCAGCGTGCGTGCTGCGTTCAGGGCTTGTTCGTCGTTCGTAGTTCCCTTGACCGTGATCTTCACGCGCTTGGTCACGCCTTCGGCGTCACTTTGCATCTGGTCTGCAAGGCTGGCGCATGCTTCCAAAACTGCGGCCTCAAACTCTGCAGTGTTCGGAGCGACGCCGGAAGCGCCATTAGCGAGCAGAATGACAGTGTCATTGGTCGAGGTGGAACCGTCGATATCCAGCGTGTTGAAGGTGACAGCGCACGCCTTCCGCAGTGCTTCTTCGGCCACCTCAGCGGTCACCTGCGCATCCGTCGTGAGGCAGACAAGCATCGTAGCCAGCGACGGCGCCATCATGCCGACGCCCTTGCCCATACCGCCAATAGACCAACCGTCACGCTCCACCAACACGGTCTTTGCGACGGTATCCGTCGTCATAATCGCCGTGGCAGCTGCGTCACCGTTGTCGCCCAAATCGCCGGCAAGCTTGTCGACGCCAGTGAGCACCTTCTCCATCGGCATAAGCTCACCGATGATGCCGGTAGAGCAGGCAGCGACATCGGCAGCAGGGACATCGAGTAGTTCGGCAACCTTGCTCACCACTGCCTGAGCGTCCGCATCACCTTGCGTGCCATTGCACGCATTTGCGTTACCGGAGTTGTACACGACTGCGCGCAACTGGCCATTGGCAAGTGCCTTCTTCGAAAGCTTGACTGGCGAGGCAGTGACGCGGTTGCGCGTAAACACACCTGCTGCGACGAACTCTGGTCCTTCGTTGACCACGAGCGCCATATCTGGATTACCGGACGGCTTAATTCCCGCGGTGGTAGCCGCTGAGAGGAAGCCTTGTGGCTTAGTAACGGTCATCGTCTTCTCCTTTAAGGTGCCAAACCGGTCAGGGGAAGGCCGGCAGTTTCGTTGTATCCGAGGACGAGGTTCATGCACTGCACTGCAGCGCCCGCGGTCCCCTTGGTCAGGTTGTCGATTGCGCTGGTAACCAGCAGCACCCCAGCGTCACGGTTCGCCTCCACTTGGATGTGGACCGAGTTTGAGCCCACCACGTTCTTGGTTTGTGGCTGCTCGCCAGCTGGGAGAACCGTTACGAATGGTTCGTCCTGGTAGAAAGCTTCGTACACCTCGCGTGGGTCCTGGTCTGAGATCAGTGGCGCGGTCGCGGTGGTGAGAATGCCACGTGGCATTGGTGCGAGAACCGGGGTGAAACTGACGTTGACCGGTTTATCCGTCACTTCAGAAAGGTTCTGTGTGATTTCCGGGGTGTGGCGGTGCTTGCCGCCGGTGTTGTAGGCCTTGACGTTGCCCATGGTTTCGGAGCCGAGCATCGCAACGTTTGCCTTCTTACCAGCGCCGGAGACACCGGTGATAGACACGACGTTGATGGTTGGCTCGATGAGGCCCGCCTGGACGGCTGGCAGCAGCGCCAGTGTCGCCCCCGTTGGGAAGCAACCTGGGATCGCAATGTGGCGAGCGTTCTTGATCTGATCGCGGTGCCCCGGCATTTCGGGGATGCCATATGGCCACGTGCCGGCATGTGCGCTGCCGTAAAACTTCTCCCAGTCTGCACTGTTTTGCAGGCGGAAGTCGGCGGCGCAGTCAAGAATGACGGTCTCCTCCCCCAACTGCTGTGCGATCTCCGCGGAGTGCCCATGTGGAAGGCCGAGGAACACCACATCGTGGCCAGCGAGAGTATCCTTGGTGGTATCAACCAGGCGTCGGTCACGTAGCTGTGGCAGGTGTGGCATGAGATCCCCCAGGGACTGCCCAGCATTGGAGCCTCCCGTGAGAGCGCCGATGGTCAGGTCACCGGATATATACGCCGGGTGATTCAGCAGCAGGCGCAAGATTTCGCCGCCTGCATAGCCGGAAGCCCCAGCGATCGCTACGTTTACAGTCATACCCATCAGCATACCACATTATGCGCATAAGTGGAAAGTATGCAGACTTTTTGTGTCGTTTCATACAGACGTCAGTTTGTGAATCGAGGTCAACCGCCGTCGACTGCGGGTTTCGCCAACAAAAATATCTTGTCTTGTGGGCAAGCAGGCCAAGCCCCCCCCAGGAAAGAACGACAAGTTAATCAAAATAAGCAGCTAAGACCCGACGTTACTTTCGATGCCTAGAAAATGAAACGATCGAAACTGCGATCAAAATTCCAAGACCAATACATGGGAAAATTATCGGGGTGGGAAGAATTGCATAGTAGAAGTCTTCACCAAACAGATATTTGACAGTTGGCTCGATTATGAATCCAACTCCAACGGCAAATAGGACCATTAACCATCGTGTGTTAAACCGGACGACTTTCAACAAAATAGCCACCAAGAAACCCAGTGTTATCGCTGAAAAGCAACAGACCAGTGCAGTGAACGCGCTGGTCGACCACCCAAAAATACTGCCACGAAAAATCATTGGATAGAAAAACACCACAGCGAAAATTATTGTGGTGGCTGAATATACAACAGGCACAACGCTTTTCTTAATAGCCACATGACACCTCAGTGTAGGTAATATCCAAGTCCAATTTGAGACAGAGTTGACCATGAGCTCCGAAACGATCATGTTCACTTTCTTGTCTACCATTCCCATCCACTGGGTGCTTATAGCCACCCCGCCCATTTTCAGCACAACCCCAATTACTGATCCACAGCCCCTGTACGTGAGCTGGAACAATATTCACCCAACAGCGGAATCCAATAACCGCCTCAGTCCAAAACGGCATCCACAAAAAACAAAAAAAGCCACGGAAAACAACTTTCCGTGGCTTTTGCCAAGCGAAAACTACTGCTCCTGAAGGCTCGCACGATTACGGTGCCAGTAGGCCATGCCCAAAGCGATGATCGAGCCACCGATAATGTTGCCGATGGTCACTGGCAGCAGGTTGCCTACCAAGTAGGAGTAAACGGTCAGACCAGACAGGTCCTTACCAGCCATTGCTTCCATGACAACTGGATCAGCCTGGCCCTTGAGCAGCAGACCCAGCGGGATCATGAACATGTTGGCCACGGAGTGTTCGAAACCAGATGCAACGAACAAGCCGATTGGGAATGCGACAGCAAGAATCTTGTCAGCAACAGTCTTGCCTGCGAATGCGAGCCACACGGCCAGGCAGACCAGCATGTTACAGAGAATGCCCAGGAAGATGCATTCCACGAACGTGTGAGAGGTCTTGGACAGGGACGCATTGATGACCACAGCGCCCCAGGCGCCCTTGTACTGGTGAGCTGCGCCGGAGAAGAACACGATCAGCGCCATAATGAAGGCGCCAGCCATGTTAGAGAAGTAAACAATGCCCCAGTGGCGAAGCATCTGGCCTACAGTCATGCCCTTTTCCTTCACAATGAAGGTGGTCATGGACGTAGAAGTGAACAGATCAGCGCCAGTGATGATGACCAGGCCAAGACCCGTGGAGAAGACGACGCCGCCGAGCACCTTTGCCAGGCCGGTTGGGAAGTCGGTCCAACCGACCTGGGAGGTGATAAAGAAGATGAAGCCCATGCCAATCATGGCACCGGCAAACATCGAGGACACCACCATGGTGCCTAGGTTGGCACGAGACTTTGCCAACAGGCCGGCCTTGGCGGTGTCGATGATTTCGACTGGAGTCGAAATCGTGGTTGTTGCAGTCATTGATATGAACCAATCCACTAAGTGCTTATAGGTACACAAGCATCTTAGCCATCAGCCCATCTAACCGCGTAGTTCGGCCCCGAATGCGGTTTCTGCAGCCTTGACAGCGGCCATGCGAGCTTCGGAGCATTCGTCGTCGGTAAGCGTGCGATCTGGCGCGCGGAAGACGAGGGAGAATGCGAGCGACTTCTTACCCTCACCGAGCTGCTCGGAGCGATAAACATCGAACAATTCGGTCTTTTCCAGCAGGTCACCGGCCGCTTCGGCCACAACCTTGCGCACCGACTCCGCTGGAGTTGCTTCGTCGACAACCAGGGCGAGGTCCTGAAGCAACGCTGGGAACGCAGACAGCACCGGAGCTGGGAAGCTCGGCGTGAATGGAAGTGCGGTCACATCCAGCTCCATGGCGCAGGTGCGGGCAGGAAGTCCGGCACGTTCCAGCACCTGTGGGTGCAGCTCGCCAGCGTAGCCAACAACCTCGCCGTTCACCTTCAATGCGGCGCAACGACCTGGGTGCCATGGCAGCATCTCAGCGTTCTCTAGCTCCAATTCGACGTCAGCTGCGCGCGCAACCACTTGAGCCGCCTCGATGGCGTCGGCGTAGGTGTAGTCACGACCTTCACCCCATGGACCTTCCGGCTCATTAGCACCGGATCCAACCACAGCGACGTGCAACGGCTGGTGCGGCAAGGAGGCCACGAGTTCGGCGATGGTTTCCTCGGATGGGCGCTCGCTTACCGACGGCATCGGCGACACGCCTTCACCACGCGCGAAGGACACCTGCTCAACGCCATACAGGGAAATGTCGTGCTGGCCACGGGCCACATTGCGCTTCACAGCCTCGAGCATTGATGGCAGCAGCGTGGTGCCGAGGATCGCATGGTCGGACTCGAGTGGGTTTTGCACCTTCACAACGCTGCGACGTGGGTCGTCGGCATCCAGGCCCCACACGTCGAAGACATCGTTGGCAATGAACGGAGATGGAAGTACCTCAAGGTAGCCGTTGTAAGCCAGTGCGTGGCCAATGGCACGACGACGCTTCTGAGCCGGGGTGAGACCCTGGCCAGCGGGGGCGGTCGGCACGATGGACGGAATAGCTTCCAGGCCTTCGAGGCGGAGCACCTCTTCCACCAGGGCTTCAGGGTAAGTCAGGTCTGGGCGCCAAGACGGTGCGGTGACCTCCAAAGTGTCGGTGCCGGTTACGGTGCAGCCGACCTCTTCCAGGCGCTTAACCACGGTCTCGCGGCTGTACTCGACACCTGCGATACGGCTTGGGAAGTCGGCAGCCATCGTGACGGTTGCTGGGGTCGGCAGGGAGCCGACCAGGGTGCGACCAGCTTCGACGGTGCCACCTGCGTACTGGACCAGCAGGGATGCTGCCATGTCCAGGGCGATCTCCGGCAGCGTTGGGTCGACACCACGCTCGAAGCGTCGGGATGCCTCGGAAGACAGCTTGTGGCGGCGGCAGGTGCGTGCCACGGTGATTGGATCCCAGATTGCTGCCTCGAAGTAGACGTCTACGGTATCGTCTGCGATTTCGGAGGTGGAGCCACCCATCACACCAGCAAGGGACTGAATGCCCTGCTCGTCACAGATGACTACGTCTTCGACATCAAGCACGCGATCGACGTGGTCGAGGGTGGTGAGCTTCTCCCCTGCTTCGGCGTTACGCACGGTGAGGGAACCTTGGATCTTAGCGGCATCAAAAGCGTGCATTGGCTGGCCGAGCAGGATCATCACGAAGTTGGTGATGTCGGTCGGCAGGTTCACCAGGCGCTGGCCGGAGAGCAGCAGCTCGCGTTCCATCCAGAATGGGGTCTTTGCCTTTGGGTCAATGCCAGTGACTTTACGCAGACCGAAACGGACAGCCTTGGTCTCTGGTGCCAGGTCCACTGGCAGGGACTCGCCGTCCACTGCTGGGACGTCCACGGTGATACCCGCTGCGGAAGGATCCGCTGCAACGTCCGTGTAAGTCAGGTCGAAAGCGGAAGCCAGCTCGCGGGTCAGGCCGCGAGCGGAGAGCGCGTAGCCGCGGTCCGGGGTGACGTTGACGTCAAAGACGGTGTCGTTAAGGCCCAGGACAGCGCGGGCGTCGTCGCCAGGTTGCCCCGCATTCGCGGGCAAGACCATAATGCCCTTGGTCTGCTTGTCAGCCATGCCCAGCTCAGCGGCGGAGCAGATCATGCCTTCGGAGACGTGGTCGTAGGTCTCACGGGCAGCGATCTTGAAGCCACCTGGCAGCTCGGCACCCGGCAGGGAGACGACAACCATGTCGCCTTCCTGGAAGTTGCGGGCGCCACAGACGATGCCCTGCAGCTCACCGGTGCCGTTTGCGTCACCGACGTTGACCTTGCAGTAGCGGATTGGCTTCTTAAAGCCGGTCAGTTCCTCGATGTTCTCCACGATGCCGAGCACCAGCGGACCGGTGGTCTCTTCGATCGGCGCGTAGCCTTCGGTTTCGAAGCCGACGCGGACGTAGCCGGAGTCCATGTCTTCAGCGGAGACGGACCAACCTGGGTTCTTTGCGCCCAGCAGGGTGGTTACCCAATTTTGAGAAAGCAGCATTGTAGATCAAGTCTCCTTTAAGCCTGGACGCCAAATGGCTCGGTGAAACGGACGTCGCCTTCGACCATGTCACGCATGTCGGTCAGGCCGTTGCGGAACTGCAGGGTGCGCTCAAGGCCCATGCCGAACGCGAAGCCGGTGTACACCTCTGGGTCGATTCCGGCAGCACGCAGCACGTTCGGGTTGACCATGCCACAGCCGCCCCATTCGATCCAGCCTGCGCCGCCCTTCTTGTTCGGGAACCACACGTCCACCTCGGCGGATGGCTCGGTGAATGGGAAGTAGTTGGTGCGCATGCGAGTGCGGGTCTCTGGACCGAACAGAGTCTTTGCCAGGTGGTCCAGGGTGCCGCGCAGGTGCGCCATAGTCAGGCCCTTATCGACGGCCAAGCCTTCTACCTGGTGGAACACTGGCGTGTGCGTCGCGTCCAGCTCATCCGTGCGGAACACTCGGCCCGGGCAGGCGATGTAGACCGGAACGTCGCGGGAAAGCAGGGTACGCACCTGGACTGGAGAGGTGTGGGTTCTCAATACCTGTCGCGAGTTTTCTCGCGACACGTGGAAGGTGTCCTGCAGGGTGCGAGCTGGGTGATCCGGCAGGAAGTTCAGTGCGTCGAAGTTGAAGTACTCTGCCTCAACCTCTGGGCCGTCGGCGATTTCCCAGCCCATGCCGATGAAGATGTCGGCAATGTTTTCCGAAAGCTGGGTAATTGGGTGCATCGCGCCCCGGCGACGAGTGGTTGGGACGGTGACGTCGACACGCTCAGCCACGAGGACCTCAGCGTTGCGCTTTTCCTCGAGAACGACCTTGACCTCGCCAAAGACCTTTTCCACTCGACCACGAGCCATATTCACCAGTCGACCAGCATCCTTGCGCTGATCCTTCGGGATCGAGCCGAGCGCGCGACGCGCCATGGGGATTGGAGCGTCGTCGGCAAGGTGCGCCTTTCGGGCGACCTCGAGTTCTTCCAGATTCTGTGCCTGCTCAAACGCCGCAACCGCTGCATCTGCTAGAGATGTGAGGTTGCTTTCCGTCAACTCGATGTCGCTCACCAGTGAAGTCCCCTTGTTGTGAAGTGTCAGGTTCTAACCCAAGTACTATACCGCGCCACCAGCACCGTATCTTCGAGCGGACTAGAATTGTGGAATGGCAAAGGACATCATCTGCGTTGGCGACAGTCTGACTCATGGAATTGTCGGCTGGTCCTACATCGATTTTTCGCGTCTTAAGTCCCGCATGGTCAATCACGGCGTGGACGGTGACACGCTTGCCGGGGTAACTCAGCGTATCGACGCCATTCTGGCAAACTCCCCCGACGCCCAGCACCTAGTGCTCTCGATCGGCACCAACGACACGGTTTTTCCGTTCCTGTCCACCCAGTTCGGCTGGCGGAAAGAAATGACCGCTCGTTCAAAGCTCAAGCAATGTGAACGCGTGGATGAGCGCTTCGCTGAGAACTACCGGTCGCTAGTCCAACGGATTTCGTCCGCCGGACTATCAGTAGTGCTCGTAGGGTTGCCACTGGTGGAGATGAAGGGTTTTCCGACTGCTGAACTGGCACGGCGCAGCGACTTGATCAAGCAGATTGCCGATGAACAAGGCACGCAATTTGTTGATATCGCCGATGCCATGCGCAAGGTATCCCAGGTTCACGACGCTCACTACTCGTGGACAGGCAGAAAGCTCCTTCGAGTAGCCGATGCCAAGGCAATGCAGGTAGCGCCTCAGATCAAGGATAGGTTGGCTCGCAGCCGGCGCCTCGATCTCACTGTCGACGGCGTGCATTGGACATCAGAAACCGCTGGCGCCATTGCCAGAGCAATCGACAGCGCGCTAGTTCCCTAGTCGGCGCACGGCCTCCTGGAGCACCTCGTCCTTCTTGCAGAACGCAAAGCGCACGAGGTTTCGCCATTGCTGCGGATGATCAGTAAAGGCCGGCAGCGGAATCGCGACAACGCCCTTCGATTCCGGCAAAGCACGACAAAATTCAATTGCATCCTGCCCCACGTCCGCGATCAGGAAGTAGGTTCCCGAGGTATCGAAGACTCGATAGCCAGCGCTGCGGAGCCCGTCGGCAAGCAGCTGGCGCTTACGATCCAGGTCAGCGACCATGTCACGCACCCAACTTGATTCGTGTCGCAGTGCGTATGCGACGGCAGGTTGGAAAGGCGTGGCGCCAACGTAGGTCATGAACTGCTTTGCCTTGACGACGCCGTCGAGGAGATCCCGCGAGGCGACCGCCCAGCCGGTCTTCCAGCCAGTGCAATTGAAGCTTTTGGCCGCGGAGGATACGGAGATGGTGCGCAGCCACATGCCGGGGAGTTCGGCGATGCGGGTGTGCTTGGCATCGCCAAACACAAGATTTTCATAGACTTCGTCGGAAAGAACGAGCAGGTCACGCTCGACGCACAGCTTGGCGAGCTCCTCGAGCCCCGATCGGGAGAACACCGCTCCGGTCGGGTTGTGTGGCGAGTTCACGATGATCATGGCCGTCTTGTGGGTCACAGCGGCGCGAATCGCGGGAACATCGATGTCCCAAGTGTTCCCCACCTGCTTGAGCGGAACCGCAACCCGCTTTGCACCTGCGAGGGCGATCGCTGCTGCGTAGGCATCGTAGTACGGCTCTAGCACGATGACTTCTTGTCCGGGTTCCACGTTGCCCAGCACCGCCGCGGTGAGAGCTTCTGTGGCACCGACGGTGATGAGGACATTGTCCACGGATACGAGCCTGTGGTCAGCCACGGCTTCACGCAATTCCTGCACACCCATTCCCAGGGAGTACTGGTTGTTCCCGTTGGCGATCTCCTCCTGCGCGATCTGAAGCATCTTCGCTGGGCCATCGGTATCCGGGAACCCCTGCCCCAAGTTGATTGCATTATGCTTCGTTGCCAGCGCGCTCATGGTGGCGAAGATCGTCTCGCCGAATTCATTCAATCGATCAACAGTCATCGGTTTTGTGCCTTCGAGGATTCGTACATGCAAATTGAGGCGGCGGTTGCCAGATTCAGGGATTCCGCACGTCCGCGAATCGGGATGCGCATCGTGATGTCAGCCTTGGCCATCACTTCCTTCGGTAGGCCATGAGCCTCATTACCGAAGAGCCATGCGGTTGGTTTCGTGAGTACGTCATCCGCTTCATCCAGGCTCATCTCCCCCTCTGGCGAGGTAGCAATGATCTGTAAATCCCGCGCCTTGAGGGAATCGAAAACGGTTTGGAAGTTAGTTTCGCGGATCACAGGGATATGGAAGAGCGATCCTGCGGAAGCCCGAACAGCCTTGGGTCCCTGTGGGTCCACAGTTTCACCTGCGAACAGAACCGCGTCAGCTCCGACAGCATCAGCGACGCGGATGAGGGTACCGGCGTTCCCGGGTTCTGCAGTCTCCACAGGAACCATCACCAGGCGTGGTTTGCTGCGCATGACGTCGCGAAGCGGCCACAGCACCAGCGCACAGACCGCAAAGATACCCGTGGTGGTGACAGTATCGGACAGTGATTTCGCTGCTTTATCCGTGATCGGATGAACATAGACGTTCATGTGACCGGCTGCTTTGAGCAATTCTTCAAACCGGACCGCGGCCTTTTCAGTGACGAAGACATCGCGCGCAGCGCCTGTTGAAATCGCTGCTTCTACTGCGTTTTCACCTTCTGCCAGAAACAACTCGGCCTTCTTACGGCCGGCAGATTTCAATAACTTAGCTGCGTTCACCACCCGAGGGGTGCGCTCCGTAAAAGCCTGTTCGAAATCCAAATACATGCTGTCAGATTACCCGGCATCCGCGTCGAGCTCGGCCTGGGCTGCCTTATTCGCAACCAAGATCACCGGAATGAACATGAGAAGTCCAACCGAAATGATCGCCACAAACAGCACTTCGGTTAACTTCACACCGCTGACCCATATCGCTACCAAGCTCACGAAATAGTACAGTGCAATGCAAATATTAATGCTGGATACCGTACGATGTGCTGCCTTCCATGCGCCAAGAGTCGCTGTAGTTGTCGGAGTATTAATTCCCGGCATTTGCTGGTAATTCAGCCCCAAGAATTCTCCGCGCGGTGCCACCACCCCCATGAAAAGAAAACACACTCCAAGGAGTGCGAGCACCAACGTCATGAATAACATGCGGTCCAACTTACCCCCCTTTTAGACCCCCCTCGCTGCCGCGTCAAATTGGTCACACCGGCCTGACCTGGACTTTATCACCCTTTTTGATGACGTTCTATTATCACTTCATGATTTGTTTACCTGTCATCTACCTACGTTCTAGCGTAAAAGTATCCAAGGCAAACTAGAAAGGTCGTAATAGATATGGACAAGCAAATCTACGGCGCAATGGCTCGAGTTTTCGGCGTCGTCGTCGCCATCGTCGGCGCAATCCTCCTGTACGCAGGAATGTTCGCACACGGCTTCGTCACCGACCAGCTCAACCAAGAGAACATCACCATGCCAGCAGGTCAGGCGATCACTTCCCTGAAGAGCCAGGAAGCACAAGACGCCCTCAAGCCATTTGAAGGCCAGCCAATGACCACCGGCCCACAGGCAAAGGCCTACGCTGACCACTTCATCTGGGAGCACATGATGGCTTCCTCCGAAGGCAAGACGTACCAGGAGATGGGCGACGTCATCAAGTAGGCCAAGAAGGACGGCAAGTCCGAGGACGAAATCAAGAAGTTGAATGACACCCGCGACTCCCTATTCAAGGGCGACGCACTCCGCGGCATTCTGCTCAACGCCTACGGTTGGTGGCTCGTCGGATCCATCGCCATCTGGGCAGGCGCCGGCCTCCTCGCACTCGCAGTCATCCTGCTCGCGCTTGGCTTCACCGTCTTGAAGAAGAAGTAGCAGCTAGACGACAAAGACCCGCCTCCTTGAGGCGGGTCTCTTCTTTGTACACTATTGCAGCGGCACGCCACGCGCATCGCGCGCATAAGAGCCAGATCCGAGCAGAATCAGCACAAATTCAATGAGTACCCACGTTTCTAGGGCGCCCAGAATGAAGAAACCAATGATGAAAAGGGACGTGAAAGCACCGAACAGGAACAGCATCAGCTGCGCGATGGCCTTTCCAGAGCTTCCCAGGTAGAAATTGTGAGCACCAAAAGCTCCCAGGAAGAAAGCCAACAGAGCCGCAACAACCTTCGTTTTCGGCGGCCCTGCCACAGCTGGCGCCATTTGATACTGCTGGGTTGGCAGGTACTGAGGCACCTGACCAAATTGCTGCTGCATCTGTGGCTGCTCTATAGGCAGGCCGTCCTGATTGTATTGACCTTGAGGCATCGTCATTACAGTGACCCTTTTCGCGTCGAGTGATGTGAACTGCTTTAGCTTAAGCGCGCCCAACGCGAAAACGCCCTCAATAATCGCCCTTTTCGTCCTTTTGGCGTTATGTTTCGTACTTTCGGCCACCCCTACCGCTGCAGTGGCACACCCTTAGCATCGCGGTCATATGGGGAGCTTCCGGCGAGAATCATAATGAAGTCCACCAGTGCCCAAATGCCGACAGCCATGCAGATGAACAGGCCAACGAAAATGAGGGACGTAACCAGTCCGACAGCCATCAGAATGAGCTGCGTGAGGCCACGGTTGGTGTAGCCCAAGTAGAAATTATGGATTCCAAAGCCGCCGAAGAAGAATGCAAGCAGCGCCGCGACGATCATCTGCTTCGGTGGTTGCATTGCCATCGGGTACTGCTGCTGAACTGGCATACCGTACTGTGGCTGCATTTGTGGCTGTGCCTGTGGCATCGGCTGGCCATAGCCCGGGTTCATCTGTGGCTGCTGAGGCTGTGGAACCCCAAATGGATTATCCGCTGGAGCAGCATTCTGGGGCTTCGGAGGTGGAACTGGCAGTCCATCCTTATCAAAGTCACCGTATGGGTTCTGCGGAAAAGTCATCTTCGTACCACCTTAAGCTCAAACAACACTGTGCGATTTAGCTAACCAAATTGGCATATTAATAGCAAAAGCACCCCTCTGGGTGACCAGGGGGGCGCTTTTGTGAGAGATTTTAGGCAGCCGTTGGAGCGTTAACATCCTCAGGCAGTGCAGCCTTTGCGGCCTCGCAGATTGCGGAGAATGCTGCGAAGTCGTTGACAGCAAGCTCAGCGAGCATCTTGCGGTCGACCTCGATCTCAGCCAGGCGCAGGCCCTGGATGAGGCGGTTGTAGGTGATGTCGTTCATGCGTGCAGCCGCGTTGATGCGGGTGATCCACAGGCGACGGAACTCAGACTTGCGCTTACGGCGGTCGCGGTAAGCGTAGGTCATGGAGTGGAGCCACTGCTCCTTAGCCTTACGGTACAGGCGGGA
This sequence comes from Corynebacterium sp. H130, assembly GCF_037572395.1. Taxonomy (NCBI): domain Bacteria; kingdom Bacillati; phylum Actinomycetota; class Actinomycetes; order Mycobacteriales; family Corynebacteriaceae; genus Corynebacterium; species Corynebacterium sp. H130. The sequence continues at coordinate 255,330 of NZ_JBBHLA010000005.1, read as the reverse complement.
GCGCTGACCGCGGTAGCCCTTGGCGGACTTCAGGATCTCGCGGCGCTTCTTCTTGGCGTTCATTGACCGCTTGACACGTGCCATTGAATTACTTCCTTAACTGTCTTGAAAAGTTTATGGGGGTGAAAAGAGGTCAGGGCTTAAGCCATGCCCAGGAGACGCTTCATGCGCTTCTCGTCGGACTTTGCAACGTCCGTGGTGCCCTTCAGGCGACGGGTGCGGGTGGAAGGCTTGCCTTCGAGCAGGTGGCGACGGTTAGCCTTTTCGCGACGAAGCTTGCCGGAGCCGGAGATCTTCACGCGCTTAGCGGTGCCCTTGTGGGTCTTGTTCTTCATTTAAGTTGTCCTTATTAGAAAGAGTCGGTTACTTCTTGCCCTTGCGCAGTGGGCCCAAAACCATGGTCATGTTTCGGCCGTCCTGCTTTGGCCTCGACTCGACGACGCCATGCTCGGCGACGTCAGCTGCGAGACGTTCCAGGAGTCGGAAGCCAAGTTCTGGTCGAGACTGTTCACGTCCACGGAACATGATGGTGACCTTGACCTTGGATCCCTTATCCAGGAATCGGATCACGTTACCCTTCTTCGTCTCGTAATCGTGATCATCGATCTTTGGACGAAGCTTCTGCTCCTTGACCACAGTCTGCTGCTGGTTCTTACGAGCTTCGCGGGCCTTCTGGTCCTGCTCGTACTTGAACTTGCCGAAGTCCATGATCTTGACTACGGGTGGCTTCGCGTTAGGTGCAACCTCGACCAGGTCGAGATCTGCATCGTAAGCCAGCTTGCGTGCGTCCTCGATGCGGACGACGCCTGCTTGCTCACCATTTGGACCTACAAGACGTACCTCGGGAACCCGGATACGTTCGTTGATGCGAACTTCAGCGCTGATGTGTACTCCTCAAGTAGCAGTAAATAACGTGGTACCGCGTGGCTTGAAGTGTCGATTCCCCCGAGCGCTCACGACAAAAACCCGCGCGACTAGTGCAGTCGTGCGGGAGATCCGCGAGCTGAAAGCTCATGTTTGACCCTTATCCAACTAGAATCTAGCGGCATCAGGTGGGAGGGACCTCCACTTGCGGCCTGTATCCCATAAACAAGGACACTAGGCGGTAGCCCCCGTAATGTACCACGCGCCGGATAACATTTCCAAATCTTTCGAGCGCAGCACATTCGGCACCTCTAAGATCTGCGATTATGAAGATCAATAAAGATGATGAAAAGGCGTTTGAGCAGATCGCCAGCCGCCTCACCGCTGCAGAAAAAGCAGTCTCGGAAGTACGCGAACAGCTGTTTGTCCTATATTCCCACGCCGAGATGGTCGAGGCTCCCGCGAAACCCGAGCGCGTGGAGATCCCAGTACCCAAGCCAGCACCTACTCCCCCTCCGTCTCCACCAGTGGCGGCTATGGCTGCTACACCCCCACCAATCCAACCTCCTATGCAAACGCCACCCATGGGCGTCGAAAAGCGCGTGCCGTGGTGGGAAGATGAGCGTCGCATCATTAAGTACGTCGCGATCGGTGGCGTGCTTATCACCCTGGCGGGCGTGTCACTGCTGATCGCGCTCGCTGTCCAGTCTGGTTGGCTGGGCCCGCTCGCCCGCGTGGTCGGCGCGTGGGTACTCGCGGTGGCTCTGATGCTCGGCGCCTACATTGTCCGCGAACGCGGGCTTTCTCGGGAAGGACGATATGCGCTGAGCACCGCGTCGTTGCTGACTGCGATCCTCACCGTCATGGCCACGGTCAGTATGCTCAACTGGTGGTCACCGCTGGTGGGAGCGCTCGTCTTGCTTGCCTTGCTGGCCGTCTATTCTGCGATCGCCCGAGCGTGGGACGACCAATGGATGCTGATCATCACCATTGTCTCCAGCTTCGCGCTGTTCTACCTTTACCTCGTTTTCGGCGATTTCTTCGCCTTCCCACTCATCGCACCGGCCCTCTTCGTCGCGACCTGCTCGATGCAACGCCGGTGGGTGCCGTCGCGCAACATCGCGGCGTTCATCGCACCGCTGGCAATCCCGGCTGGGCTTATCGACGACAGTTTCCCCATCGCTTTTACCGTCATCATCGGTGTCGCCACCTTTACCGCAATTTCGCTGCTCGACGAATGGAACGACCCTAGCGACCGCAACCTCGGGTTCTACTCCCCCATGGTCATGTTCGCGCTAGGTGCTATCTTCACGTCGTCTTTTGTGGAGTTGACCATTTTGGTGGCAGCCATCGTGGCGTTCACGATTCTTTCCGCTCTCTTCCACGGCAAGTTCGCCGTGGCACCACTAACGGCCCTCCCAATTGTCTATTTGCTGTGGTGGTCCCACGCCCCGGCTATGGGTTCACAGATGCTGCTGGAACGCCCAGTTCTCGTAGCCCTGTTTTTCCTCGCATTTTCCGGTTTTGCTTTTTGGCTGGCGCGCAATAATCGATACGGCTGGTACCCATGGGCATCGACTTTTGCGGTTGGTCTCATCCTCACTTCGGAACTTGGCGGAGCGGTGCTCGCGAAGAAGCCGCTATGGCTCACCAGTCACATCGCACCTGTTCAAGCGCTTGCGATTCTGATCTTCATGGTTGTGATCTTCTTGCTGCGCCATTCGTTCAAGAAGTTCCCGACAACTGCCCAGGTGCTGATCGGTCTGGCTGGCCTCCACCTGAGTACGCTGATCATCGTCACGATGTGCACCTATGTGTTCAGCTTCCTCGGCCAAGGCATGATGTGGCTTGGCTACCTCATCGGCCACGCCCTGGTGTCGATCCTGTGGATGCTGCTGGCTGCATACATCCTCGTGGTGACCAATGCCTTCAGCCAACGCACTTCGCTGGCTGTCGGCCTCATCCTCGCTATTGCTGCGGTGGTCAAGCTGGTCTTCTTCGACCTCGGGACGCTTGAGGGCCTGCCACGCGTGCTTGCCTTCCTTATCTCCGGTCTTGCGCTGCTTGGTATTGCCTCGCTGCGCGCCAAGAAGGCAAGCGACCTTGCCCGTCGTTAAAGCAATTCCTTGAGGAAGCTGCCGGTGTGCGAGCCCGGCACCGCAGCGACCTGCTCTGGTGTGCCTTCGGCAACGACCTTGCCGCCACCAGAGCCACCCTCGGGGCCCATATCGATGACCCAGTCGGCTGCTTTGATCACGTCGAGGTTGTGCTCGATGATGACAACCGAGTTGCCCTTTTCTACCAGCCCCTGGATCACCAGCATCAGCTTGCGGATGTCCTCAAAGTGCAGGCCGGTGGTCGGCTCGTCGAGGATGTAGATTGTGCGCCCCTTGGAGCGCTTTTGCAGCTCGGAGGCAAGCTTCACACGCTGCGCTTCGCCACCAGACAATGTCGTCGCGGACTGTCCGAGGCGCACATAGCCCAGCCCCACCTCAACCAAGGTATTGAGGTAGCGGTGAATGCTGGAAATGGGAGCAAAGAACTCGGCGGCCTCAGAAATCGGCATGTCGAGAACCTCTGCGATGTTCTTACCCTTGTAGGTCACTTCCAAGGTTTCGCGGTTGTAGCGGGCTCCTTGGCACACCTCACATGGCACGTACACGTCAGGAAGGAAGTTCATCTCGATCTTGAGCGTGCCGTCACCATGACAGGCCTCGCATCGGCCGCCCTTCGTATTGAAGGAGAATCGGCCAGGCTTATAACCGCGCACCTTCGCTTCGGTTGTCTCCGCAAACAGCGTGCGGATCTTGTCGAACACACCGGTGTAGGTTGCCGGGTTGGAGCGTGGGGTCCGGCCGATTGGGCTTTGATCCACCTGAACCAGCTTGTCCAGGTGCTCAAGACCTTCCACTCGCTTCGCACGCCCTGGCACCTGACGCGCACCATTGAGTTGGTTAGCGAGCGTCTTGGCCAAAATCCGGTTGATCAACGTCGACTTGCCAGAGCCAGACACACCAGTGATGCACGTGAGAACACCCAGCGGGATGTCAACCGAGACATCCTGCAGGTTGTTTTCCTTTGCACCAACAATCCGCAGCATGCGGTCTTTGTCAACGGCTCGACGCTGCTCCGGAACGCCCAACAATCGACGCCCCGAAAGGTAAGCGCCTGTGAGCGATTCTTCGCACTCCAGGATTCCATCTGGGTCGCCCTGGTAGACCACCTCACCACCATATTCACCGGCGCGGGGTCCGATATCGACCAACCAGTCTGCGGCCTTGATGGTGTCCTCGTCGTGCTCGACGACGATCAGCGTGTTGCCGATATCCCGCAGCCTTTGCAGCGTTGAGATCAAGCGTTGATTGTCTCGCTGGTGCAGGCCGATGGACGGCTCGTCGAGCACGTAGAGCACGCCGGCAAGGCCGGAGCCGATCTGAGTAGCCAAGCGAATGCGTTGTGCTTCGCCACCCGAAAGGGTGCCTGCCGAACGGGACAGGGTGAGGTACTCCAAACCAACATCGAGCAGGAATTTCAGGCGCGCGTTGATTTCCTTCAGCACTGCGCCTGCGATGATTTCCTCGCGCTTGCCCAGCTTCAGCGTCGACAAGAACTCCGCAGCGTCTTTAATGGACAGGTCGGTGAGGCCTGCAATCGACTTTTCGCCGTGCTCAGAGGCAAGTCGCACGGAAAGGATCTCTGGCTTCAGGCGGGCGCCATGGCAAGCAGGGCACGGAACATCGCGCATATAGCTTTGGTAGCGCTCCTTGGACCACGCACTTTCGGTCTCATCGGCCTTCCGGTGAAGGAATGGGATCACACCTTCAAACGGAGCGGACCAATTACGCACCCTGCCGTAGCGATTCTTGTAGCGCACCGAGACGACCTCGGTAGAGCCATGCAGCACCTTCTTTTTCTGAGCTGCGGTCAATGAGGAGTACGGCGTATTCGGATCAACTCCGATACTTTCAGCAAAACCAGCAATGAGCTTGTCAAAGTACTTCGAATTGGGCGAAGACGTCCACGGCTGGATGGCTTCATTGAGCGGTGCGTCAGGATCCGGGATGATCAGATCAACGTCTACTTCTTGCTTGGTACCCAAACCATCACAGGTTGGGCAAGCACCGTATGGAGAGTTGAAGGAAAAAGCGCGTGGCTCCAGCTCTTCCACGGTCAGGGCGTGGCCATTCGGGCAGGCCATCTTCTCGGAAAAGCGCCGGATCTCGCCAGAGTCAACGAATTCCAACGCGACCACACCATCAGCGAGCTTTAAGGCGGTTTCGATCGAATCAGTCAGGCGCTGCTTCTGAGTTTCCTTAACCTGTAAACGGTCCACCACGACTTCGATGTCGTGCTTAATCTGCTTCTCGAGCTTCGGCGGGCTGGAGAGGGAATGCACCTCGCCGTCGACACGCACGCGCGAGTAGCCCTGCGCAGCGAGGTCGGCGAATAAATCGACGAATTCGCCCTTGCGGGTTCGCACGACGGGAGCCAGCACCTGGAATTTCAGGCCCTGCTCCATCGCCAGGACTTGATCGACGATTTGCTGCGGGGTTTGGCGCTCAATTTTCGCGTCACATTCCGGGCAGTGTGCGGTGCCGGCGCGGGAGAACAGCAGGCGGAGGTAGTCATACACTTCGGTGATCGTGCCGACTGTCGAACGCGGGTTGCGGTTCGTCGACTTTTGGTCGATCGACACTGCTGGCGAGAGACCATCGATGAAGTCAACATCCGGCTTGTCCATCTGGCCGAGGAACATGCGCGCATAGGAGGACAGCGACTCAACATAGCGGCGTTGTCCTTCCGCGAAGATCGTGTCGAAGGCAAGAGAGGACTTGCCGGAACCGGAAAGTCCGGTGAAAACGATCATTTTTTCGCGAGGCAAGTCGATGTCGACGCCCTTGAGGTTGTGCTCCCGCGCGCCACGAACGATGAGGCGATCTGCCACTTGTGAATACCCTTCAAGCCGTTGTCTAGTACTCAAACCAGGGTACCCTCATAAGGCATGAACCTTATCCTCGACCAGATTTCTGTTTCCGACTTCGACAACAACTGCTACCTACTGGTGTCCGGCGATGAGGCCCTGCTTATCGACGCCGCCGACAACGCCCCCGCGTTGCTCGAGCTAGCTGCTTCGCACAACGCGCGCATCACACACGTCGTGACCACCCATCGGCACAGCGACCATGTACGCGCACTCAAAGAGGTCTTGGATAAAACAGGCGCCACGCACGTCTCCTCTTTCCTTGACTCGCCTGCCCTGCCCGCGCCCGTCGACATCGAATTGCATCACGGCGACACCCTAGAATTTGCCGGCCATAGCTTCCCTGCAATCATCCTGCGCGGCCACACTCCCGGCGGTCTTGCTCTTGAGGTAACCATCGACGGCGCCATCCACCTCTTTGTTGGCGACAGCTTGTTCCCCGGTGGCGTGGGCAAAACGAACAATGAGAATGAGTTCGGTCGCTTGCTCAGCGACGTCACCGAGCGCCTTTTCGATGTCTACCCTGACGACGCCATCGTCCACCCTGGTCACGGCGCCGACACGACGCTGGGAGCGGAGCGCCCACACCTCGACGAATGGGCCGAACGCGGCTGGTAAGTGTCGAAGTTGCTATTCGTTACGCAACAGTGATGTACCCTCTGGCCTCGACAAACACCACCCCTACGGTGTCGAATCATGACGTAGATCACAACGAAGTGCCTTGATCCTGGTTAAGATGGGGCCCACAACCAATTAGCAAAGGAGATACAACCAATGATTCGCAAGATCGCTCGTCCGATGCTCGCCTCCGCTTTCGTCGCTTCCGGCGCCGACATGGTGATGAACTCTGAGGAACACCGCCAGGGCACCCAGGAGCTGCTGACCAAGCTGCGACAGGTGCTGCCGGCTGAGTATGCTCAGCACGTTCCTACGGATCCGGATCTTGTTTCCAAGACCTTGGGTGGCACCCAGGTTGCTTCCGCTTCCCTGCTCGCTTTGGGCAAGTCCCCTCGCATCACCTCCGCAGCACTGGCTGCCGTAGCGATTCCTTCCATGTTGGCTCGCTACGCGTTCTGGGACACCCAGGATGCGCGTGAGAAGCAGGACCGTCGCAATGGCCTGCTCACCAACGTTGCACTCCTCGGCGGACTGATGATCACTTCCGCTGACACCCAGGGCAAGCCAGGTCTGGCATGGCGCGCACAGCACGCTTCCAAGAAGGTTCAGGCTGCTCTGCCAACCAAGTCCGAGCAGGAAAAGATCGCCGACAAGGTCACTGGCTACATCGACGATGCTGCAAAGTACTTCGATGACAACAAGGATGATTGGCTCGCCCGCGCTCAGAAGAACTCTGACGTAGCGAAGTCGAAGTTCGTCAAGGTTGCTGCCAAGGCCCAGGACCGCGCTCAGGAGCTGCAGAAGGTAGCTGCTGAAGAGGCAGGTCGCGCCCAGAAGAAGGCTGCCAAGCAGGCTGCGATCTACCAAAAGAAGGCTGACAAGGCGACCGTTAAGGCACAGAAGAAGCTGAAGAAGTACGATATCTAATCTGTACTTTTAAGGGCCGCCGCGAAAGTTTACTTCGCGGCGGTTCTTTTTGACCGAAATGAAAGGCACTGGTGGATGAACGACATCGCCGCAGAGCAGGATTACCTCAACGGACTCTTTGCCCGCATCGATGAAGAAGTCCAGCAGGCTAACGAGCGCATGAAAGAGGTCATGCTCCGGGTGGACCCGGACGCCCTCATCGAACGCGAAACTGAATACCACGCACTGAACGCCAAGCTCGACAAGCTCACGATTGCCCAGCTAGGGCTCGTCTTTGGGCGCATCGACATTGCCACCGACGATCCAGAAAATCCCGTTCCCGGACGCCCCGACTTGGAACGCCGCTACATCGGACGCATGGGCATGGACGACCGCGAGGACAACTACCGAACCCTCCTACTCGATTGGCGTGCCCCGATGGCCAGGCCGTTCTATCTGGCTACCACGGCGCAGCCCGAAGGCGTCGAGAAGCGCCGGCACATCCGCACCAAGGGGCGCACAGTAACTGCCATCGATGACGAAGACCTCACGCAGGCATCCGACGACCATGGTGTCGCCAGCGAATCGGCGCTGATCACGGCGCTCAACAAGGCGCGTGGCACGCACATGAACTCCATCGTGGAGACAATTCAGCGCGAGCAAGACGAGATTATCCGCGACCCTTCGCGTGGCATCATGGTTGTCGAAGGCGGGCCCGGCACCGGCAAGACGGCAGTTGCACTGCACCGAATCGCATATTTGCTGTACACCTGGCGCGAGCAGCTCGCCAAGACGGGCGTTCTCATCATCGGACCGAACTCGGTGTTCCTTGAGTACATCTCCCACGTGCTGCCTGAACTTGGTGAAACCGGCGTCGTCCTCTCCACCATCGGCGAACTCTACCCCGGCGTCACGCCTACCGCGGAAGACTCCCCGGTCGCGCGCGAAATCAAAGGCAGCCTGGAAATGCTGCACATCCTCAAACGCGAAGTGCAGTCCTACCAGCGCGTTCTGCCCGACACTCCCCTCCGCGTCGGCAGCATCGAACTCACCTGCGCATCGGCAATGATGAAGACTGCCCGCACCCGCGCCCGTCGCACCCGCCGGCCACACAATGAAGCGCGCGCCATCTTCGCCGATGCACTCCTCGACCAGCTCGCCCACCACATGGCCACCCTCATCGGCACCGACCCCCTCGGTGGCACCAACCTGCTGTCTGCCGGCGACGTCGCTGAGCTGCACGACGAGCTTGCCGACGAACCAGCAGTCACCGCCCTCATCGACGACCTCTGGCCCACTCTCACCCCAGAAGACGTCCTCCTCGACCTCACCACCTCCCGCGAACGCATCGCTGAGGCAGCCGCCGAATACGACGAGGAAACTCAAGACGCCCTCTTCCGCGACCACACCGAATTCACCCCGGCCGACGCGGCGCTTCTCGACGAACTCGTCCAGCTCATCGGAATCCCCGATGAGAGCTCCGAGGACGACACCTGGGCGCAGGAAGTGGAGGAAGCCCAAGCGGCTCTTGATGTTCTCGAAGGCTCCGCCCTCGAGGAACTCGACGATGAACTTTTGCTTGCCCACGACGTCATCGACGCCGAAGCCTTGGCCGCTCGCCAGCAAACTCGCGACTACCGTTCCACTGCGCAGCGCGCGCGAGCGGACCTGACGTGGGCTTATGGGCACATCATCATCGACGAAGCTCAGGAACTCACGCCGATGGAGTGGCGCATGATGATGCGACGCTGCCCTTCTCGCTGGATGACTATCGTCGGTGACACTGCCCAGACCAGCTCGCCTGCGGGGGTCGACTCGTGGGAGGAAACCCTAGAACCGTTTGTTGGCGCGCGTTTTACCAGGCGCTCCCTGACGGTCAATTACCGCACGCCGGAGACGATCATGGACTACGCAACGCAGACGCTTCCTGACCTTGCACATGACATGATTTCCGTACGTCCTGGCGAGCCGGTGCGGTTTGGTTCGGTTGCAGATATGGAAAGGCACGTCCCCTCCGATGGGCGCTCCCACATCGTGATCGACCACACCAACGTGGACAAAATTAAAGGCCTGGAGTTCGACCACGTCATTGTGGTGAATCCAGACCTCATTCGTTCGCTGCCTCAAGGCGAGCAGAACTTGTATGTGGCGCTAACGCGCGCCACACAAACCCTCACCGTGCTTGATTAGCCAGCGACGGTGTGGACGATCATGACGTCGCAGTCGGACTGACGTGCAACATCAGCTGGGACGGAGCCCAGGAGGCGACCAGTCAGGGAGTTGATGCCGCGGTTGCCCACGACAAGCAGATCGGCGTTGTTCTCGGTAACGATGGCCATCAGTGCCTCAACTGGGGTGCCTGGCTTGATCGCGGTTTCGATCTTGGCTGCGCCAATCTTCTCGGCAGCAACCTTAGCCTTGTCCAGGTTCTCCTGTGCTGGGTCGTTGCCGAGCACGGTGACGGAGTCCTGACGCAGCGTCTTGTTCGCGTCTTCCTTGGACTCGTAGTATGCGCAGCCGATGATCAGAGTTGCATCGAAAGCAGCTGCGATCGCTGCGGCACGCTCAACAGCGAGGAGCGAGGACTTGGAGCCGTCAGTACCGACGACGATCTTGGAGTAGTGACTCATATTGAGACCTCTTCATCTAGGGGATGGTTAACAATGATTTTACATAGGTTAGATGCCAGCTTCATTCAAGCCGCGCAGTTCTTTTCTCAGCTCGAAAATTTCGTCTCGCAATCGGCCCGCAAGCTCGAACTTTAGCTCGCGCGCCGCCTCTTGCATTTGGGCGGAAAGGTCGTCGATGAGCTTTTTAATCTCATCTTGCGCCATGCTTGAAGTATCGAGCTTTTCGACGGCCGCGACTTCCTCTTCCTCGACGAGTTCAAGGATGTCCTGGATTTTCTTATTCAGAGGCTGAGGTGTGATGCCGTGCTCTTCGTTGTAGGCAATTTGCTTTTCGCGGCGACGCTCAGTTTCCTCGATCGCCTGCTGCATCGAATCCGTGATCTTGTCGGCGTACATGTGCACTTCGCCGTTCACATTGCGGGCGGCGCGGCCGATGGTCTGGATCAGGGACGTGGTCGAGCGGAGGAAGCCTTCCTTGTCAGCATCGAGGATCGCAACGAGGGAGACTTCCGGCAGGTCCAGGCCTTCACGGAGTAGGTTAATGCCGACGAGGACGTCGTATTCGCCCAGGCGGAGCTGGCGCAGCAATTCGACGCGCTGCAAGGTGTCGATATCCGAGTGCAGGTAGCGCACCTTCACGCCGTTTTCCAGCAGGTATTCCGTCAGATCCTCGGCCATCTTCTTAGTCAGCGTGGTAACCAAGACGCGCTCGTTCTTTTCCGTTCGCAGGCGAATTTCGTGGATCAGGTCATCGATCTGCCCCTTCGTAGGCTTGACCTTGATCTGCGGATCCACCAGGCCCGTCGGGCGGATCACCTGCTCCACGAACTCGCCGCCCGTAGCCGCCATCTCATACTTGCCCGGGGTGGCCGACAGGTACACGCACTGGCCCTTGCGCTCATCGAACTCCTCCCAAGTGAGAGGTCTGTTGTCCAAGGCGCTCGGGAGGCGGAATCCGAATTCGACCAAGTTCCGCTTACGGCTCGCATCACCCTCGAACATCGCGCCGATCTGTGGGACGGTGACGTGGGATTCGTCGATGATGGTGAGGAAATCTTCCGGGAAGTAATCAATCAAGGTAGCCGGGGCGGAGCCTGCCTCGCGCCCGTCGATGTGGCGGGAATAGTTCTCGATGCCACTGGTAAAGCCAACTTGCTGGATCATCTCGATGTCGTATTCGGTGCGCATGCGCAGGCGCTGCGCCTCCAGCAGCTTGCCTCGGTTTTCAAAATCCTGCAGCCGCTCCTCGAGCTCCTCCTTGATCGCCTCGATCGCCTTCTCCATCCGCTCCGGCCCCGCCACATAGTGGGTCGCCGGGAAGATGCGCAGTTCGTCTACCTGGCGAATCACGTCGCCCGTTAGCGGGTGGATGTAGTACAGGGCGTCGATCTCATCGCCGAAGAATTCCACGCGCACGGCCAGTTCTTCGTACGCCGGAATGATGTCCACGGTGTCGCCCTTCACGCGGAACGTGCCACGCGTAAAGGCGACGTCGTTGCGGGCGTACTGAATGTCCACCAGCAGGCGCAGGAACTTGTCCCGCTCGACTTCCTCATTCACCCGCAGAAAAACCGACCTATCCAGGTACGACTGAGGCGTGCCCAGGCCATAAATACAAGACACCGAGCTCACCACCACCACATCGCGACGACTCAGCAGGCTCGACGTCGCCGCGTGACGCAGCCGCTCCACGTCCTCATTAATCGACGAATCCTTCTCGATGTACGTATCACTCGACGCTATATACGCCTCCGGCTGGTAGTAGTCGTAATAACTCACGAAGTATTCCACCGCATTATTCGGCAGCAGCTGCCTCAGCTCATTCGCCAGCTGCGCCGCCAGCGTCTTATTCGGCGCCATCACCAGCGTCGGTCGCTGCATCTTCTCGATGAGCCACGCCGCCGTCGCCGACTTACCCGTACCCGTGGCACCCATCAGCACCACATCGCGCTCCCCGCGATTAAGCCGCTCCGCCAATTCCGCAATCGCCGCCGGCTGGTCACCGCTCGGCTTGAACTCCGAAATGACCTCAAACTTCCCATCGGAACGCTCAATATCCTGAGGGCGGTGAGATGATACCGGAATCAACGGGTGCTCTGCTGGAAATGCCATGCCCCAAGCCTACATTCTGTGGATAACGCAACTTATCCACAAGCCGCCCGCTTATCGACGCCTAATCCCCCGCATTCTCGGCTACCTTGCAAGCCATGTTCTCCGAATTCGCCGCCGCACACGCCCCAGGCTTCGCCATCCTCGACGACTGCGCCCGCCTGGCCCGCCTCAACGGCGTCTCGGACCTCGCAGCACAATCCGGCCTCTCCGAGGCCTACATCCGCACCCTCCTACAAGCCCACAAGCGACTCCAGGAGCATGCCTGCCTTGCCGAGGGCATCCCCGTCCACACCCTCATCCTCGTTTCCCGATGGGCGAAGAAAATGCAGCCGGACGCCATCCCCGCCCTCCTCGAATCCGTGCGCCACTGCTCCTACGACGAAGCCGAAGACCACCTCCGAGCCGCCATCCACGAATTCGGCAAGCCGAAACCGCCCCGCGGGACAGTGGGCGTCGCAAAGCGACCAGACTTTTGGGGCCGACGCCGCGTCACCTTCCACCTCACCGACAACGAATGGGCGCAGGTGCGCGAAATGGCGCGCCCCTTCATCGACGCCCATCGAGAAGAACTGACCTACGGACAGGCGCTCGACATGTGGTTCAAGCGCCAGCTACTCTCATCGGCGAATGAACACTCGACGACCTACAAGCCAGTCCTACTGCTGCCAGCAGATCCCTCCCTCATTTGGGACCGAGGTTACCTCGTAACTGCCGATGGGGCGCGCGTCCGGCCAGAAGAACTCCTCGAAGCCCAACTCGACGGCACCGGCTGGGCGCTTCAAACCGCCCTCGACGCCGATGGCATCGCCCAGACAGTCACCGTCGCACGCATCCAAGACACCCGCTTCTCGACGGGCGAGCACCGCATGATCGCCAGCCTCGAAACACTCGTCTGCTCTTGGCCCGGCTGCCACCGTGTCGCCGGCGAATGCCAATCCCACCACATCGACGCCTACGCAAACGGAGGCGAAACCTCCTGGGAGAACCTCACACCACTATGCGCCATCCACAACGGCATGAACGACAAAGCCAACCACGGCCGAATAGTCCGTGGCAACGGCGGATACCCCGGACACCAACGAAGACACGGCGACCCCATCAGATACTCCGGAAACGACCTACTCACCTCCGGCTGGCGCGGACTCACATACGACTACTACGCGTCAAGACGCTCGACAAATGCCGCTGCATCGGCTGACCCACCGCAGCCATAAAGAACTCCGTGCGAAGTGTATCCCCCTCCAGGGCATACACTCGCTTCGTCGCGTCCACTTGCTTTGCGGTGGTGGAATTCTGGACATTCGAGGCATCAAACGCCATCGAGGAGCCGGAAACCTCCCCATCGAGAATTTCAGTTTGTCCTGTCGGCTGTGCGATGACGAACTCGACCTTCCCATCGGCAATCGGACGCAGGAAACCCATTTCCGTGTGCATCGGGCCATTAGCCCCCTTCGTCTTTTGCACATACACCAAGAACGGCTTACCCGGGACGCGGGAAAACTCGATGGTTTCTTCGTACTCGAAATCGACGATGGTCGGATAGACGCCACGCCCCGGCCCCGACCACGTTCCCACTAAGGCATCAAGCATTCCGAATCCTTTCCACCAAAGCATCGACCTGAGAAGTTAGGTCCTCGAGGCCACCATTGTTGTCGATGATTACATCGGCAACCGCTTCACGCTGTTCATCTGAAATTTGCGCCGCCATTCGCTTTCGAGCGTCAGTTTCCACAATTCCACGTTCGATGAGTCGTTTTACCCTTGTCTCGGTGTCAGCGCTTACGACGACCACCAAGTCCATGTCCTTGTGAAGTCCCAAATCAACCAGCAATGGCATGTCGTACACTACGTCGCCCGGTGCTTCCTTGATACGACGATCTGTCTCCTGCCTGATTCGCGGGTGCATGATTGAATTGAGCTTTTCAGTTGCCGATGGGGAGGCGAAAGCGAGCTGTGCCAGTTTCTTCCGATCGAGTCTCTCCCCGTCCATGATTTCGGGGCCGAAGGCGTCGCAAAGCTCGATGAGGGCGGGTTGGCCGGGTTCGACGATGTCGCGCGCGATGGCATCGGCGTCGATGATGGTGAAGCCGCGGTCGCGGAGGAGGCCGGCGACGGTTGATTTGCCGGAGCCGATGCCTCCGGTGAGTCCGATAAGCATGTAAACAACAATAGCCCGGCTCCCATCGGGGAACCGGGCTATTGGGCTACAGACTAGTTGCCTGCGAGCTTTTCGCGGAGTGCTGCGAGCTGCTCGTCGGATGCGAGGGAGCCTGCGGTCTCTTCTGCGGCTGGTGCTTCTTCGGCAGCAGCTTCGGAGGAGTAGTTTGCAGGTGCGGCCTCTGCAGCCTCAGCGGCAGCGGCGCGGTTCTTCTCGATCTGAACGGTGTGCAGCTGGTGGCGACGCTCGGACTCTGCGTAGCGAGCCTCCCACTCTGCACGCTGCTCTTCGAAGCCTTCGAGCCATTCGTTGGTCTCTGGGTCGAAGCCCTCAGGGAAGATGTAGTTGCCCTGCTCGTCGTAGGAGTCAGCCATGCCGTACTTGGATGGGTCGAACTCTTCGGTGTAGTCTTCGTCAGCCTGCTTGAGGGAGAGGGAGATACGACGACGCTCGAGGTCGATGTCGATGACCTTGACCATTGCTTCGTCGCCAACGTTGACGACCTGGTCTGGAACCTCGACGTGGCGCTCAGCCAGCTCGGAGATGTGGACGAGGCCCTCGATGCCCTCTTCGACGCGAACGAACGCACCGAATGGAACGAGCTTGGTGACCTTACCAGGCACGATCTGGCCCACAGCGTGGGTGCGTGCGAAGACGCGCCATGGATCTTCCTGGGTAGCCTTCAGGGACAGGGAGACGCGCTCGCGCTCGAGTACAACGTCGATGACCTCGACGGTGACTTCGTCGCCAACGGAGACAACCTCGGATGGGTGGTCGATGTGCTTCCAGGACAGCTCGGAAACGTGAACGAGGCCGTCGACACCGCCGAGATCGACGAATGCGCCGAAGTTGACGATGGAGGAAACGACACCCTTGCGGACCTGGCCCTTCTGCAGCTGTGCGAGGAACTCGGAGCGGACCTCAGACTGGGTCTGCTCGAGCCATGCACGGCGGGAAAGAACCACGTTGTTGCGGTGCTTGTCCAGCTCGATGATCTTAGCTTCGATCTGCTGGCCGATGTATGGGTCGAGGTCGCGAACGCGACGCATTTCGACGAGGGAAGCTGGCAGGAAGCCGCGCAGACCGATGTCCAGGATCAGGCCGCCCTTGACAACCTCGATAACGGTACCGGTGACTGGCTCGTCCTTTTCCTTGAGCTCCTCGATGGCGCCCCATGCACGCTCGTACTGTGCGCGCTTCTTGGACAGGATCAGACGGCCTTCCTTGTCCTCCTTGGTGAGGACGAGAGCGTCGATCTGGTCGCCGACCTGGACAACCTCGTCTGGGTCAACGTCGTGCTTGATGGACAGCTCGCGGGATGGGATGACACCTTCGGTCTTGTATCCGATATCGAGCAGTACCTCGTCGTGATCGACCTTGACGACGGTACCCTCAACAATGTCGCCATCGTTGAAGTACTTGATGGTTGCGTCGATCGCTGCGAGGAAATCCTCAGCGGTGCCGATGTCGTTGATGGCTACCTGAGGAACGTTGTGGTTGGGCATGTGTTAATAGCTCCGAAAGCTTATAGGAAATCGAAAATGGACAGGGATTTGCGCGCCTGAACTGCAAGAACGAGGGTCACAAGCTTTCCTATAGAGCAAGAACCACACGCTTATGCTGACACGCTCCAAAAACATTAGCCCGTTTTACCTGCAGAATCAAATAGGATGTGAATAATGTCAAGCAGTTTTTCTGAGGCAAACCGCGCGTGGTGGGATCAAGACGCCCATCGGTACCACGAGTCGCACAAACGATACCTGTCATCGTTCTATTGGTGCCCGGAAATGCTGCACGAAAAGGACGCGCATTTGCTTGGCGACGTCATCGGCAAAAAAGTACTCGAAATTGGCTGCGGATCCGCGCCCTGCACCCAGTGGTTACAAGGGAAGGCAGACTTGGCTGTTGGATTCGACCTCTCGATGGGGATGCTCAAGCGAGGCGCCGGACCTCTAGTCCAAGCCGACGCCCTATCGATGCCATTTGCCGATGGGGCGTTCGACATCGTCTTCTCCGCCTTCGGCGCCATCCCCTTCGTCGAATCCTCTTTGACTGTCTTGCAGGAGGCAGCTCGCGTTCTGAAGCCGGGCGGCCGATTCGTCATGTCGATCAATCACCCAATGCGGTGGATTTTCGCCGATGATCCGGAAAGCTTTGACGTGGTGTTCAGCTACTTCGACCGCTCCGGCTACATCGAGAGAGATGGCTCCACGGTGACGTACGCCGAACAGCATCGGACGATGGGTGATCGGATTCGGGAGCTTCGGCAGGCAGGTTTCACGATTGAGGACCTGATTGAGCCCGAGTGGCCGGAGGATCTTAATGAAAATTGGGGACAATGGTCGCCGATGAGGGGAAGGGTGTTCCCGGGCACGGCGATTTTCGTCGCGAAGCTAGGCGTGTAGCGCCTCGATTTGCTCTTTGATTTCGTCGATGAGGCGGGGGTCGTTGTCCCAGAGTTCGAGGAAGTCGGAGTCGGGCGCGATCATTTGGGTGAGCAGGTCGATGCCGGTGTCGATGTGTTCTTGGAGTCGGTCGAGTTTGCCGGGCCAGATGTAGGGCACGCCGAGGACTTCGAGGAGGTAGCACGCTGCCCGGATTTCTTCATAGTTGTCGTAGCATTCGAAGGCGTGGTCGATGTGGGCGTCGATGTCGATACCTTCGAATACTGCGTGGAACCAGTCGGCAGCGTGGTCGTTTTCCCAGGGCTTTGCTCCCCATGCACCCATTGCGTTCTCCCGTGACAGGTGGTTAGTTCCCTATCAATCTAGAACGAATTGGGCTAGTGCGCAGCGTCATCCCAATTCTTGCCGATACCTGCGGATACTTCGAGCGGGACGGACAATTCAATGGCGGCGTTCATTTCCCGCTCCACGATTTCCTTCACCTGCTCGAGTTCGCCGGGTGCAACTTCGACGACGAGTTCATCGTGGACCTGCAGCAGCATGCGCGACTGAAGGCCGGACAGCGCCGAAGCGACGCGCAGCATGGCCACCTTGATGATGTCCGCAGCTGTGCCCTGGATTGGCGCGTTAAGCGCCGCACGCTCGGCGTTTTCGCGGGCGACGCGGTTGTCGGACAGCAGCTCGGGCAGGTAGCGACGACGACCGAACAGGGTTGCGGTGTAGCCGTCCTTGCGGGCCTGCTCAACTACCGATGAGAGGTAGCGGCGCACACCGCCGAAGCGCTCGAAGTAGGCATCCATGATCTTCTTGGCTTCGCCTGCGGAAATGTCGAGCTGACCGGCAAGGCCGAAGGCGGAGAGGCCGTAGACGAGGCCATAGGACATGGCCTTGACGCGGCGGCGCAGTTCCGGGGTGACCTCGGAGACGGGGACATCGAAGACGCGGGAGCCGACGTAGTTGTGCAGGTCCTCCCCTTCCCGGTAAGCCTCGATGAGGCCTGGGTCTTCGGACAGGTGCGCCATGACGCGCATTTCGATCTGCGAATAGTCGGCGGTCAGCAGGCACTCGTAGCCTCGGCCGACGGTGAAGGCGGCGCGGATGCGGCGACCTGCGGGGGTGCGGACCGGGATGTTCTGCAAGTTCGGCTCGGTCGAAGAAAGGCGACCCGTGGAAGCGACGGTCTGGTTGAACGTCGTGTGGATCCGCCCATCGGAACCAACAGACTTGATGAGGCCGTCGAGGGTGGTCTTCATCTTTTGGTATTCACGGTGCGCGAGCAGGTGATCCAGGAATGGGTGCGGGTGGTTGACAGCCAGCGTCTCGATTTCTTTCGCAGCCGTCGAATAGCCCGTCTTCGTCTTCTTGGTCTTCGGCATGCCGAGGGTTTCAAACAGCACGACCTGCAGCTGCTTCGGCGAGGACAGGTTTAGGGTTGGGTCGCCGGCGAGCTCGCGGGCGGCGGCCTCCTCATCGGCAACCATCTCGATGAAGGTGTCGCGCTGTTCTTCAAGTGCCTCGATGGATACTGCAATTCCGGCCGCCTCCATGCGTGCCAGCACGGAAACCAGCGGAAGTTCGAGCGATGCGTACAGCTCGTAGGACTCGATGGCATGGAGCTCCTTGGTCAGCGCCTCTGCCAACTCCCAGATCGCGGCTGCGTGGTCGGCGAGTTCGGTGTTGTCGGAAAGCAGGCTGAGCTGCTCCGATCCGGCTGCCAGCTGCTTCTTCAGGTGACGCTGGTACACATCAGCAAGCTCGTAGGTGCGCTGACCAGGGCGGACCAGGTAAGCGGCGATGGCGGTGTCATGCGTGATGCCATTTAGCTCATAGCCACGCTCATGGAAGAAGTGCCAGGCAGCCTTCGCGTCATGGAAGAACTTCGGCTCCTCGGATTTCAGCCACGCTGCTAAGGCGCGGTCGTCGTCCTCGTCGAGCTCCGCGAGGTCAACGAGGAGAGCGTGGCGATGCTCGTCGACAAGCGCGATGCGGTCAGCAACAGCGACGGCGAGCGGCCCTCGCGGCAACCATTCACTCACGCGCGCCTTATCGACGACCAGTTCCGCCACTTCTTGTGGCACTTCTATTACTTCTGCATTGACCACGCTCAGGATGCGTTCGCGCAAGTTCGTACCGAATTCGAGTTCGTCGAACTTCTCAGCGATCTCAGCGACGTTGACTGGTTTGAAATCCAGCTGGTCGGGGCTGACTGGAAGTTCGAGGTCGCGCACCATTTCCGTGAGGGTGCGGTTCATCTTGACTTGCTCGATGCGTTCGCGGAAGGCGTCGCCGGCCTTGCCCTTGATCTCATCGGCGTGCTCGACCAGGTTGTCGATGGTGTGGTACTGCTGGATCCACTTCGCGGCCGTCTTTTCGCCGACGCCCGGGACGTTCGGGAGGTTGTCAGAAGGGTCGCCACGCAGGGCAGCGAACTCCGGGTACTGGGCCGGGGTGAGCTTGTACTTCTCCTCCACCGCCTCTGGGGTGAAACGATGGAGCGTGGAGACGCCACGCATCGGGTACAGGACAGTGGTGGTGTCGTTGATCAGCTGGAACGAATCGCGATCGCCGGTGACGATGAAGGTCTCAAAACCGAGCGGTTTCGCGGCGGTGGCGAGCGTGGCGATGATGTCGTCAGCCTCGTAGTTTTCCTTACGGATCGTGGTGATGCCCAGCTTATTCAGCGCATCCTCGATCAGCTCGACCTGGCCACGGAACTCCTCCGGGGCCGCCTCGCGCTGCGCCTTGTACTCTGGGAACATCTCCGAACGGAATGTCTGGCGTCCAACGTCGAAAGCGACGGCGATGTGATCGGGCTTTTCCTCTGCTAGCAGCGTGGCGAGCATGGACAAAAAGCCATACACCGCGTTCGTGTGTTGCCCGCCTGACGTGGCGAAATTCTCCGCCGGAAGGGCGTAAAACGCACGAAACGCCATGGAATGACCATCGATCAACATCAACTTCATGGCACCCAAGTCTAGGCGATTTTATTTCCCTGCTTCGCATGGGCTAATATTTTGTGACGCGCCCCAGTATCCCAATTGGCAGAGGAAACGGATTCAAAACCCGTGCAGTGTGAGTTCGAGTCTCACCTGGGGCACAGATAGGCGCAAGATTCTCCAGACCACAGCTAGACCGGCACTACCACAGGTAGGGACGGTTTATCGTTTGCAAGCTCGGTGAGTTTTGTTGATCACTTAGGCGAAGACGGAGGGTCGTTTTAGGGAGATGTCCACCTCGGGACCAGGGTTTTAGGAACATGGAGACGGCTGCCGCTAATCTTTGCCTCGATTGCCTAAGTTTTGACCCGGCAACCCTCAAAACCCCATCACAATTGAGCGCCACCCCACCTGCCGGGAGTCTCGAAGTAGAGCCAACGATACATCCCGCAGCCCTGCTCATTCTTCAAAGATGAGTTATTTAGTGTTTACCCTTGAGTTGCAGCATAACCGACAAAGCCCCAACTCCCATGCCAAAATTTAACCCAATAGTTAGCAATTCAGCCCAGAACATATTCGCCATAGTTAACCCCATTATCCAATATTTAACCACCCTTAAGGCACACAACCCCACTCCCGTAAGTCTCCTTTGACATTTTGTCATTCCTGAGATACACTTTACCCTATGGATATACCTCTAAATTCAATAATCCATGGCGATTGCATTTCAGTAATGCAGAAAATGCCAGACAATTCAGTGGACCTAGTAATCGCAGACCCGCCTTACAATCTTTCCAAAGGCACCGCCTGGAAATGGGACAATTCCGCACACCTTCCCGGAATGGGAGGAAACTGGAATAAGGTAATGGAAGATTGGGACAATTTGGACATTGTGGAATATTTCAAATTTACAAGTTTATGGCTAGCTGAAGTAAAAAGAATCACGAAACCAACAGGTTCTATTTGGACATTTGGCTCATACCACAATATAGGATTAGTCAATTTCATTTGCCAAATCCTTGATATCGAAATCATCAATGAAGTAGTTTGGTACAAGCGGAATGCATTTCCCAATCTGTCTGGCCGGCGTCTTACCGCAAGCCACGAGACTATACTTTGGTCTCACCCACATAAGGGAGGAGACCGCAAATACTACTTCAATTACGAAGAATCCAAATTTGGCGATTATTCTTACGACCGCCTCAAGACACCTGAGAAGCAAATGAGGACTGTTTGGGACATTCCCAACAATAAAGAACGGCGCGAAATAGAATTTGGCAAGCACCCCACCCAAAAACCACTTCGCCTACTGAAAAGAATGATCCAACTCACTTCCAAACAGGGAGATTTAATACTCACCCCTTTCGCCGGATCAGGAAGTGAGTGCTTGGCGGCTATGGAACTGGGACGCAACTATATCGGAATTGAGATTGAATCCAAGTTTGTGGATCTCGCGAAACTTCGCCTAAAGACACCTCAAACTGAGTTAGATCTATCACGGTTGGCGGTCTTCGATGCGTAGACAGGTCTCAGGCAAGAAAATTCGGGTCGCGATGGCTGAAATCGGTATCCGATCGATTACCGAGCTAAGCAACCGCTCTGGGGTATCTCGGCCAAAGCTATATAAGCTGCTAAATGGAGAGTCTCCCTACCAGACAAGCCTATTGCATATTGCCGAAACGCTAAAAATTGATCCAGAAGATCTCACCGATGGGGAGACTTGCAATGAGCACGATTAGACCAGCCATTAAGTGGAGCGGAAGCAAACGGAGCCAAGCTCACTTCATCGCGAAATGCGCCCCTTCATTCAAGACTTATTTCGAGCCATTTGTGGGTGGGGCCTCAGTTGCATACGCAATATCTCCCGAATATGGGGTGGCCGGTGACCTTTCAAAGCCGCTGATCGAGCTCTGGAACTTGATTCTGAGTTCTCCGGAAGCTGCAGCAGACTACTACGAAGAGCATTGGACTGTGCTGCAAACCAACAAACCTGACCACTTCTATGTTGTGAGAGACTATTTCAACCGAACTGGTGATCCTCGTGCATTGCTCTTCCTGTCGAGAACTTGCGTAAATGGGCTCATTCGTTTTAACAGCGCGGGCGAGTTCAATAACTCGTTCCATTTGTCGCGCCCCGGTATTAATCCTAATACGCTTCGACATATTTTAGTTGATTGGAGTTTACGACTTGCAAAAATGTCGTTTTTGCACGGCGACTATCGAGAAACAACTGAATCCGCAACAACAGGCGACTTCATTTATCTAGACCCGCCCTATATGAACACTGTCGGCCGGTATTTCAAGCAGCCCACGATTGATTATTCTGAATTCTTCTCCTACTTAGATTCGCTCAATAGCAAAGGCATCCATTGGGCTCTTTCGTTTGACGGAAGTCGAGGGGAAAAAGAATACGACCACAGCCTTCCGTCTGAGCTTTACAAGACAAAACTCTTGTTAAAGTCAGGACACTCGACTTTCCGGAGAGTAATCGACAAAGAAGTGGAGCCCGTTTACGAATCCCTTTTTCTCAACTATGATGTCGATCCAGGCATATTCACTGAAACTTTACGCTGATACCTTCAATTTTGTCTGTAGACTCAAATAGAAGTTTTAGCGCTTCGAATTGCTCCGCCTTCGCTGAGCGGTTTCTCACTTCAACGAGCCATTCGTCTTGTTGATAGGATAAGGCGAAGAAAACATCACACTGAGTCTTCGTTCCAAGCAAGTGTAAATCGTCAGTATTCGATGCAATATAGGCAGCTCCGGAAACAATCGACTCTGAGTTAATTGCAGCTAGGTCCTTGGCGATAGCCCAGTCTCCTGAACCAAGACGAGAAGCACTCGGCAGATACTGCACCAGATGTACGATGTACCTCACGAGACTGTTACCAACGTTGGGCTCGAGGTCTTTGGAGCGATCCTTGGATTCGACCGAAAGAATGAATGGGGCTCCATCCTCTGGGAATAGCTGAACAACATGGTCTGGACGTTTCCCTTGGACCTGGGCACTGACACGCGGCAATGACAGCCAACGACTTTCAAGGTCATCCACTCGGAGAGATAGACCAGACCAGTCCCCGCCAGGAGGGTTACATAACCCCTCAAATCTCGAAATTTCTGGCAAGTTCGAAAAAGCAACATGGAGAACCGCATCCACATCGTCCTCGTGAATAGACTGAGCGTCAATACTTACCGCGGGAAAAGAAACTCTATCGTCCGAGCCCTTCGAAAGGTACATATTCTTGAGTTCTCGGGATCCCACAATACCTTGCAAATATCGGTTAGGGTTCCCAACTTCAGGAGAATCGATGATAATAGCGTTACTAAGGCTCAGGAAGACTTTCCAAAAACCACTTTCAGCAGCTACCGATTTAGGATTGTTTCTTAGATCAAAAAACCGCTTCTCTGTAATCGGGCCGTAAATGTACGTAAGAATATTGAAATTCTCGCCAAGCAACATAGCAATTAAAGGAAGCACCCCTCGATCCGGTCGAGCGTCATCACCCCGCGGCTTAAATCCCTTTACCAGACAGATAACCAAATCTGAAGTCGTGTCTATCGATTCTGAAAGAACATCTCTTCGGGCGATTCCTTCTCTCTCCAGTTTCTTTAGAAAAGACTCGACTTGATCTTCAGGGACCAACGCAAATGGGAGGTTTGTGGCCCCAAGGCCGACCGCAAAATTCGAGCAAATCTCGATCATTTTCTTTGTCTTTTTCGAAAGACTTTTCTGGGCGACCTTTTTCGCCCAAGGTAGTTTCTGAAGAATTGCTTGTTCAACGATTGACACATGATTTTCGCTAATAAATTCCCAATCTTCTACGCTAAATCCCGATCCTTTCCGAGTCTTCTTCGCAAAGAAGTTCACTGCCTTTATGTTCTTCTCCTTCAAGCGATTCTCTTGGTCCTCAGTTTCATGGCCAGTGACGAGGTTCGCAAGATACTCCCCTAACTCCACATGGCCAAAGATTGATTCATCAAAATCTCTAAGCGAAGGGTCGTCTGGATTGAATTCTTCAGCTCGTACAAAAACTTGCGCTACAAAGACATCGGAGTCTTTGGCTGCTTGTGTGTATGAGAATGGGACGAGCGGATTTGGCATGCGCAGAGCTTTGCGATTCCGCATTGAATCGAGTTCATATTTTACGAAGTCGACTATGTAGAGGTAAGGACATCCGGCCCGCATGATGGAAAAGGCTCGCCCCGATCTTTGCCACGCTTGGTTTCCGGCTTGAAGAGCCGAGCAAAACTCCAGTCCGCAGAGTATTTCTTCAGTGTCTTCACTCTCATCAAGAATTGTGATTAGAGCGTCCGGCGTTTCATCAAGAATGCTGCCTTCCTGGCGTAGTTGGTCGAATACATCAACATTCCAGCGAGCACGTTTGGACTTATTGAATCCGGGAAAAAGCTGAAATCTGACCTCCTCGATGAAGTCATTAATCATAATATTTGTTTTAATCTCAATCACCGAGTTGGAGGCGTACGATACCTTTCGAGCCGATGGATCCTCAAAATCGCTCATAAAGGTCAAGACCCGTTCACATTCAACGACATTGTCACCGTGTATGCGTATTGTTCTCACCGGACACTCCCTGTAGGTTTTACTTAAAAGGAATTAGCTAGGAGACCCTCGCCCTGGTACGCCTAGATTCCAAAATTATTCAATAATATCAAAAGGTAGTAAGTTTCATCGGCGGTTCATAGGGCCGGACCAACCCACAATTTTCTTGCGACCTCTTCGAACTGCTACAAAGCTTGCACTTTCAATTTTAGTGCCATTATGCCTCTAGTTTCGAACGGCGAGACTTTCCCACATTACTTTGCATGCGAGTTTTTGCCACTTATAATCTCGGCCACATCTATTGGGGGATAGCCTTCACTACCCAATTTATAAATGATACCTAGGCGGAAAGTCTGGGCTTAGCGGACACCGCATTGCGAATCCATCGGCCCGAATTGCTGAAAACATGGCAAAGTGGGGATGTCCCACCCTCATGAAAAATCAAACATTGTTTTCATAACCCTTGGCTCGATGAAAAAAGGAGCACCTGGTCAGGAAGGGTTCGAACTTTTTGATTCAAAGGCTCTTCTTAGCGATCTCGTAGCCCTCCGCAGATAAATCCTGAACGAATTGAATAAAAAGAAATCGCCAAGGTGGAAAGGTAATTTTGGCTGGAATCAACTGAAGGCCAAAAGGAACATCACTTGAGACAAGTATCCCCAAAGCGCCTACACCAAAAGGCACTCTGACGATACTTCGATACTGAATGTTTTGCTCTGCCATGGCCCAGAGATAAATTTCAGACATATTCCGTTACCACGTTTTCCTAACACAGGAATGGACGCGGCCACTTCAAACATGTGAAAGACTTCCAAAATGTCCTGCTTGAACGTCATACAAGGCAGATTCTGAAGCCAAGAACCGAAAGAATGCACAAAGCTGCAGTCCTAATACTTGTCCCTTGGGCACGCGAAATCTTCCCCGTGGCTTGGATCTTTATCCAATGAGATGCCCCAAGGGGCGACGTCGTGCAGCATGCCTTCAAGATCGTCGCCAGCAAGAGTGTGACGCAACTTTTCGGGCGGGTGTCTCAGTTCAAATTTAGCATGAAATCATGCAGTGTCTTCAATAAAGTGTCGGTCCGATTCTAGGTATCGTTGGACAAGATCAGACATGAGTTTATCGATGAACATGGGGTTGACACCCATGTGGGACCCGACTCGCACTGGTTCACCCCGGCGTCGAAGAACGCCCCGCCCAATCATCGTTTATGCCCCGCAGCAGTAGGCCGCGCAGGGAAAGAATGAGTAGAACGCTTAGTTCTTCCCGCGTGGTGAGCAATCGTTTTGTGCCCCTGCCGGATCATTTGCTTCATACACTTCCCGCAGGGTATGGCCCTTGACGGTGAAGCCGACGAAGATGTCTTCCATGTCTTGTAGAGTCAGGGTAAAGTTCTCAATAGTATTCGAGTTGTGCATCGATTCTGCTATTTCGGAGCGTGTAGTCTCATTTGCACCACCAAAACTCTGAAATTCCAGGTGAAGGACAGCTATCTTCCGCCGAGTGCCCTCGTTGCGCATGACACCACCGTAGAAACTTTCCGTGCAAATTCACCAAAGCGGTGGTTGCCAAAGAGTTGTGACCCGTTGATGGGTCTTAAGAGACATCGGCCAGTTGGTGCAGATGTCTGGGTTCTAGTGTAGTGGCGGGTTGTTTGCCGATGTTGATTCCTACTGTGTGTGGTGGTGGGCATAGTCCGTATTTCGATGGTCGACGTTCTGGGTGCTTGGCGTAGTAGGGTGCGTATTTGCTCACTCTGGTATCAAGGATTTCTTCCCAGGATCCATCAAAGACTTGCTGGGGTGTGAACCCATTGAGGCCTCGGTGGCGGTCCTTGAAGTTGTATTCGTTGATGATGTTTCCGATTGTGGCGACAGCGTCGTCCATCGTCGGGTACACCTCGCGCGCCCACCGGTGATGCTTGATCGTGCGGTGCGAGGCCTCTTCAAATGCATTGTCGTTAGACACATTCGGCCTGATTAACGACAATGACACGCCTCGGTAGGCCAGGAGGTCCTTCATGGTGTTGCTGGTCATGACCTTGCCATTGTCGGTATGAACAACCTGGACTTTCTTGCCTGACTTGCCAAGATCATCAATAGCTTTTGCGATCAGGGCATTGGCGAGTTGTTGTTTTTGAACATGCTGGATGGTCCATGCCACGATTTTTCGGGAATATAGATCCAACACCGTGTACAGGTGCAGCCCTTTACCGAAATAGCTTTGTGGCAACCACGTAATATCCCAACACAACACCTGCCCAGGGCCAGTGGCACTGACCTGCGGGATAGGCCGGGGACTACAGGATCTAACGCCTCGTGCACATGGCCTCATGGTTTGCTGCTTCGCGATCCGATAAAACGTACGCAAAGATGCCAACAACTCATCCGGCCCATCAAGATGGTCATAGAAGACCCGGTGCACCGACTTCCCTCGACAATCCCTTCTTCAATGAGCTCGCCGATGGCAGCGGTGTCTTGCTGATCGATCTTCCGCCGATCTGCTGATCGCGTCTGCTGCGACATGCACCTGCGTGGGTGGTGGCGATAACGCCATGTTGTTTTCGCGCACCCAGCAAGCTGCAACGCGCGCCGTTGCGACAGGCCTACGTCAATGAGCTCGTTGATCAACGACGTATCACAAGCAAGGAAATCACTGTGTGCCGCCATGTCACCAGGGGCAAGGCGTCGGCCACCTCGCATTAGTCCTCGGAAAGGCTTTGCAAGGTGGCGATAGCTTTTCCCAAAGCTTCAGCAGCCTCCTGGTTAGCATGGGCTCGCCGGCGTAGCGCCTCGTTCTGCTTTTTCAACTCAGCGTTTTCTTTCAACAGACGCTTGATGTCATTGGCTTCATCGGTGCTCATAACTACAGTCTGACGCGGCCTGAGCCCGGTGTCGATGTCACCAGCGATCATCTGATCCCGCCACTTGTAGATTGTGTTGGGACTAATACCCAAATCGCGGATGTACTGCCCCCGCTGACTATGCTTCAGCGAGTAATACATTGCCACATGAAACCGCTTCTCCTCAGACGAAAACACCCGAGGCGGCTGAGCTGCAACAGTCGGCCCGAAAGGACTCAAAATTGCAATCCTCTCAGTAGTGAGTGGGGCACAACTTCACTGGCAAACGGGGAGGC
This sequence comes from Corynebacterium sp. H130, assembly GCF_037572395.1. Taxonomy (NCBI): domain Bacteria; kingdom Bacillati; phylum Actinomycetota; class Actinomycetes; order Mycobacteriales; family Corynebacteriaceae; genus Corynebacterium; species Corynebacterium sp. H130. The sequence continues at coordinate 228,021 of NZ_JBBHLA010000005.1, read as the reverse complement.
TACCAATTTTCACGTAAACATGCTACAAGCAAAATACAGTTTGCCCAGCGGAAGAAATCTGCATATATTACTAGGGTATGCAAATTATTCAGTAGGCTGCGTCAACCAGACGATGGAACCGCTGAATAGGCACCCACAAGGACAATCTATGAACGTATTCAGGCGTCGCCTGGCCGGGCTCCTCTCCACGGTAGCCCTGGCGACAACTCTGACCGCCTGCGTCACCAACACCGAATCCGGTAATCCGGAAGGCTGGGAAGAGATCAAACCGGCTGCGGTTCCGGAAATCGAAGCGATGGTCCCTGACCACATCAAACAGCGTGGCACCATTTCCATCGGCACCAACCCGCCGTTCGCTCCAATGGAGTTTAAAGATTCTGACGGCACAATCATCGGCATCGACGTAGACCTTGCCCGCGCAGCAGCCGCTGTCATGGGACTCGAACTCGTCGTGCAGGAGCAGGACTTCAACCTGATTTTGCCGTCGATTAGCGGTGGCACCCTCGACTTCGGCGCGTCCGGTTTTACCGACAACGAGGAACGACGCAAGAATTACGACTTCGTCAATTATCTCAGCGCGGGCATCCAGTGGGCACAGCAGCCTGGCGCCAACATTGACCCAAACAATGCCTGTGGCTTGACTGTCGCGGTGCAAAAGGGCACGGTGTCCGAAACCGACGACGTCGCGATTCGATCTGAAGAATGCGTCAGCCAAGGCAAGCCACCTATCAAGATGCTGTCCTACGAACTAGCAGATCAGGCCTTCACCGCCGTCGTACTCGGCCGTGCCGACGCTGCTTCCGCTGACTCCCCTGTGACCGCTTATGCTGTCACCCGCGCTGACGGCAAACTGGAAAAGACCGGCGAGATCTTTGACGCAGCTGACTACGGCTGGCCGGTTCCAAAGGGCTCCGACCTGGGCCCTGCACTGCAAGCAGCCCTGCAGCACCTCATCAAGACCGGCGACTACGCCAAGACTCTGAAGCCTTGGGGCGTGACCGAAGGCCTCAAGACGCAAGCGACCCTCAACGGCGAATAGAAAGACTTCATTCAATGACCACTCCAGAAATGATTCAGGCGAAGCCGCTTCGCCACCCTGGCCGTTGGGTCGCTGCCGCCATCCTGGCAGCACTTGCGGCCTGGTTCGTCATCAGCGCTGCAGGCAATGACGCCTACGGCTGGGACACCTACCGCCAGTACTTGTTCGATACCCGCATCGCCACCGCAGCATTGCACACCCTTGCCATCACAGTCTTGTCGATGCTCATGGGCGTTGCCCTCGGCGCCTTGCTCGCAGTCTTGCGCATGTCCCCTAACCCAGTCATGCGTGGCGTGTCCTGGCTGTACCTGTGGATTTTCCGTGGCACCCCGGTTTACGTCCAGCTCGTGTTCTGGGGTCTGATCGGCGCGATTTACTCGAGCGTGAACCTTGGTTTCACTGAAATCTCCCTCGAAAACGCATTCAAGAATGCATTCCTTCTCGCCGTCCTCGGCCTCGGATTGAACGAAGCCGCCTACATGGCTGAAATCGTCCGCGCCGGCATCCAGGCCGTTCCGGAAGGCCAGATCGAAGCGTCGAAGGCGCTCGGCATGAGCTGGTGGCAGACCATGCGCCGCACCGTCCTGCCTCAGGCGATGCGCATCATCGTCCCACCAACCGGCAACGAATTCATTTCCTTGCTCAAGACCACTTCGCTGGTCGTCGCCATCCCTTACTCCGGCGAACTTTACGGCCGCGCCATGGACATCTCCAACGCGCTCTTCGAGCCAGTGCCAATGCTGCTCGTCGCCGCCACCTGGTATCTTGCCGTCACTTCCCTGCTGATGGTGATCCAGTCCTACGTCGAGAAGTACTACGACCGCGGCGCCCGTCGCCAACTCACCGCCCGCCAGCTGGCAGCGCTTGCCGACGCCGAAGGCAAGCTTCCTGGCAATGTCGAAATCACCGAGGAGCGCTAAGAACATGACTGATCTGATGATCGACGCCCAGAACATCTACAAGAACTTCGGGCAACTCAGCGTCCTCAAGGGCATTAACCTCCAGGTTCCCCGTGGCTCCGTCACCTGCCTGATCGGCCCATCCGGCTCGGGCAAGTCCACCATCCTTCGCTGCGTCAACCACCTGGAAAAGGTCTCCGGTGGGCGCCTCTACGTTGACGGCGAGCTCATCGGCTACCGCGAGAAGGACGGCGTACTTTACGAAATTTCCGAAAAAGACGCCTCCAAGCAGCGCCAGGGCATCGGCATGGTGTTCCAGCAGTTCAACTTGTTCCCGCACCGCACCGTGATCGAGAACATCATCGAGGCCCCAATCCTGGTCAAGGGCATGCCCGAGGCCGAAGCTCGCGCACTGGCCATGGATCTACTCAAGAAGGTCGGCCTGGAGCACAAGGCAGACGCCTATCCTGTCCAGCTCTCCGGCGGTCAGCAGCAGCGCGTCGCCATCGCACGCGCCGTAGCCATGAAGCCAAAGCTCATGCTTTTCGACGAGCCAACGTCCGCCTTAGACCCAGAGCTCGTCGGCGAAGTTTTGCGCGTCATGCGTGAACTGGCAGCTGACGGCATGACGATGCTGGTCGTCACCCACGAAATGGGCTTCGCCCGCGAAGTAGCCGACCAAATTGTCTTCATGGACGGTGGCGTCGTTGTGGAATCCGGCACCCCTTCGGAAGTGTTGGACAACCCGAAGCACGACCGCACAAAGGCGTTCTTGTCTTCCCTGCTTTAGTATGCTGTCTAATCTCCATATCCATCTGGGGGTTTTCATTATGAATTTGCCCATGCGGATATGGAGATTTTGTGTTTCTTGCGATCCTGAGCAACTCCACCTACAGTAGTGAACATGTTCACTGAACACGTTCACCCAACTCTTCGAGCACACCAACGCCAGCAAACAGAGTCAAAGATTCTCGAAGTTTCACGCGAATTGTTTGATAGCAACGGTTTTTCCGAAACCAGTATCAGAGACATCGCCAAGCAAGCGGGCGTCAGCGTTGGAACCGTCATGAAATGCGGCTCGAAACAATCTCTTCTGATCAGAGTTGTCGAGGACTGGATCAGCGAAATTCACAATGAAATCACCGGATTGAGCCTCACCTCGAGTATTGAATCCTTTCTCGAATTTTTCACCGACCACGACGAGCTCTCCCGTGCATACTGCGCAGCACTCATCAACGAAAGCTCGGATACACTCAGTCGACTGAAGCCATTATTTCTCGACATGGCGGAACGAGAAGGCATGGCTTCCGGCGACGTTCTTTACGACGCCTACCTGGGCATCCTCATCGGCTGGGCAGCGGGGCTGTATTCCACAACGGAAGCCAAGAGCCGAATATCAATCGCAGTGAGGACATTGGAGGCGCGATGAACCCTGTATACATTCCGCTTGCGATCGCACTTCTCGCCGATGCAGCAATGTCAGTAAAACCGATGCGTTTTATTGCCGACTGCCTCAATGGAGTTCGATTCCCCCGGCAATGGTGGTGGGCACTGATTTACATCAAGATCTTGGCAGTAACAGGACTGATAGTTGGCCTATGGGACAATACAATAGGTATTTCAGCTACTACCGGGATTGTGGCCTATTTTCTCGCTGCATCTATCGCCCACTTCAAGGCCAAGTTACTCAATCAAAGCTTCTGGATCAACTGTCTCGGAATGCTGATCTTTTCCGGAGTCACGCTAACACTGGCGCTCAACTTCAGTTAAAAGTCGAATCTCCGTATCCATTTGGGTTTTCCTCTTTAAAGCTCCGATGTGGATATGGAGAATTTGCGTTTCTACAATGCGATAGCGCCGCGAATCAGCGCAGACAGACCGCCACCGGCTGCCAGCAACAGCGCCAACTTGTGCGCCTTATCGCGAGAAATAACCTTGGACAATTGGGTGCCGAGGTAAATACCGATGAACATGCCGAGCAATCCCACCGGCCATATCCATGGTGAAGTTCCGGAAATATCCCCGGCTCCCATGATGGACTTCACCAGGAATGACATGCCGCCGGAGATCACGAACAATGGCTGCAAGGTGGCTGCGAAGGTGCGGTGCTCCCAGCGAGCGGCTTGCGCGTACACCGTGATTACGGGACCGGCGACGGCTGCGAGGGTATTGGTAAAGCCGCCGATTGCGCCAGTGACCAGCATCGGAACGCGGCCACATGGCTCCGGCATGCGCCCTTTGAGTGCAGACACCATAAACAACGCAGCGAGGATCAACGCGCCGAAGATAATCAGCAACAAGGCGTTGGAGACTTGCTTGATCAGCAGCGCTCCAGCGATTGCGCCCAGCACCATCGGCGAACCGATGTAGAGGCAGCGTTTCCAGTCGATATGTTCGCGAACGGTGTACGCGGTCATTGCGGCATTGACCATCGCGAGCACGTTCACCACCATCACGCCGTGGACCGGCCCCATCGCAATTGCGAGGATTGGAGCAGCGATGAGTCCCAGACCCATTCCGGCGACACGTTGTAAGCCGGAACCGAGGGCGACGATGAACAGGATGAGGAGAAGTAGTTCCACGGGTTGTTACATTACCCGCGCAGCTTCTCCTTGATCGCGGTGGTCACTTGATCCGGCAGCAGCCCCTCCAAGGAGCCGCCGTATTTGGCTACTTCTTTGCACAGCGTGGATGAGATGTATCCGAGCTCTGGGTCGGTCATCAGGAAGTTCGTTTCCACCCCGGACAGGCGCTTGTTCATTTGCGCCATCGGCAACTCGTATTCGTAGTCGAGGGAGGAGCGCAAGCCCTTAACCAGTATGGGGATGTCGTGGGCGGTGGTGTAATCGACGAGCAGCCCCGACCAGGAATCCACGCTGACGTTTGGCAGATGGGCCACGACCTCGCGGATCAATTCCACACGCTCGGAAGCTTCAAACAGGCCTGACTTGTTTGGGTTGAACGTCACCAACACTACGACCTCGTCATACAACGACGCGCTGCGCTCAATGATGTTCAGGTGCCCCAGCGTGATGGGGTCGAAGGATCCTGGGCAAGCTACTCGCATACGAGCTCCTTGTGGAAAACGGCCATGTCCATGCGGGCAATACCGTACGTGCGCTTCTTCAGCTTTTGGGTGGTGGGCACGAACCATTCTGGCCACGCCGTTTCAGGCGATTCTACGTGCCTTTCCACGACTACCGCTGCGCCGTCGGCAAGCGCTGGCGTGAGGGCGTGCAGCATCTCGACGACGGACTCGTCGGCAAGCTCGTACGGTGGGTCGATGAGTACCATGTCGAAGTGTTCGCGGGGCGCGCCGGCCAGGTAGGTGGAGGCCTTGGCCTCGACGATGGTGACGCGCGGGTGCTTCACTACCGCGGCGTTGTGACGCATGATTTCGCAGGCTTCGCGGGAGGAATCCACGAGCACGACGGTTTCGGCGCCACGGGAAGCTGCCTCGAGGCCGAGCGCACCGGAGCCGGCGAAGAGGTCAAGGACGTGGGCGTCGTCGAAGCCGAAGCGCACTTGCAGGGAGGAAAACAGTCCCTCACGTGCACGATCAGAAGTTGGACGGGTGCCCTCTGGTGGGACTTTGATCTTGCGGCCGCGGGCCTCTCCGGAAATAATTCTGGTCACTTCTCCCCCAATTCCAGCAGCTCATCGCCACCAATGACGTCTGCGAAGTCCTCGAATGCCAGCTCGCCCACCACGCCCGGCCCCGGCGCGACGACGGGTGCTTCGAGCTTGACGGTTTCGACGAGTGCCAAGGTGTCTCCTGTGGCTACGGTGTCTCCTGCTTTGACAACGTAGCGGACGATCCCTGCGAAGGGCGCACAGATTTTCATGTGTCTAGCTTAACTCTTCTCCAAATAGTCTTGGCCTTCGATTCCCTTTACGAGTTCTTCGGCGAGGGCGCGGTTGCGGGCGACGAGCGCGGCGGCATCGGCGTTGGCTTGGGTGATGATGTGGCTGTCTCCAATGAGGCTGAGGAGTTTGACGCTGCGCCGGGTGCCGGATTGGGCGGTGCCGAGCACGTCGCCTTCTTGCCTGGTGTGCAGGTCAAGTTCGGCTAGTTCAAATCCGTCGGTGGTGGATGCGACTGCTTCGAGGCGCTGGTAGGACGGGGTGCCCATCTCCATGGAGGTGTGAAGTAGACACAGTGATTTGTGGGAGCCTCGGCCGACGCGTCCGCGGAGCTGGTGCAGCTGGGACACCCCAAAGTTATGGGCTTCGCGTATGTACATGACGGTGGCATTGGGGACGTTGATGCCGACTTCGATGACGGTGGTTGCGACAAGCACATTGATCCCACCGGCGGCGAAGTCTGCCATGATGGCGTCTTTTTCCTCGCCGCTCATGCGCCCATGAAGCTTGCCGACGGCCAGTTCCGGGAATACGTGGCGGCTGAGCATCTCGAAGGTTTCCTCGACTCCGCCTTCGCCCTCAATCTTTGGGCACACAACGAAGGCTTGGCGCCCTTGCGCAACTTCTTCCCTGATGCGTTCCCAGGCGCGTGCCACCCAGTCCGGCTTGAACTCGGGTACCACAGTGGTTTGGATTTCCTGACGCCCGCGTGGCAGTTCTTTGAGCGTCGAGATGGCAAGGTCGGCGAAGAACGTCATCGCCACGGTGCGCGGGATCGGCGTTGCCGTCATGACGAGCAGGTGCGGCGTGATGCCCGGTTTGGATTTTCCGCGCAGCTGATCTCGTTGTTCCACGCCAAAGCGGTGTTGCTCGTCTACTACGACGAGTCCGAGGTCGAAGAACTCCACGGTTTCCTGGATGATGGCGTGGGTTCCGATGATGATGTCGGCTTGGCCGGAAACGATGTCCAGGAGGGCTCGTTTCTTTGTCGCGGTGTTCATCGATCCGGTCAATGCCACTACGGAAGTAGGCAGGCCTGCTGCAGCGAGTTGCTCGGGGATGCTGCGCGCGTGTTGGACGGCTAGTACTTCTGTTGGGGCGAGCAGGGCGCATTGCCTGCCGACGTCGATGGCTTGCAGCATGGCGATCAGCGCCACGATTGTCTTGCCGGAGCCTACCTCTCCTTGGAGGAGGCGCTGCATCGGGGTATCGCCTGAGATGTCCTTGGAGATCTCTGCAATGACAGTCTGCTGTCCGTCTGTCAGCGGGAACGGCAGCGCGGACAGGAAGTCATTGCGTAAGCCGTCGCTAAGCTGCGGGCAGGCGGGTGCGTTGTGCGCGGCGGTGTCGGCGTGACGCAGCGCCATGACCAGGGCGATTCCCATCGCCTCGTTGTATTTGATGCGGTCTATCGCGGCCTCGGGACCGGTGCTGTCTGGGAAGTGGATGGCGCGCAGGGCAGTGTCGAAATCGGGCAGGAAACCTGGGAAGCTGTCGAGGGGTTCAGCTATGGGTGGGGTGTGCTCCAGGATGTGCTTGATGGCGCCGAGGAGTCCCCAGGCGGTGTACCCCTTGCGTGCGGGGTAAATCGGTATGTAGTCGAGCTCAGCGAGTAACTCTTCCAGCTCTTCGGCGCTGGCGTAGGCAGATAGGTCGCGCAGGTGCCCAACGGCGCGTTTCGGCTTCTCCCCGGGCTGTGGCATGACGATGAACGCCGGTTGCGACAGCTCGGCGCGACCCCGGAAGTACTTGACTTTGCCGGAGAGCATCACGTTTGCCCCGGTAGTGAGCTGCTTTTCCGCGGCCCAGGAATTGAAGAATGTTGCCTCGACGCTGCCCTGGCCATAGTCCACGGACACCTTGGTGAGCTTCTTGCCTGTCCGTGTGATCACGGTTCCACCACGAATCACGGTACCGATCAGGGTGACCTGGTCCCCCTCCACAGCATTCTCGATGGACACCGCGCTGCCGTGATGCGAATAGGCGCGCGGGAAATGAGTCAGCAGCTCACCGACGGTGCGATAGCCGAATGCCTTGGTGATCTTCCCCGCTTCCTTCTTCGGCAATACCTCACCAAGCGGGCGGCTATCCTCCCATCCCAGCAACGCTATTCAACACCAATCTCAGCTAACTTATCGATCCCCTCCGCTGGGTACACCATGATCTCCACCTCGGAGTGCGACCCCAGCGAAGAACGCAGCTTGTCGACGTCCAACTGGCCCGCCGCCTCATCCGTGAGCAGCAGCGTCACCAGTTCCCCGCCACCCTGCAGCAACCGGAGCACGGTGCGTTCGACAGCGTCTTGAATGCTTTCGGCCACCATGACGAGTTCTGCGCCAGATGAGACAAGCACGTCTCCCTTAGAACACGGTCCCGCCTGGGTGAGCATGGAACGCTCGGCGCGCGCCAACGCTGCGGTGCGCATGGAGCCGGCTGCCTCCGCCATGGCATAGGTGTCAGCAGACAGCGGCTGCCCCGGATCATGCACCGCCAGTGCCGCGATGCCGGAGACCAGGCGCGCAGTAGGAAGAATATTCATGGCTGCGTCGATGGCATGGCTGGCCAGCTCGGCATTAACGAGCTCGCCGTATTCCAAGATGCCATTCGGCAGCAGGATGACTTCGTCCACCTGGGCGCGTCGTACGGTCGCGACGATATCGGAGACAATGTCGTGGTCGGAACGGGAAATGACTGTCGCGCCAGCCTCTTCGTACAGCTGCGCAATTGGGCCGGCAGGCGCGATGGCCAGAATGAGTCGTCGCGGAGCCGGAGGCAGTTCTACCGACGGAAGCACTTCGATGCGCAGGTTGGATACCGTGCCCGCAGCAAACAGCGCCTCGATTACTTCCCCAGCGCGCTTGCTGTGGATGTGCACCTGCCCGCTGGTCTCGCTGTCACGCGCGATGAGCAGGCTAGAACCGAGCTCATCCAAGGTTGCCGTCAGCAGCTCCAGGTCAGAGCCCGCCACATAGGCCATGACTTCGAGTTCGGCCGGGAGGCCGTGGGAGGACGGACTGTGGACCGTGCCTACTTCAGTGGTGGCGGCACCGAACACTTCGTCCGCGAGGGCGTCGAGAAGCAGGACGAAGCCCTGGCCGCCGGCGTCGACAACGCCCGCGTCGCGAAGCACTTCCAGCTGGGATGGAGTCTTTTGCAGCGCCACATGAGCTGCATTAACCGCCACTTCAACGACACTCCCGAGGTCACCTTCTTCGCTGGCGTTGACCGCAGCTACCGTGGCGCGCAGAACGGTGACAACGGTGCCATCGACAGGGTCGACGATGGCGCGTAGCACCATATCCAACGCCACATTCAGGGACTCTCGAAGTGCAACACCATTGAGTTCGCCACCGGCTGCCGTGGTAGCAATGCCCCGAAGTACCTGGCTGAGCACGACGCCAGAATTACCCCTTGCTCCTCGGACGGCGCCTGCTGACAGGGCTGCTGCCACGGTCGCTGCGGACTGTTGTTCAAGATCTTCAAGTTTGTGTGCCTCTGCCAGGGCCGATTCCATCGTGTGAGTCATGTTGGACCCGGTATCGGAATCAGGAACTGGAAAGACGTTGAGAGCATTGATCTCTTCGCAGTGCTGGGTTAGCAACGACACAGCGCGGCTTGCCCATGCGATCAAGCCCCGCCCATCGAGTGTCGTTTTGGCAGACATAGCACTGTAGTTTACAACTCCCACGTCACCGGCTCAGCTCCGGCTGCAACCAAATACTCATTTACCCTCGAAAATGGCCGAGAACCGAAGAATCCCCTGCGTGCGGAAAGCGGTGACGGATGAGCGGATTCAATAACCGGGGTTGATCCCAGGAACGGCTTGATGCTCTGTGCATCGCGTCCCCACAGCACTGCCACCAGTGGCTTGTTTCGGGCAACCAGGGCCTCAATTACGTGCTGAGTGATTGCCTCCCAACCGAGCCCGCGGTGCGAACCCGCCTGCCCAGGAGCTACCGTCAGCACTCTGTTCAGCAGCATCACGCCCTGATCCGCCCAAGGGGATAGGTCACCACAGGTGGGAACCGGCAAGCCGAGATCCTGCGAGTACTCAGCAAAAATGTTGTTCAAACTGCGAGGCAAGGGGCGAACGTCAGGAGCCACGGAAAACGACAAGCCCATCGCATGCCCTGGGGTGGGATAAGGATCCTGCCCCATGATCAGAACCTTCACTTGATCAAACGGAGTCTGGAAGGCCCGGAACACGAACGCCTCCGGAGGAAGGAAGTTATCTCCCACTTTCCCTCGCATGGCGATGCATTCAGTTTTGATGTCGGCAAAGACGGGTTCCCACGATGGATGCATGGCTAGAAGCTTACCCAGCCTGCGGTGGTGGATGGCTCTGCGCCGTCGACAAGCACGCCAAAATTCCCGGCCTTTACAACGCGCCCGATGCGGCGGAACCCACTAGGAACCGCCTGCGCCGTGGTCGCTAGCAGAGTATGATCCTCCCCGCCGCCGAGAATCCAGGCCCAAGGATCTGCGCCTAAAAGCTCGGCTGCTTTGAGTTGCAGCTCGTCGGGTGCGATGGCGTCGGACTCGAGGTCGATGGTGACTTTGGAACGCTCCGCAATGGTGCCAAGGTCTGCGACGAGGCCATCGGAATTGTCCGTCATGGAGGTCGCGCCCGTTGCACGCGCGATCACACCACGGCCTGGAAGCAGCGAGGGACTCAGGAACCCCTGGACTAATGGCTCGAATTCCTCCGGCACCCCCGCACGACCGAACCTGCTAAGCAATGCGAGGCCCGCGGCAGAATAGCCAATCTTTCCTGCTGCGACTACCTGTTGCCCGGGGCGAGCACGATCCAGTGTGAGGGGGGCAGCGGACCCGCCCAGCGAACCGATGGCAGTCACGGACAAGGTGAGATGCTCGCCACCGGTCACGTCGCCACCAACGAGTTCGGCATTGTAAAACGCCACCTGCGTCTCCACGCCACGGGCAATGCCTTCGATGGTGGCCACCGGCGTGCACTCAGGCGCCGACAGCCCCAACACTGCAGCTACCGGGCGCGCGCCCATAGCCTCAATGTCGGCGAAATTCTGCAAAATGGCACGTTGACCGATCTCTTCCGGAGTGGACCAGTCCTGCCGAAAGTGCCGACCCTCCACCAACAAATCCGTGGTGACCACGGTGCGGGAATTGGGGGCCGGATGACCGAGCACAGCGGCATCGTCACCATTGCGGGACGACGGCGCTACCGCCACAATTCGGGCGATGGTCTCGCGCTCGCCGATCTCACCAATTGTCAGTGGTGTGGAACTCAATGGCCATCCTTTGCTGCCTCGCAGGTTAAGCTGTCAATACTATGACCGCGAAAACCCAGGTTAATCGAACTCCCCTGTACATCGCTCTCGCCATGGCAATCGTGCTGGTCCTCGGCGTGCTCATCGGAGCAAAATTAGTGTATTCGAAGGCAGCGCACCAGCCCATCGCGATGGCGGCGCTCAACACCCCGGACGCTACGTCCCCCGAGTGCTCGGCGCTTATCGACGCCCTTCCCCGCGAACTCCTTGGGCACGACCGCGCCACTATTGCTGACCCAGCCCCCGAAGGTGCTGCAGCCTGGTCTTCTAATTCCACGGAGCGCGTCACGCTGCGGTGCGGCGTCACACTCCCGCTGCAGTACACCTCCCTGTCCACGTTGACCTCGGCCGAGGGCGTGGATTGGTTGCAGGTCATCGATGCGACCCCTGGTTCAACCATGCAGACCTGGTATTCCATCGGCACCTTCCCAACGATCGCAGTGACAGCGGATGCTGCCTCCATGAAGAACCGCCCGTCGCCGGTGGTCGGGCTAGCGAGCGCGTTGGGCAAGTTGAAAGAGGCAGAGCCAAAACCGAATCCGATCCCACTGTCGGGATTGGACTCACCGAATTCTGCTGACCAGCAGTGCACCGCGCTGCTGCAAGCCCTTCCGGCCTCCCCTGCCGAAGGATATGCCCATGCACAGCTCGACCTGCCTGGGACCATGGCGTGGACCAAGCAGGGCCACGAACCGATCATTGTTCGTTGTGGCGTGAAGGATCCGGAGAACTACCAGGCAGGCGCTCGTCTGAACCAGGTGGATGATATCCCGTGGTTTGAGGACACGAAACTGGCCAACGGCACGACCGCAGGCACCTACTTTGCGATGGGTCGCTCGGTCAATGTGGTGATGTCGATGCCTAGCGATGCCGGTAATGCCGCCATCACTGCTGTCACCAAGGCAGTTTCTGCCAATACGAAGGCTTCCTAGCCTAAAGCGAATCGTTCCCGTGAAATTGCCGGATCCAAGTGGTTTCCGGCGATTTCACGGGTGTTAAGTAGAGAAATGTGTGTCCGGTCGGTGTGTCGTTGGCCGGACGATTTGTGTCTTTAGCCGAGTTTAGGAACCTGAGTTTCGGAGCGGAAGCGGTCGATTTGCCCTCGGTTGGAGGGAATTCATCCCTAAACTCGGGTTCTTAAACTCAGGCTTCCGGGTTAAACCCTGAGGTCAAGCCTGGGTGAAGTAAAGAGAAGTTAGCCTCGCACGAGTGCACGCTGGATAAGGATGTCCAGCAGCTCTTCGTAGGCAACACCGGAGGCTGCGAACATCTGCGGGTACATCGAAATTGGCGTGAAGCCAGGCAGAGTGTTGATCTCGTTGAGCACCGGCCCCTTGTCGGTGACGAAGAAATCAACACGGGCAAGACCATCACAGTTGAGGGCCTTGAAGGTCTCGATTGCCAAGGACTGCACCAATTCCAACGTTGCTGGAGGCAGCGGAGCTGGGATATCAGCGGTCACGACGTCATCGAGGTACTTGGTGTCGAAACCGTAGAACCCTTCGTCCGAGGAAGAGGTTCCGCGCAGCATGGATGGGTAGGACGCAACCAGCGTGCCATCCGGGTACTGGAGCACACCGCACTCGACCTCGGAGCCGATGATTTCGGCTTCCACGATGACCTTCTTGTCATGCTCAAAAGCGAGCTGGATCGCTGCTGGGAGATCCTCCCAGGAGGCGACGCGGGAAATACCGATGGAGGATCCGCCACGGGCAGGCTTGACGAACACTGGCAGGCCCAGCAGCTCTTTCTCCGCCTCTGTCAGTTCGGTACGGCCACGCAGGATGACCTCGCGACCAATCGGCAGGCCCTCTGCAGCAGCGAGCTTCTTGGTGTACTCCTTGTCCATGCCATTGGACGATGCCAGCACGCCTGGCCCCACAAATGGGATACCGGACAGCTCGAACATGCCTTGGATGGTGCCGTCTTCGCCGAAACGACCGTGCAGCACTGGGAAGATGACGTCCGCGGTGGCGAACAGGCTGCCGTCCTCGTAGCGCAGCTCGCCACGAGTCAGTGGCTCAACAGACAGGGAAAGGCCACGCTTGAAAGCAACGGTCGGCAGTTCTCGACCGGATCGTTGCAGCACCGAAGGGTCGCTTTCGCCGACAGTCCAACGACCGTCTTGGGTAATGCCAACTGGAATGACCTCGTACTTTTCGGGGTCAATGTGGCTCATGATGGCGCCTGCGGAGACGCAGGAGACGGAGTGCTCGGAGCTACGGCCTCCGTAAACGACTGCTACTTTGATGCGAGTATTGGACACGCGGTCAATGATACTACTCAGATTTTTTGGATCGGCCCATCAACGCGGAAATCATGTCGCCTACCGACATATCTTTGTGGCACACCGCGTGAACTGCGTTAGTGATCGGCATATCGATGCCATGGTCGTCGGCAAGCGCCTTGATCGCGGCGGAGGCGATGACGCCCTCCGCTACCTGCCCGTTTGTGGCTGCGCGAGCCTGATCGAGGGTCTGGCCACGACCGAGTCGTTCGCCGAAGGTGCGGTTGCGCGACAGCGGTGAGGAGCAGGTGGCGACGAGGTCGCCGAGGCCCGCAAGCCCCGAAAGCGTCCGAGCATCCGCGCCAAGGGCTACGCCGAGGCGGGTGATTTCCGCGAGTCCGCGGGTGATCAGCGTGGCGCGCGTGTTTTCGCCGAGCCCCATTCCCACGGCCATGCCACAGGCCAGCGCGATGACGTTTTTGCAGGCACCGCCGATTTCGCAGCCGACTACGTCCACGTTGGTGTACGGGCGGAAATACGGTGCGGAGGCTGCTGCTTGAATGAGTTTGGCTCGGTTCTCATCCGGGCACGCAATCACTGTTGCGGCTGGTTGCTCCAGGGCAACTTCCTTGGCAAGGTTCGGTCCGGACAGCACCGCAACGCGGCTTGGATCTGCCTCCGCTACCTCGGCGATCAGTTCCGACATCCGAAGGTGGGTGTCGCGCTCGATACCCTTCGCCAGCGATACCAGCGATGCCTCTTGCGGAATCAGTTCGCGCCAAGCCTCAAGATTCGCGCGCAACGTTTGCGACGGCACCGCGAGCACCACGATGTCCGCTCCATCCAGTGCCTGTGCCGGGTCCGCGGTCGCGCTAATCGACGCCGGAAGGATCAAAGACGGCAGGTACTCGGAGTTCTCGCGAGTGATTTGGATGCGCTGCGCCTGTGCTTCCCTTCGTGCCCACAGAGAGACGGTGTTTCCGGCATCGGCGAAGACTTTCGCGATCGTCGTTCCCCATGAGCCAGCTCCCATGACCGCGACTTTGACCACCGTCGGCCTGCCTTTCCTTGAAGTTGTTGTGAATGCGCCCACTTTGGCGTGCCAAACGTGCAGATCGGCGACGAGTCGACAAAGATGGTGACAAATACTGAGCTTATCTTAAGGGCCAGTGTAGTTAAGTCAGCGAAGGAAGAACCCATGTCTAGAAATCCTGCGAAGCATCGTCATGAGATCGATAAAGATGTGGAAAACGATCTCGCTGTGACGGGCCGATTCCAGCAGATCGTGAGCGATCCAGCCAAGGAGTACAAGCGCTCCACGTTGGCGGCCGGAGCTGTGCTCTGGCGCGGAGACATCACCGATATTGACTCCATTGAGGTCGCCGTCATTCACCGCCCGCACTATGACGACTGGTCCCTGGCAAAGGGCAAAGTTGACCCAGGTGAGTCACTGCCGGTCACCGCTGCCCGCGAAATCGTTGAGGAAACCGGTTACGAGGTGCGCCTCGGCAAGCTGCTCGGCAAGGTGACCTACCCAGTCTTGGACCGCACCAAGGTGGTCTACTACTGGACGGGCGAAGTGCTCGGTGGCGAGTTCACTCCGAACGACGAAGTGGACGAAATCCGCTGGGTGTCCATCCGTGAGGCATTGGATTTGCTTTCCTACGAGGTCGACCGCAGTGTGCTGGCAAAAGCAGAAAAGCGCTTCCGCCTCCCCGCGACCACTCGTATTCTGTACGTTCGCCATGCCAAGGCGCATGATCGTCGTACCTGGTCCGGGGATGACAACCTGCGGCCACTGGATAAGAAGGGGCGTCGACAAGCGGAACTGCTCGCACCGTTGCTGCTCACCTACCGACCAACCGAGGTCTACTCCGCGCTCCCCGACCGCTGCCAGGCCACCGCAGCGCCCATCGCCGACGAGCTCGGCGTCCCGGTGCAGGTGGACGAGCTGCTTGGCGACGACGCCTGGCTCAGTCACATGGCGAAGGCCCAACTCCGCTTCGAGGAACTCGTAGCAAGTGGAGGCACGAAGGTCGTGGTGGCGCAGGGAACGATCATCCCTGACATGATCGCAGCCATGTCCGCCAAGGGGCGCCTGCCACTTGAGGAACTTCCGTGCAAGAAGGGCTCTGTGTGGGTGCTCAGTTTCAATAATGGCGAGCTCACCGGCGCTGACTATTTGGCCAGCGCCCTGCCGGTGAAATAGGAGAACCTGTTTCTTACAGCGTCTTCGGCTTGAAGGAAGCCCGCTTCGCTTCGAAGCCGTTGATGACGTCTTCGTTGCGGAGGGTCAGGCTGATGTCGTCGAGGCCTTCCATGAGGCGCCAGCGGATGTAGTCGTCGATCTCGAATGGCACCACGACGCCATCTGCGGTAATGGTGCGGTCCTCCAGGTTGACGGTCAGTTCCAGTCCTGGGTTTGCCTCCATCATCTTCCACAGCAGTTCCACGTCTTCCTGGGAGCATTGCGCTGCCAGCAGTCCTGCTTTGCCGGAGTTACCTCGGAAAATGTCGGCGAAGCGAGAAGAGATGACCACTCGAAACCCGTAGTCCATGAGCGCCCACACTGCGTGTTCGCGGGAGGAACCAGTACCGAAGTCGGGGCCCGCGACTAGGACAGAGCCATTCTTGTAGGTGTCTTGATTGAGGACGAAAGATGGGTCCTTCCGCCAGGAGGCGAAGAGACCATCTTCGAAGCCGGTGCGGGTAACGCGCTTGAGGAATACCGCTGGGATGATCTGGTCGGTATCCACGTTGGAGGCCTGCAGGGGCACGCCAACTCCGGTGTGGGTGGTGAACTTTTCCATGATTGCTCCTTACAGGTCTGCTGGGCTGGCGAGATGACCGGCAACAGCGGTGGCTGCCGCGACGGCTGGGGACACGAGGTGGGTGCGACCGCCCACGCCCTGACGCCCCTCGAAGTTGCGGTTGGACGTTGAGGCAGAACGCTCCCCTGGTGCGAGCTGATCTGGGTTCATGCCCAGGCACATCGAGCAGCCCGGCGCGCGGAACTCTGCGCCGAAGTCTTCAAAGACCTTGTCCAGGCCTTCTGCTACAGCCTGCTCCCGTACTCGTGCAGAGCCTGGGACGACAAGCATGCGGGTCTCGGCAGCGATGGTGCGGCCACGGACGATCTCCGCTGCGGTGCGCAGGTCTTCGATTCGACCATTGGTGCAGGAGCCCACAAAGACGGTGTCGATCTTGATCTCGCGAAGTGGCTGACCTGGTTCAAGCCCCATGTAGGCGATGGCCTTTTCAGCAGCTGCGCGTTCGCTATCTTCGGCAATGTCTTCTGGGTTCGGCACTGCCGCGGACAGTGGAGCGCCCTGACCTGGGTTGGTCCCCCAGGTGACGAATGGGGTGAGGGCGGAGCCGTCGATATCGACGACGGTGTCGAAGACTGCATCGTCGTCGGTGCGCAGGGACTTCCAATACTCGACGGCTGCGTCCCAGTCAGCACCACTTGGCGCGTGCGGGCGGCCCTTCAGGAACTCGAAGGTGGTCTCATCTGGGGCGATCATGCCGGCGCGGGCTCCAGCTTCGATGGACATGTTGCAAATGGTCATGCGGGCTTCCATCGACAGTTTTTCGATAGCTGAGCCGCGGTATTCGATGATGTGCCCCTGGCCGCCACCGGTGCCGATCTTGGCGATGATCGCCAGAATCAGATCTTTCGCGGACACGCCGTCGGCAAGCTCGCCGGAAACGTTCACCGCCATCGTCTTGAACGGTTTGAGTGGCAGGGTCTGGGTGGCCAGCACGTGCTCGACCTCGGAGGTGCCGATGCCCATCGCGATGGAACCGAACGCGCCGTGGGTTGAGGTATGGGAATCACCGCAGACGACGGTCATGCCGGGTTGGGTCAGTCCCAGCTGCGGTCCCACCACGTGGACGATGCCCTGTTCGATGTCACCCATTGGGTGCAGGCGGATGCCGAACTCCTCAGCATTCCTGCGCAGCGTCTCAACCTGTGTGCGCGAGATCATGTCCTTAATCTCTTGGATCGCGCCGGTGGTGACACCTACAGTAGGGACGTTGTGATCTTCGGTAGCGATGGTCAGATCTGGGCGTCGCACCTGCCGACCTGCGAGGCGGAGTCCATCGAAGGCCTGCGGTGAGGTCACTTCGTGAACGAGGTGGAGGTCAATGTAGATAAGGTCAGGCGCTCCTTCTTCGCCTTTGGTAACGATGTGATCGTTCCATACCTTTTCTGCCAGGGTTAATCCTGTGCCCATTGCGAGCCTCCTACAGCCTCAGTGGTTAAACTAAAACTCAATTCGGATTGAATTCCACATATTGAGATGTTAGTATCATAGCATGGAACATGCTAGCACAAGTGACATTTCCAGCGGCATTAAAGTCCTCGACCGCTCCGTGTTGATTCTGCAGGCCGTTGCCGATGGTCCCCGCTCCCTCGCACAGCTCTGCGAAGACACCGATCTCCCCCGCGCAACAACGCACCGCCTAGCGACGGCACTGGAGGCCCACGAATTCTTAGCCCGTACCGAAGACGGCCGGTGGCGCATCGGACCCGGGCTTGTTTCTTTGAGCTCCGGGCACGGTGACCTACTCATCGAGGCAGCTACGCCACTCATGCACCAGCTCATGGAAGCCACTGGGGAATCCGTCCAGCTCTATCGACTATCCGGCAACACTCGCCTCTGTGTCGCATCCGTCGAGCCCGCATCGGGCCTACACAACACCGTCCCAGTGGGCTCGCGCCTTTCCCTCACCGCGGGTTCCGCAGCGCGCATCTTTGCAGCTTTTAGCCCAGATGACGTGAAGTCCCGCGTATTGAACGAGGCGAAATTCTCCGCTGCAGACCTGGAAGAAGTTCGCAAGAACGGCTGGGCTGCCTCTTTCTCCGAGCGCGAACAGGGCCTCGCTTCCGTATCCGTTCCCGTTTTTAATACCTCCGGCGCAATTGTCGCAGCCCTATCTATTTCCGGACTCGATGCTCGCTTCCCACGCGACGCCGGCGAAAAATGGGGGTCTCTACTCACGAAGGCAGCAGCACAACTCGTGTCATAGGTAATCAAATATATGACCTATAGGCGCAAACTTGGGGTATATTCATCTTCAGGCTTACCCAACCAGGAGTGAACCCGTGCCCCTACCACAAGTAAATTCGCAGCATATCCAGCTGTGTTATGCAGGCGCCTATCTAGGCAGCATCAAGGGCGAGAGTGCAATTACCGTCGAGGCAGCTGCCGCGGAATGCCGCATCGACGTACATGAGGCTCGACGCCTCTTCCCGACCGATGACGCTCTCAGGTCTGCGGTCCGCGAATTCGCTTTTGCACGGTTACGTGAATACGCGCCTGTTACTCCGGGCGCATCCATCGAAGAGCAGATCAACGAGCTGGTCTTTGGCGCCTTCCGCTTGGCCTCCACTGAGGGGCATGCCTACCGCATGATCATCAAGTACCCACCTGCTACGGGTGAATTTCCCGAGGTGTTCACTGAGTTCGCCAAGAATGTTTACGAGCAGAATATTCCCCGCGCGGAGGCCAAGATTCGCGCCATCCTGCTCGGCCTCAATGGCCTGTGCTTCCTCACCGTTTACGGGGTGGCCCGCTCCCTTTCCCCTGTAGTGAAAAACCGTCTATTCGATACCTTTGCGCAGGCAGCGACCCGGCTCATTTACACCGATGACTTCGAAAAGCTTGAGCCTTCGCGCTTCACTCCGGTCGAACCAATTGAGCTCGCTGACCCCGAGCGCACCGCCATCTACGAAGCTGCGATCCTCTCAAGCATTGATCACATCGGTGCAGCCCCCATGCTCAACGACGCTGCCAAGCGCGCAGGCATTCCACTGGGGCGTGCCCACGCGCTTATCGACGGCGATGCTGCCCTCCTTAATGAGACGATCCAATACGCGGAGAACAAACTCGCCCACTACCAGCGCACGCAGTTCGTCGCCCTGCCCGATCAGCGCTCCCGCCTCGACCGCCTCAAGGCGATGGCGCTGGGATATATCGGGTACGCGATTGAAAATCGAGACGAATACGTGGTCGGCTTCCTGTGGGCCAACACCCCGATTGTCCCAAGCAGCCCGCTTCGCGAAGAAAAATCCGACTCCGGCGCAGACGTCTTTGGAGTGTTGCTGAAAATTATCGGAGAGGAATCGCCCAACCCGCTCACCCAATTCGAGTTCGCGTTTCTCGCCTGGTCGCTCGTCTCTGGTATCGCAGACGTCATGTCGAACGGTTTTCTCAGCGACCTCCCAGAGGATCGCAAATGGGCAGCGGCCTCCGAGATGGTGGACGCTTTCTGCAGCGTGTTTTAGGAGAAACAAACATGAGTCCCGTCGAGATTCCGGAAACCGCGCGCGAGCTCGTCGATAAGGCGCGGAACATTGTCGCGTTCACCGGCGCCGGGATGAGCGCCGAGTCGGGACTCCGGACGTACCGTTCGCCAAAGACCGGGCTGTGGGAAAACGTGGATCCTACCGCAATGGCCAGCATCGATGCGTGGGCGAAGGACCCGGAGCCGATGTGGCAGTGGTATTTGGGGCGCCGAGAGGAAGCTGCTACTGCGCAGCCAAATGCGGGACATCGCGCGCTGGCGGGCATTCCGGTTATCACCCAGAACATCGATGATCTGCACGAACGTGGCGGTTCGGAGGAGGTTGTCCATCTGCATGGCAGCTTGTTCGAGTTCCGCTGCACCATCTGTGCGCGCCCTTATCGGGGACCTTTGGGGCCGGAGCTGATCGAGTGTCCACTATGCGAAAACCTCATCCGTCCCGGAGTGGTGTGGTTTGGGGAAATGCTGCCATCCCGCGAATGGAACCGAGCAGAGGAATTAATTCAAAATTGCGATTTGCTGATTGTGGTGGGCACGTCGGGCATCGTCCAGCCTGCGGCTTCCCTTCCCCTTCTTGCACCTCGGGTGCTTGAAATATCTCCTGATGAAACTGTGCTTTCCGCCGCTGCGGACTACTCCTGGCGCACCACAGCGGCTATCGGCTTGCCTCAGTTGTTACACTGAAACTATTAAAATTTTACTCGGCTTTCTAAAGCGCCGATAGGATCGAGCCACTATATATTTTCCGGCTACGACCACCCGCCATCGTCTGCTAACAGCCGGCACTTACATTGCCAGCATCGAAGGCTGTGCCCGCGCGACGCTGCCGGAATCTGCAGCTGAGGCCAGAATTCCTCTTAAAGAGGCATATTCCCTATTTTCTTCACGTGCGGAGTGCGAACGTGAACTCCTCGCGTTTATCGAAAATCGGATGTTGACTTTTGAGTCCTACGATCCCACGGCTTCTGGAAGAATGTGCCGGGTACATCTACGGCGGACTGGGGCCGGAGTATTTCGGCGGTTAAAGCCATAGTCCCATCCGAGAATTCGGAATTAAAATACGGTCAGAACTGACATTCAAAATGAAAAAGGCAGCCAGCGCGTAAGCTCTGACTGCCTTTTCTTTTTGTACCCCGTACGGGATTTGAACCCGTGTTACCGGCGTGAGAGGCCGGCGTCCTAGGCCGCTAGACGAACGGGGCTCGCTCGCTGCGATAGCGACTAGGCAATAGTAAACGCCAGGTTACTTTTTCACCAAATCACACCACTGAGCTGGGATTACAGCTGTTCAAAACAGTGCACTCTATGACACCAAAGTACCCCGCCACCTGGACGGGGTACTTGGTTAATAACGCATCGGCTAGCTCTGACTGAGTCTCACAACTTAAGTCGGCTGCTGTAGTGGAAGTTTCGTTTGCTCCTATTTCTCGGGAACAACGTCCACTGTTTCTCTGCGGGGAAAATTTTGCCGAGTGTGCAATCAGTTAGCCTGATCTGCGGACACTTTCTGCATTCACTTTCCTTCTGCTAGCTCCACCTTCGCGCATTTCGCGCCTTCTCGAAGGTTCGGATTATGGCTGTGCTCGCTGTACAGAAGCGGTGACGGCAGCGTGTCGAAGTCTCTTCGCCTCTACCATGCACTCTCCTATCCATGTCGGTTACTTTGTAAGCCATACAACGTTGTATACCTGCAGCATATGCGTTCATCCCCCATTTGAAAAGCGGTTGTGATAACTTCCATTCCCGAAAGGTTATGACCAGTTTTTCACTTTCCCTTCACATTCCATTCACCCCTACGTAGAATGGTTAAGGCTGCTTTTCGACGACCAATTCTTTACTTTCTTGAGCCTCGATTCGTAACCTATTCCGGGCCTACGCTTAAGACATGAAGCGGCTGATCATTTCTCTCACGGCTGCCACCTTGGTTGCCTGTGGCTCCCCGAGTTCTCCTGAGCCAACAATCGTCACCACGACATTGACAGAGGAGCCTACGGTAGCTGCAGCTCCGGCTCCCGCAACTGAGCCACCTGCCCCTGTGTCTCCACCGCCATCCACGCCTGAAGCTGTCCAGGATGACCTCATGCGCTTCCTGATGACGAACCCTCAACCGGGTACGCCGGTCGTTATTGACGGCATGCAGGCCACAACCTGCATCTACGGCGACGGTTACGGGCTTCATCTTGTCGCAGCGGGCCCAAACACGAGCTGCGAATTCGCCAAAGCCGTGATGGGCGCACAAACTTCGGACCTCAATGCTTCCAGGCAAAACGTACGGGACTACCTCAAGCCCGAGGTCTCCGTCACCAGCCCGGTGACCGGCGAGCAGTACACCATGCGCTGCGTCGCCGAGCCAACCAAACTCATTCGCTGCACCGGTGGCAACGACGCGACTGTCATCCTTTACTAGCGCAGTGGGTCGAAGCGCTTCATCATCGGATCTTGTTCCCCGGTGACGATCTGACGAGCCAGCAGCTTGCCGGTCGCAGGCCCAAGCACCATGCCCCACATGCCATGGCCGCCGGCCACGAACACGTTCGGAGCCTTCGTTTCACCGATCAACGGCAATCCGTCAGGGGTCACCGGGCGCGAGCCCACCCATTGATCCTGCAGGTCCTCGAAATCGAGGCCGCGGAACATCCGCTTCGCGTGGCTAACCATCGCCTGGATACGTCGTGGCTGGAATGGCTCGTCCGGTCCGCGAAACTCCATCGTTCCGGCGATGCGGAAACGACCTTGGTACGGGGTGCAGGCCAGGCGCTCATGAGGCAGATACACCGGATATTTCACCGGTTCCTCAGTGTCCACGGTGAAGGAATATCCGCGGCCTGCCTGCACCATCTGCTTCACACCCAGCGGTTTCGCGAGCTGCGGCAACCACGCGCCCGTCGCAATCACCACCGTATCCGCGGTCAAGAACTCCCCATTGGACAGCTCCACCACGGGAGCCCTCGTTGAGTTCACACTTTCCACCCGCACGCCCGTCTTGATCACGCCACCGCGCTTCTCGACGGCTGTCGCCAGCGCCTCCACAAAAGGTGCCGGCTCAAAGAACCGCTGACCATCTAGCCGGTAGGCCACCGTCGCCCGATCAGACAGCTGAGTTACCAACTCACGGGGATCGGCAAGGCGCTCAAAAGGAATGTCCTGCCCATGACGACGTGCGCCCTCAATTTCCTCCAAGAAGCCCTTGGATTGCTTCTCATCCTCGAAGGCGACCACGAATGGCCCCTCTTGCGTCCATGATTCAACGCCCCCGTCGATTAGTTCATCGAATCCCGCGAGGGCGATGACGTCGATAGGCGTCAGGCCCGCCATCGTGTCGTCCCACGCCTTCTGGTGCGCGCGAGCCATGAACCGGGCACAGAATTCCCAGAGCTTGAGGTCGACGCGTGGCGGGACGGACATGGCGGCGTCGGGATCAAAAAGGGCTTGCGGTCCGTAGGCCCAGAGGGAGGAGTTGGACAGCGGGATCGACTTGCCTGGCGTGAGCCATCCTGCATTTCCCCAGGAAGAGCCCGCTGCCACGCCTGCACGGTCAATCACCGTAATCTCGTGGCCAAACTCCTGCAGGTGCCAAGCCACGGATAGGCCGACCATGCCGGCGCCGACAATTATTGTCTTAGACAATCCCCAACCTCCAGTTAATAGTGTGCTAGTGGTCACACTACCTAAGGTCGGAAATGAATGCCTGCGCATTTGCAGAAAACAAAAACTCCCATCCTTCGAAAAGGATGGGAGCTATTTTGTACCCCGTACGGGATTTGAACCCGTGTTACCGGCGTGAGAGGCCGGCGTCCTAGGCCGCTAGACGAACGGGGCAGGACTACTGTTGTTTTAGCAGTACAGTGAACTGCTGCTGGCCTACCAGGACTCGAACCTAGAATGAGGGTACCAGAAACCCTAGTGTTGCCAATTACACCATAGGCCAATGTTTTCCAGCGATCTGCTCGCTGTGCAACGAGGAATACTATAACCACAAGGGTGCAAGTAGTACAAATCCGCTGGTCATTTGACTGCGATAGCCTCACTACAGACTCCCCTGCTCTCGGAATCATTTCACAACCCGAGGGCCATCTCTTGGCAATGCCTGCTGTTCCAAGAGATCAAGACAACAGCCGGATTTGGTAGAGCAAACTATAGGAAACCGACGAATTCGTCAGTCTGCTTCACCAAATCCGGCAGCGGGGTCTATGCGAACGGCGTCTGTTCCAAGAGATCAAAACAAAAGCCGGATTTGGCAGAGCAAACTGTAGAAAACCGACGAATTCGTCAGTCTGCTTCACCAAATCCGGCAGCGGGGTCTATGCGAACGGCGTCTGCTCCAGCGCCTTCTTCAAGCGGAACAGGGTGGATTCCTTGCCCAGGAGCTCCATGGATTCGAAAAGTGGTGGGGACACAGCTTCACCGGAGATGGCGACGCGGAGCGCGCCGTAGGCCTTGCGTGGCTTGAGCTCCAGGTCCTCGATGAGGGCCTTGGACAGGGCTGCCTCGATAGCCGCCGTGTCAAAAGTCTCCAGCTCGGAGAGTACGGAGATAGCGACCTCGAGAGGCTGCTTCGCATCTTCCTTCAAGTTCTTGCGGGCGGACTTCTCATCCAGGGTCAGATCCTCGTCAGCGGTGAAGAGGAACTTCACCAGGTCCCAGCCCTCGGAGAGGGTCTTGATGCGGGTCTGGGTCTGCTCTGCCAGGAAGGCGAACTTCTCGGCGTCGTAGTCTGCTGGGAAGGAAGTGTATTCCTCCAGGTAGGCGCGGAAGCGCGCTGCGAAATCCTCAGCAGACAACAGGCGGATGTGATCGGCGTTGATGGAGAGCAGCTTCTTCTCATCGAAGCGTGCTGGGTTGGAGAGCACGTCCTTGATGTCGAAGTTCTCCACCAGCTGCTCGACGGAGAAGATGTCCTGGTCGGAGGACAGGGACCAGCCGAGCAGTGCCAGGTAGTTGAGCATGCCTTCTGGGATGATGCCGGCGTCGCGGTGGTTGAACAGGTTGGACTGTGGGTCGCGCTTGGACAGCTTCTTGTTGCCCTCGCCCATCACGAATGGCATGTGTCCGAACTCTGGCGTAAATTCTGCAACTCCGATGCGCTGCAGCGCCGCGTACAGGGCGAGCTGACGCGGGGTGGATGGCAGCAGGTCCTCGCCGCGCAGGACGTGGGTGATGCCCATAAGGGCGTCGTCAACTGGGTTGACCAGGGTGTACAGCGGAGCGCCGTTGGAACGGGCGACCACGTAGTCAGGCTGGGTTTCGGATTTGAAGGTGATCTCACCGCGGACGAGGTCGTTCCAGGTCCAGTCCTGTTCCGGCATGCGCAGACGCCACACTGGCTTGCGCCCCTCGGCCTCAAATGCTGCGATCTGCTCGTCGGTCAGGGTGCGGTCGTAATTGTCGTAGCCGAGCTTCGGGTCGCGGCCGGCGGCCTTGTGGCGCTCTTCCACTTCTTCTGCCGTCGAGTACGCCGGGTAGACCTCTCCGGCGTCGATAAGCTTCTGCAGCACGTCCTTGTAGATGTCCATGCGTTGTGACTGACGGTACGGCTCGTGTGGGCCGCCCTTCACGACACCTTCGTCCCAGTCCATGCCGAGCCACTCGAGGGATTCGATGATCGCCTGGTAGGACTCTTCGGAGTCGCGGGCGGCGTCGGTGTCCTCGATGCGGAAAATGAGCTTGCCGCCGGTGTGGCGAGCGTAAGCCCAGTTAAACAGCGCGGTGCGGACCATGCCGACGTGCGGGGTGCCGGTAGGTGATGGGCAGAAACGTACGCGTACTTCAGTCATGACACACAAGTCTAGTCCAGTAAGCTTGTTGAACTATGAGCAACCCTCGTCCGTCCACCGCCCCCGACTTCCTCCTTTCCCGCACCCACGGCTCGGTGCGCACCCAAGGAAGCTCGAGGACGTTCACGGACCCGGCTGAGGCGATCGCAGCGCTGAAGAACGGCGAGGCAGAGATGGTGGTCGGCGCGATCCCATTCCTGCGCGGTGCCCCGTGCGCGCTCACCGTCCCGGAGACGATCGTGCGCGAGGACGGCCCTCTCGAGCCCCACTCCTACTACCGCATGGGCCCCGGCTCGATCCTGGAGGCCCAGATCACCGGCTTCGACCCCGCTCCTGACGAGCACGTCGAGCGGGTCGCCGCGGCCGTTGCGACGCTGCAAAACACCGCACTGGAAAAGGTAGTGCTCGCCCGCGCCGTGGATATTAGCTTCTCGACGCCGGTGGATCCCCGTCTTGTCGCAGCAAGGCTGATCGACAATTCCCACAACTTCGACGGCTTCATTGCCGATCTGGGGCCTGTTGACCGTGGCTTCCTGGTCGGCAGCTCCCCCGAAGTGCTGATCAAGCTGCAGGGTTCCACCGTGACTGCCTATCCCCTGGCGGGCTCGGCCCCGCGTTCAGCAGACCCGGTGCAGGATCACGTGGCTGGCGAGGACTTGCGTGCCAGCACAAAAGACCTGGCTGAGCACCGCTTCGTGGTCGATCACTTGCTGCGACTGCTGGAACCGGTGTGCTCTACCCTATCGGCACCTTCCGTGCCTGAGCTGACAAAGACCGATGAGATGTGGCATTTGGCCACGCCAATTGTGGGCACGCTCGAAAGGGAGATGAACGCCCTGGAGCTGGCGCTTCTGGTTCACCCAACGCCAGCGATTTGTGGCACCCCGGTGGACGCTGCCGAAGCGCTCATCGAGTCCGTGGAAACCCCACGTGGTTTCTACGCCGGCGCCGTCGGTTGGTGCGACGCCTCCGGAGACGGCGAATACATGGTCGCCATCCGCTGCGCGGAAGTTGCGCCCGATGGGCTCACAGCACGCGCCTGGGCAGGTGGCGGCATCGTCGCATCCTCTAATCCTGAGGCCGAACTGGCGGAGACGGACGCGAAACTTAGGACGATTCTTCGAGCTCTCGGACTGTAGCCTTAAGCAGCAAATCATCCTTGTGATGCTTGCCGTCGCCATGGGAAACGTGGCGTGGCTTCTTAATGATCTCGATGTCCCATTCGTCGCCAAGTAGCTCGGGTGCATTATGAGGCATGAGGTAGTCTTCCGGTTTTTGGTGTCCGGGGAACTCATGATGCAGAAGGATCAAGGTGCCACCCGGTTTCAGAGTCGCCTTAAGTTTGTTACCAGCATCTTTAGCCAGTGGCACGTAGCCTGCAAAAACCAGGTCGAATTGTCCAAGCTCCAGATCTTCAAAGGTGCCCACATGTAACTCAGCCTCGGGGCACGCCGTGCGAGAACGCTCAATCGCAGTCGGAGCAGGATCAACACCAGTTACCTGCCAACCTTGCTCATGCAACCACTTCAGGTCAGCGCCTTCACCACAGCCGATGTCAAGGGCTGCGCCCGGGGTCCAACCTTGGACGGTAGCGACCAGATTTTCGTTAGGATTGCCGCTCCAGACCTGCTCTTTGGAGGCGTAGAGCTCTTCGAAATCGTGGTTCATAGTGTCCTTTCAGTTCAACCGTGAGTTTAGGAACCCGTGTTTCGGGGCCAACAAGTGCCGAAACGAGCCGTGCCACCCCGAAACTCGGGTTCCTAATTGCACGATTGCCAGTTTTGCTTTAGGAGTCGTCGACTCCAGCCTATCTCCGAAGCCACACACCGGGTTTGCTCCCAGGGACAAGCACAAACCCGAGTTTAGGAACCCGTGTTTCGGAGGGAATGGACGTCGAAAAGCAAGAAAACGGGCTGTGCCACCCCGAAACTCGGGTTCCTAAACTCACGAGTCACCGGATAACACGGCCCGCCCAGCTATGACTAAAAGCTACGCCCGCTCGACTGGGTTGCCGAGCTTGCCGATGCCCGGAACTTCGATTTCGATGAAGTCGCCAGGGAACATTTCCTTTGTGCCCGCTGGGGAGCCGGTGGTGACGACGTCGCCTGGGAGCAGGGTCATGGAGGCGGTGATCATTTCCAGGATTTCGCCGAAGGTCTTGATCATCTGGTTGGAGTTGGAGTCCTGCGGCGTGGTGGTTTCGCCGTTTTGGGTCAGGTGCGCCTTGATGTTGATGTTGTCGAACTCGAACTTGGACAGGTCGGTTTCGATCCATGGTCCCATCGGAGCGAAGGTGTCGATGCCTTTTGCACGAGCCCATTGGCCGTCGGAGAACTGCAGGTCACGGGAGGAGACGTCGTTGAGGATCGTGAAGCCAAGGATGTAGTCCTGCCAGTCCTCAGCCTTGACGTTCTTGCATGGGCGGGAAATGACCATGGCTACCTCGCCCTCGAACTCGACCTTGGTGGCGAAATCAGGGATTTTGATGGCAGCGCCTGGGCCCACCACTGCAGTGGAAGGCTTAATGAAGATGGTTGGAGGCAGGGATTCTGCACTCTTCTTAAAGACCTCTGCGACGTGATCTGCGTAGTTGCGACCGAGTGCCACGATCTTGCCTGGAAGCATTGGAGCGAGCAGGCGCACCTCTGACAATGGCCACTCTTTACCGGTAAACGTTGGGGCCTCAAAAGGGTGCCCTGCGATCTGCTTTGCGGTGGTTCCTTCGTCGTCGATGACGCAGAAACACATTCCTTCAGGGGTGGCAATTCGTCCAATTCGCATAGGTGAATCATACACATCTCACGGTTGAAGATTACTTAGGTTGCCTAAGGAATATTTCTTTATCAAACACAAGTACAACTCTGCGCAGGCCAGAGCATCATTCAGCGCATTGTGGTTGGGGTAATCCGGGAGATTATAACGCCGACGCACCCGTGGCAGACGGAGATCTTCGCCACGCGGATAAGTGCCCATTCGTTCCATATGGCGCCTCTCCAAGGCGAAGGTGTCCACCACTTCCGGCTTGAACGCCCGGCCGAGTTCGTGGCGGAGGAACCCTTTTTCGATGGACGCATAGTGAGCAAGCAGCACCCTGTCCCCCAGGGCTTCGGTGAACGCGTCAAGCACAGTGGCTAACGGGGTGCCGGTGGCCAATGTGTCGTCGGTAAGCCCGTGGATGCTGACGGAGGAGGTGACGTCGGCGTCGTTGGCAATAACGAAGTATTGGGCCCCAGAAAGGTCGATGACCGTGCCATTGACCGGGACCCAACCGATCGACAGGATCGAGTCGCGGCCCGGTTTGAGGCCCGTGGTTTCAATGTCCACCGCAAGCAAACGCAGGTCCGCCGTCGCGGGGTTCGGTTTGAACAGTCTCATATGCTGCGCACCGGGAACTTAGTAGCCAGCGCGGTCTGCATGGATTTGATGATCTGGAAGGCGTCGCGTAGGTGCTCGCGATCCAGTTTGCCCAGCTGACCAGGATCGACGTGATAGCTCGCCTTATGCCCCGCTCGAATTTGTTCGGCTTGCCAGCGCAGGGTCATGGTGAAGAGGAACTCGTAGGCGTCGATAAGGTCGCTTGCCCCTTGCTCGGAGACGGCCTTTCCGCGGGCAGCCTGCAGGCGCGCAATGGTGCCGACCTCGGGCGCGCCAGAGGCAAGCGCAAACAGACGCGCCATCTGCACCACCGCGGCAATTCCGCCCTTCTTCACGTCCAACGTGTGCGCGTATTCGCCGGAGCGGTCGAGGACGAACCCGCGGAAGAATCCGAGCGGTGGCTCCCGGCGCGCTGCGAGGGCTGCCAGGTGCGCGTGCATGCGTCCCGCGTTCGTCGCCATCTCGACGGCTGCCGCGTGCACCTCCTCCGCCAGCTCCAGCGAACCGTAGATGCCACGGAAATCAAAGAAGGTTTGGGCATGAAGCAGCGCGTCTGGCTCCGGGGCAGTGATCCAGGTGCGGAAGGTCGAAATCCATTCGGAAACTGTCATGCGCCACGACGGGTTCATCGCCATCATGTCGCCCGGGCAGAGGACTTGGCCTGCAGTGTCAAGTCCCCGGCACACGAATTCAGTCAGCTGGGCAAAGTACTCGCCGTGTTCGGCGTCATCATAGGAATCGGAGAGGACAAGGCAGTTGTCTTGGTCCGAGGCGAGCCCCATTCCGCGGCGGCCTTGGGACCCCACGACCACAAAGCAATACGGGACAGGCGCAGGTCCGAACTTCTCTTCGCCGAGCTGCAGGAGCCTGCGGGCCAAGGCATCGGCCGCGACGGTGAGCAGAGCCGTCACTTCTTCCGCGGAGGCACCACGCTCAATGAAGCGCACTGCCACATCGGCGGCGCTGGAGTACACCTGTCCCAGTTCCTCCGGGGTATTCCGACGCGACAGATCAGCGGTCAGGTAGATCGGGTCGTGCCGCAGCAGGCGCATAATGTCCGCCGAAGCGACAATGCCCACCAAGTTGCCATTATCGACGACCGGAAGGTGATGAATCCCCCGCTCCGCCATGATCAACATGGCTTCAAAAGCTAAAGACTCCGGCGTGGCCGTGATCGGGTTCGGGGTCATGATTGCCTGGACCGGTCGCTGAATATCTCCACCCACCGCTACGAGTTTGCGCAGGTCACGGTCAGTGATGATTCCCTGCAGCCGTGCTTCTGGGGCGATGAGAAGCGAGGAGACGTTTTGTTGCTGCATACGCGCCGCGGCAGCTTGGATGGTTTCCTCCGGGTCGATCTGCGCCGGCGGAGTGATCATGAATTCTTTGAGCGCGGTCCTGAGGACATCTGCGCTGGACGTGTCGCGCAACTTATTGGCGGCGGCGCGGATCCGCGCACTTTGGGTAGCGAAGTGACTGCCGAACAGCGGGTTCGCCTCCGCAACCTCGAGGAAGGCCTCGCGAGGCAGGCGCAGCAGCAAGCTGTCCTCCACGGCAACCATCGTGTAGATGGAGTCGGATTCATCGGGCAGTGTCGAGTAGCCGAATGCCCGGCCGGCTTCTCGCCTGTCGAGCAATACCCCATCCGCGTCGAGTACGTCGACGGCACCAGAGCGGATCACATGCAGGTGGTGGTTCTTCTCCCCTGCGCTAAAAATGACGTCGCCCCGGCGCGCATAGATGATGTCCATGCGCCCGGGCAGCGACTCCAACGTTGCAGAATCGAGTTCGGTAAATGGCGTGTAGGAGCTCAGGAAACGCTGGATTTCCTCAAGTTCAACAGTCATGCCATGAGACTAAACGCTCGCGGCGATCCTGTCTCCGATTTCGGTAGTTTTTACTTCACTGCGGGAAATAACGTCCCGCTCCACTGCCTTCTCGATCCGCACCGCGTTCTCCTCATCGCCGAGGTGCCTGAGCATCATCGCGGCGGACAAAATTGCAGCGCTTGGATCCGCAATCCCCTTGCCCGCAATGTCCGGCGCCGAGCCGTGCACCGGCTCAAACATCGAAGGGTTGGTGCCGGAAGCATCAATGTTTCCGGAAGCCGCCAGGCCAATTCCGCCGGTGACCGCGCCAGCCAGGTCAGTGAGAATGTCGCCGAACAAGTTGTCCGTGACGATGACGTCGTAACGCGCCGGGTCGGTGACCATGTAGATAGTGGCGGCGTCGATGTGGTTGTAGTCGACGGTGACTTCAGGGTATTCCTTCGCCACGTCGTTGACGGTGCGCTGCCACAAGCCACCGGCATTGACCAGCACATTGGTCTTGTGCACCAGGGTTAGATGCTTGCGGCGGCTCATCGCGCGCTCAAAGGCGTCTCGCACCACGCGCTCAACACCGTAGCGGGTGTTCTGGCTGACCTCGCTAGCCACCTCATGCTCGGTGCCTTCGCGCAGGGTGCCACCGTTTCCGCAGTACAGACCTTCAGTCCCCTCGCGCACGACCACGAAGTCAATCTCACCCGGGTTTGCGAGCGGGCTTGTCGACGTCGGGTACAGCTTTGCTGGTCGGAGGTTCACATGGTGGTCCAGCTTGAACCTCAGCTGCAGCAGCAGGCCACGCTCGAGCACACCTGGAGGAACGTCGCCTGGCGCGCCAATCGCTCCGAGGAGGATGGCGTCGTGTTCTTTGAGTGAGGCCAGATCGGCGTCGGTGAGCAGTTCACCATTCTTTAGGTAGCGACGCGCACCAAGGTCATATTCGGTGACCTGGATGTCGTCGCGAACAGCGCGCAAAACTTTCAGAGCTTCAGCGGTGACCTCCGGTCCGATGCCGTCGCCACCAATCACAGCAAGTTTCAACACGTGGGATTCCTCTCTCACTTATTGGGATAGTGAGAGTATAGCAGATGCTATCCCAAAAGCTGCGCCACTTCCCTATCTTGGAGGACAGCCTGCTCAAGCTCGCGTTCCAGCTTTGCCATATCTACCCCCACACCAATCAAGACCAACTCCGACCCGGGCGTTTGCTCGATCTGACCCCACAGAGCAGCTGGCTGAATCATGAGCTGCGGGCCGGCCTGCTGCCAGGACTGGACCGCCTTCAAATCAGAATCCAACCAGCAATAGCCTTTAGACCGAACCAAACCCGTGGTCGCGCGCAGCACCTTTAGCAACCGATCCTTGTTAAATGGCCGATCACTGCGGAACACGGTCGAGGAAATGCCATACTCTTCCGTCTCCGGCGTGTGTGGCTGGATCATTTCGTCATAAAATCCCTCATAGGCGCGCGCCGTTTCCACACTGTAGCGTCGCACATCAAGCACCTGCGCAAAATCAATGTCCCCCATGGTTGCGACGACAATTTCAGCGCGCGGATTCATCGCCTTTACGACGCGCGAAACGCGCTCCACCTCAACAGACCCAGCCACATCAGACTTGGTGAGCACAATCAAATCGGCAAATTCAACCTGGTCAACAAGCAAATCAGCCACGGTGCGCTGATCATCAACATCAGCAGACGGGTCAGCGTCAGCGAGCGCCTGCTTCTTGGCCATGTAGCCAAGGAAGGTCGAAGCATCCACGAGCGTGACCATCGCATTGATATCCGCGTGATCACCGAGACGGAAGCCATTTTCGAAGCGCCAGTCAAAGGTGGCAGCCACCGGCATCGGTTCGGAAATACCAGTCGATTCAATGACGATGTGGTCAAAGTCCCCGGATTCAGCAAGCTCAGAAACGGAATCCACCAAATCCTCACGCAAGGTGCAGCAGATGCAGCCATTGCTGAGCTCCACCATGCGATCTTCACCCCTCACAAGAGTGGCGTCGACATTGACTTCAGAAAAGTCATTCACGATCACCGCGATCTTGCGGCCCTCCTGGTTGGCCAGAAGATTGTTCAGAAGAGTGGTTTTACCGGCCCCAAGAAAGCCGCTGAGAATAGTCACGGGAGTCATGGCGACTAATGATAGCGATTTGCATTAGCGGGTGGCAAGTGGGGGTTACTTGTGGCAAATCTGCACCCGCGAATCCGTCTGGAAGGCACGAAAACCGCAATAACAGGGTGCAAATTCCACGCCAGCAACGAATCTGCACCCTCCAAAGCACCCACACAGCACGAAAACCGCATTACCAGGGTGCAGATTCAACCGCTCAACACAAAAGGCCCGAGCCAACAAGGCTCGGGTCTTTCATTAATCAGGAACTCTTAGTCCAGTTCAAGCTGGAACTTGCGTGCCCCGAGGGACTCGCCAACGCGGTCGAAGAGTTCCGCAGGAACTTCCTGGTCTACTCGCAGCACGAGGATGGCGCCGTTGTTTTCCTTGTCCAGGGACATTGCTGCGGCTTCGATGTTGATGTTCTCGGCACCGAGCAGGGTGCCCACCTTGCCCAGTGCGCCTGGGGCGTCTGGGTAGAACAGGAACAGGTTGTGACCGGTGGCGCGCATGTCGATGCCACGGCGGTTGATGCGCACGATCTTTTCCTGGAACTCAAGACCGGTGAGTGCGCCGACCACGGATGCTTTGGTGCCGTCGGCGGCGAAGGCGCGAACGATCAGGGAAGAACGCTGCGACAGCGACTCGGTGGAGGTGGAAACCTTCAGCTCCACGCCTCGGGTTTCAGCGATCTGTGGCGCGTTCACGAAGGTCACTGGCTGGTCGGTCTGGCCAGAGAAGAGTCCGCGCAGGGCTGCGAGGCCAAGGACGTCTGGAGTCTCGGTGGACAGTTCGCCACAAGCAACAACCTCGATGGAAACTGGAACACCGTCGAGAAGGTGACCTGCGACGAGGCCCAGCTTGCGGGCGAGTTCGAGCCACAGGGCAACCTCTTCGCCAACGCGACCGCCGGATACGTTGACGGCGTCCGCGACGAATTCGCCAGCCAGCGCCTTGAGCACGGATGCTGCAACGTCGGTACCAGCGCGGTCCTGAGCTTCCACAGTGGAAGCGCCAAGGTGCGGAGTAACCACAACTTCAGGACGCCCAAACAGTGGAGAGTCAGTGCATGGTTCGGTGGCGAACACGTCGAAGCCTGCACCGCGGATACGGCCGGCGTCGATGGCGTCGGCAAGCGCTTGCTCGTCGACGAGCCCGCCACGCGCAGCGTTGATGATGATCTGGCCTGGCTTTGCCTTGGCAAGCAGCTCGGCGTTGAACATGCCGGCGGTTTCCTTGGTCTTTGGCAGGTGGATCGTGACGAAGTCCGCGCGAGCCATCAGGTCGTCCAATTCGACGAGCTCAACACCGAGCTGGGCAGCGCGGGCTGGGTTCGCGTATGGATCGTAGGCGATGATGGTGGTCTCGAAAGCTGCCAGGCGCTGTGCAAACAGCTGACCGATGTGACCGAAACCGACAATGCCGATCGTCTTGCCAAAAATTTCCACGCCCTTGAAGGAGGATCGCTTCCACTGGCCCTCGCGGAGAGAGGCGTCGGCGAGTGGAATCTGGCGGGCGGTGGACAGCAACAAGGAAATTGCGTGTTCACATGCGGAGTGAATGTTAGAGGTTGGGGCGTTGCAGACCATGACGCCACGCTCAGTAGCGGCGTCGATGTCCACATTGTCCAGACCCACGCCAGCGCGACCAACGATCTTCAGTTTCGGCGCTGCAGCCAAAACTTCCTTGTCAACGGTGGTTGCGGAACGCACGAGCAGGGCGTCAGCTTCAGGGACGGCAGCGAGCAGTTCAACTCGGTTTGGACCGTCTACCCAACGAACTTCAACGGAATCACCCAGCGCATCAACAGTGGACTGCGCAAGCTTGTCAGCGATAAGAACTACAGGACGGTCATTGAGAGCCACGAGAAACATCTCCTGATGATGGTATTGACCACCTCACGCAGGCACGACCGCGTCGGCGAGAGGTAGGTTGTCGCCGGCACACGTGACGACAACTGACCGTAGTGTAACTTCTACATCCACGAGAGTGAGCCCCTCCCCACGCATATAGGGGTGGTTTTTATACAATCATCCGCATATTTACTGGAAAGTTACCAGCCACGGCTTCGGGTCAGTTTCCATGGTCTGCTCTGGGCTGAACATCGGTTTGTCCTCGTCGTGGAAATTCTTCCAGGCCAGGAATATTCGTGGGTCGAGTCCTGCGCGAACCATGTCCCAGGTCTGCATCTTCTCAGCCTCAGTGCCATGACCATCCACGTGAATAACCATGGCGAGTTCATCGTGATAAGCCAGCTGATCCCGATTCCGGATCATTTGTTCTTGGAACTGGTGCACGATGAGTGGCTTTTGCGGCAGGTTGTTCTCCTTGGTCACGGTGGCCAGCCAATTCGACACCTCGTTTACCTCGGCCGCATCGACATGACCTACGTCCTGCAACGGCTTGCCTTCCGGACCAAGCTTCCACTCCGGATCCAGTGCCAGCCCCACATTTGGGCGCTTCAGCAGCTCTTCGTATCGCTTTGCTTGCTCCAGCAGACTGGCTCGGCCGGGCTGCAAATCCAGGAATACGTAGCCACCCGCTTCCGTCATGGCGTCGACGTAAGGCGTCAGTTCCTCGACAGTCGACTCGTTGGAATAGTCGCCGTCGCCTCCTGGCTGTGAGGCCGCCACTGTGGCGATGATTTCAAACGCAGGAATCACAGGCTCGGGGCTATACGGCTGATATTCGGCCGCCCGTTTCTTCGCCTCGGCAGCAGCTTCCTTCGGAGGCATCTCCCCCATCACGCCCAGCGCTGGCCCGCTCGGATGCCCGTAGAGCGCTACCATGCGTCGGCCTGGGAATACGAGTCCGCCACCGCCAATTTGTTGTGGCGCAGTCTGGGCCGAGCGGATGCGACGAGTCAACTCTTCGCTTGTGCCAAAGTCGTCGCCAAGGGCCAAAATCGGTTGCCCTTCAAGTCCGGCTGTTGCCTTGACGGTCGCGTCGCTGTAGCGCGGGTCAGCATGCTCGAGGACCGTGACGTTGGCACCGAACGCCCTAGCAGTGGCGACGGATGCAACGCTGGACGTGCGCGTGGCGATGATCGGTGGCGCAGCGCCACCGTCCTGTTTTCCTTGCACCGGAAAGTGCTCGGTAACGGTCTTACGCTGGGCCAGCACATTGCCCGGCACGGTGTACTCGATGCGCTTGACCGGATCCACCTTCGCGATATCCGCCACCAGATCATTCGTCGGCACCCGCTCAAACTTCAGCGAGGTGAGCTCGCCCAGCCCCTCCGGTGTTCCTGGGTCAGTCACCACGGTGAGTCCCTGCTGCTCCAGTGGCGTAGCCTCACCCACCATCAGCACGTGGGTGACATTAAGCGCGCCCAAGGCAGCCACGACGTCATCGACGGTCTCTGGCGTCGACGTCATCATCGGCGAGTGGGTGGCAACGCTTATCGACGCCGCGCGTGCCTGCGCAGCCATCTCAGGGCCCGCGATGATCGCGGTGTCAGACTTCTCAAAGATCTTCTGCGCAGCCAACGCCCCGGAACCATCCGGGTCGGAAAGAACTTGGGGCTCCGATCCGAATCGGGGCAGAATCTGCAGACTTTCGTTCTTGTTTTTCAGCTCGGCAGGGCTCATCGCCTGCTCTGTTGTGGCCGAGCAACCTGCGAGAAGGGTCGCGGAAATGAACAGAGGTACAGCAGCTTTTGGCAATAAGATAGCCTGCTCCTTTCGGTGTCCTCCTATCGACACTACAAAGAAGCAGGCTGGTGTGCCAGGTTAGACCAGTGGTTCCTTGACCCAGCTCATGAGCTTGCGCAGGTTAGCGCCGGTTGCCTCGATTGGGTGGTTAGCAGTTTCGGCACGCAGTGCTTCGAGCTCCTTGTTGCCACCTTCGACGTTTGCGACCAAGCGCTTGGTGAAGGTGCCATCCTGAATGTCCTTCAAGATCGCGCGCATGGCTGCCTTGGACTCCTCACCGATCACGCGTGGGCCGGACAGGTAGCCACCGAACTCAGCGGTGTCGGAGATGGAGTAATTCATCGCGGTGAGACCGCCCTCAAACATGAGGTCGACGATCAGCTTCATCTCGTGCATGCACTCGAAGTACGCCATCTCTGGTTCGTAGCCCGCCTCAACGAGGGTGTCGAAGCCAGCCTTGATCAATTCTTCTGCACCACCACACAGGACTGCCTGCTCGCCGAAGAGGTCAGTTTCGGTCTCGTCCTTGAAGGTGGTCTCGATGATGCCGGCACGTCCACCACCAATGGCGGAAGCGTAGGACAGGCACAGCTCCTTGCCCTCGCCCTTTGGATCCTGGTCAACGGCGATGAGGCAAGGAACGCCCTTGCCGTCCTCGAACTGGCGTCGAACCAGGTGACCTGGGCCCTTAGGCGCAACCATGCCGATGGTGACATTAGCTGGTGGGGTGATCAGATCGAA
Organism: Corynebacterium sp. H130; assembly: GCF_037572395.1. Taxonomy (NCBI): domain Bacteria; kingdom Bacillati; phylum Actinomycetota; class Actinomycetes; order Mycobacteriales; family Corynebacteriaceae; genus Corynebacterium; species Corynebacterium sp. H130. The sequence continues at coordinate 190,891 of NZ_JBBHLA010000005.1, read as the reverse complement.
GTGGATGTTCAGGCCGTGGCCGAACAGCAGCGCGTCGCCATCCTTCAGGTTTGGCTCGATGTCCTGCTTGAAGATTGCAGCCTGGGAGGTGTCCGGAGCCAGCAGCATAATGACGTCAGCCCATGCAGCAGCATCTGCGTTGTTCTTAACCTCAAAGCCGGCTTCGCGTGCCTTGTCAGCCGAGTTGGAGCCATTGCGCAGTCCGATAACAACTTCAACGCCGGAGTCACGCAGATTCTGAGCGTGAGCGTGGCCCTGGGAGCCGTAGCCGATGATGGCTACCTTGCGTCCCTGGATCAGGGAGAGGTCGCAGTTGTCGTCGTAGATCATTTCGATTGCCATGGGTAGAAACCTTTCTTTGAATGTGAATTAGAGCTTATTGGGTGCCATCGTCTTCGGACCGCGATTCATCGCAATTTCACCCGAATGTAGTAGTTCTCGAATGCCGAAGGGCTCCAGCACGTCGAGAAGCGCGCCGAGTTTACCGGGAGTTCCCGTTGCTTCAATGACCACCGATTCTGGCGAGACGTCGACAACGCGGGCGCGGAAGATGTTTGCCGCGTCGACGACGTGCGGGCGTGTGCTGGTGTCGGCGCTGACCTTCACCAGCATCAGTGCGCGGGCGACGGTGTTTTCCTCGTCGAGCCGTACCACTTTCAACACCGGGATCAGCTTGTTGAGCTGCTTGGTGATCTGCTCGACAGCTACATCATCCCCGCAGAAAACTATGGTGATGCGGTTAATCCCCTCGTTTTCAGTGCGCGCCGAGGACATCGAATACATACTGAAACCGCGGCGGGCGAACATGCCCGAGATGCGTGCGATGATCGCGTCCTGATCCTGGACCAGGACGCTCAGGACGTGTCGTGTTCCGGTTGGAGCAATCATTACTGTTCCCTTTCGATTACGTCGGCAACGTCACTCGGCCCGTCGGCGGAGTCCTCTTCAAACAGGGGCTGCAGCCCCTTTGCGTACTGGATATCCGAGTTAGAGTGTCCAGCAGCAACCATCGGCCACACTTGGGCATCCTCACCGACGATGAAGTCAATAACGACCGGTCGATCGTTGATTTCGCGCGCTTTTTGGATAGTCGGGAGCACATCTTCGTCACGGGTGACGCGGAACGCTGCACAACCCATGGCTTCTGCCAGGCCCACAAAATCCGGCAGGTAGTTTTCCCGATCGCCGAGATTCGAGTTGGAATGACGGCCGTCATAAAACAGCGTCTGCCACTGGCGTACCATGCCGAGGTTGCCGTTGTTGATGAGCGCAATCTTGATCGGGAAACCCTCGACCGCACAGGTCACCAGCTCCTGGTTCGTCATCTGGAAGCAACCGTCACCGTCGATGGCCCACACTTCCTTGTCAGGGCACGCAGCTTTGGCCCCCATCGCCGCTGGAATGGAGTAACCCATGGTTCCGAGGCCACCTGAGTTCAGCCAGGTGCGCGGATGCTCGAAGTCTAAGAACTGCGCCGACCACATTTGGTGCTGACCGACTCCGGCGCAGTAGATGGCCTCCGGACCAACTTCCTTAGACAACGTGCTGATCACCAATTGCGGCTCGACGATATCTTCGCCTTGCTCTTCATATCCGCGTGGGAAGCGTTCAACCAAGTTATTGAGGTATGACCACCACTGATCCATCGAAGGCACCGGCAAGTTCAGCTTCTGGTAGGTCTCCAGCAGTGCCTCCAGCACCTCAGCTGCGTCGCCAACGATCGGTACGTCCACGGCGCGCACCTTGCCGATTTCCGCTGGATCAATGTCGGCATGAATGACTTTCGCCCCAGGTGCGAAGCTGTCCAGGCGACCCGTGACGCGGTCGTCGAAACGCGCGCCGATGGCGATCAGCAGGTCCGAGCCCTGCATCGCGCCCACCGCGGGTACGCTGCCATGCATTCCAGGCATTCCCATGTGCTGCGGATGAGATTCTGGGAAGGAACCCAAGGCCATGAGGGTGGTGACCACTGGGATACCGGTGAATTCAGCAAAAGCTCGCAGCTGTGCGGAGGCGTTGGCTTTGATAACGCCACCACCGATGTAGAGCACCGGGCGCTCAGCTTCGGAGATCATCCGGACGGCTTCATCGATCTGACGGCCGTGCGGAGTGGTTACCGGACGATAGCCCGGCAAGTTCATCTCAGGTGGCCAGGAGAATTCCATCATGGATTCCTGCACGTCCTTCGGAACGTCCACCAGGACAGGACCGGGGCGGCCTGTCGACGCCAAATGGAACGCCTCCGCGATCGCTGCCGGCACCTCGGATGCATTGGTGACGATGAAGTTGTGCTTGGTGATCGGGATGGTGATGCCACGGATATCCGCTTCCTGGAATGCATCGGTGCCCAGCAGACTTGTGCCCACCTGACCGGTGATCGCAACCAAAGGAACGGAATCGAGCATCGCGTCTGCGATCGGGGTGACCAGGTTTGTCGCTCCCGGCCCGGACGTGGCGATGCAAACACCAACTTTTCCGGATGCCTGGGCGTAACCGGTAGCTGCATGGCCCGCGCCTTGTTCGTGGCGCGCAAGCACGTGGCGCACCTTAGTGGATGAATGGAGCGGGTCATACAGTGGCAGCACCGCTCCTCCCGGAATTCCGAACACGACTTCAGTTCCGAGCTCCTCGAGGGAACGGACGATTGCTTGCGCACCGGTCATTCGTTCCGGCGCTTGGGACTTCGCCCGCTGCGCCAGCATTGCTGGCGAGGGGGCCGAACCGGTTTTCCCTGGCTCTGTCACTTGTTGCTCCTTTGGGTAGCGAGAGGATCACAGGTCGTTAGCTGCCACTGTTTCTTGGACTACCCATCCCTGGGGTGGCGGGCTGGCAATTCGAGAAACGACAAACAATAACGGGGCTAAAATGTCAAAACCCTCGGCCAACACTGTGGTGGGTGTTGTCGAGGGCGCTTGACTTGGGAACGACTTGTAGAAGCGTCGCTACGGCAAGCGCCGTCGCTGTACGAGTACTACAAGTCGAATAATGTGCATGCCTCGATAATACACAGTGGTTTGGGGACGAAAAGGATTTTTGAGAAATTCGTTCCATCTCCACCCCCAAAAGTGTCCCATATATTGAAATATTTGTCCCATTTTTGCCCCCGTATTGAGAAACCACCACCTTTTACCTGGCAAAATTCTTGAGATCGTAACCCCGCCTTCCAACAATTTGCTCCCCCGTGCATAGAATGAGCCCATGAGTTCTGAGAATGTCGCCACGCCTTCCTCGCCACAAGCGACTCAGGCAACCACGTTCAACGCTGATCGCACCCACCTCATCGGCGCCGTAGTCATGGCCCTCATCTCCTTGCTCGCCATCGGAGCCAAGCCTCTGTACCTGTTTTGGATCTTGTTCATCCCTGCCCTGTTTGCATACTGGGTGATCAAATCTAAGACGGTCGTTGACGAGAATGGAATCACCGCACACTACGGTTTTTCCGGACCAAAGAGCGTGGACTGGGACAACTTTGCTGGCATCCGTTTCGGTGGCAGCAAAACTTTCGCTCGGAGCTCCAGCAATGAAGAGTTTTCACTCCCCGGCGTTTCCTTCAACTCCTTGCCCAAGCTGAGCGCAGCATCCCAGGGGCGCATCGTCGATGCCCTGACCGCAGGTCGCGAGGCCGCTGATGACAAGGTCGTCGTTTTCCACAAGGACGGCCGACAGGTCCTCAAACACAAGGACGAACTCTAAAAGGAATTCACCTGCCGCGGGACAAAAACACCTAGTGAAATGAGCAACAGGCCATGATCCCACTTCGTTCCAAAGTAACCACTGTTGGCCGTAATGCTGCTGGTGCCCGCGCGCTTTGGCGTGCCACCGGCATGGGTGATAGTGACTTTGGCAAGCCAATTATCGCGATTGCCAACTCCTACACCCAGTTCGTCCCCGGCCACGTCCACCTCAAGAACGTGGGCGACATCGTTGCCGAAGCCATTAAACAAGCCGGTGGCGTACCCCGCGAGTTTCACACGATCGCCGTTGACGACGGCATCGCCATGGGACACGGCGGCATGCTGTATTCACTCCCATCCCGCGAAATCATCGCAGACTCAGTCGAATACATGGTCAACGCCCATACCGCAGATGCGCTGGTCTGTATTTCCAACTGCGACAAGATCACGCCCGGCATGCTCAACGCTGCGCTGCGACTCAACATTCCAGTCGTCTTCGTCTCCGGCGGCCCAATGGAGGCCGGTAAAGCCGTGGTTGTTGATGGTGTCGCGCATGCACCGACTGACCTCATCACTGCTATTTCCGCTTCCGCCAACGATGCCGTTGATGAAAGTGGCCTTACCGAGGTCGAGCGATCCGCCTGCCCAACCTGCGGCTCCTGCTCCGGCATGTTCACCGCTAACTCCATGAATTGCCTGACGGAAGCGCTCGGCTTGTCCTTGCCAGGCAACGGTTCAACCCTGGCTACCCACGAGGCGCGGCGCGCACTTTTCGAGCAAGCTGGCACCACGATCGTTGAGCTCGCTAAGCGTTACTACGGCGACGGCAACGAAAGCGTCCTACCACGCAACATTGCTACGAAGGCTGCCTTCGAAAACGCCATGGCTTTGGACATGGCCATGGGTGGTTCGACCAACACGGTGCTCCACATCCTGGCAGCAGCCCAGGAAGGTGAGGTCGACTTTGACCTGGCTGACATCGATGCACTTTCCCGCAAGGTGGGCTGTCTATCCAAGGTTTCGCCGAACTCGGACTACCACATGGAAGATGTACACCGCGCCGGCGGAATCCCAGCAATCTTGGGCGAGCTCTACCGTGGTGGCCTGCTCAATGAAGACGTCCACTCAGTCCACTCGACGTCACTCAAGCAGTGGCTGGAAGAATGGGACATCCGCTCCGAGAACCCTAGCGAGAAGGCAGTCGCGCTCTTCCACGCCGCACCTGGTGGCGTGCGCACCACCGAGCCGTTTTCCACCAATAATCAATGGGACACCCTTGACACCGACGCCGCCAATGGTTGCATCCGCGACGTTGAACATGCCTACACCAAGGACGGCGGGTTGGCTGTTCTGCGAGGCAACATCGCCCCGGACGGAGCCATCATCAAGGCTGCGGGCATCGATGAGGAATTGTGGCATTTCGAAGGTCCTGCCCGCGTAGTGGAGTCCCAAGAAGAAGCTGTCTCGGTCATCTTGAACAAGACGATCCAGCCGGGCGAGGTCCTCGTGGTTCGCTACGAAGGTCCTTCCGGTGGACCAGGCATGCAAGAGATGCTGCACCCAACTGCCTTCCTCAAGGGCGCAGGCCTGGGTAAAAAGTGCGCTCTCATTACGGATGGACGCTTCTCTGGAGGGTCCTCGGGGCTTTCCGTCGGCCACATCTCCCCAGAGGCTGCTCACGGCGGCATCATCGGCCTGATCGAGGATGGCGACATCATCACCATTGACGTGCATGAACGCCTGTTGGAAGTCAAGGTGAACGCGGACGAACTGCAGCGCCGTCGCGAAGCGATGGAAGCCAGCGACGCACCATGGCAACCACGAGGTCGCGAGCGCTTGGTGAGCAAGGCGCTGCGGGCGTATGCAAGGTTGGCAACTTCCGCCGACAAGGGCGCGGTGCGCAAGGTGGACTAAAGTGGGTCAGCATGACGTTGACCCACAACGAATCAATCACTGTATCCTTAAGCCCAAAGGTCCTATGGACCATCTGCCTCACCGCACTCGCCTCTGGTTTCTGGCAGGTTTACCAGTCCTTTGGCAAGTGGGATTTCTTGTTGGACATGGAGGTCTACCGGGCCGGAGCGCGAGCGTTTCTGGACAATGCGCCTCTCTACGAGCATTCCTTTGATGTCAAGGGCGTCGTGCTCCCCTTCATCTACCCACCGTTTGGCGCAGCAACGCTCGCACCCTTTGCGATGGTGGATAGCCAAACGGCTGCCCTTGCGGTCCTCGGGATGTCCGCGCTCCTGACATTCCTGTGTTTGTGGGTGATAGCGCGCGCACTTATCACTGATCGGTTTCACGCCTTCGTTTTTGCTTGCGTGATGTGGCCTCTCGCCTTGCTATCCGAGCCGCACACCATGAACGCCAGCTTCGGCCAGATCAATGTGCTGGTGATGGCGCTGTGCGTGTTCGACGTGGTTCCGCGTAAACGCTGGTTGCCACAAGGCACCTTGATTGGTCTGGCCGCCGCCATCAAGCTCACTCCGGTCGCGCTGTGCTTGTTTTTCCTGCTCAAGCGAGACTTCAAGGCGATCGGCTGGGCGGCGCTTTCTGGCGCTGTGGTCACCGCAATCACCGCATGTTTCCGCTGGACAGCCACGAAAGAGTTCTTCACCGACACTGTGTTCAAGATGAATTCGACCAACGAAGCCGGCGTAAATACTGCCTACCTGACCAACCAGTCCATCAAGGGCATGCTCTCCCGCTGGGCACCTTCTGAGCAGTCAGCGCAGGCGCATCAAGCAATAATCGACGGGCTGTGGCTGGTGTTCGTGATCATCGCCGTAGTGGCGATCTCCTGGCTCATGGTGGTCATGATCAAACGCAACATGCTTGTCGACGCCGCCCTAGCCAACGCCGGCTTGATGCTGATCATCTCCCCTATTTCTTGGTCTCACCACTGGGTCTGGATGCCACTATTCGCCATGGTGCTCATCTATCGCTGGTTCACAACACCAAAAAATCCAGTGCTGCTTGGAATCTGCGCTGGAGCCACGTGGCTATTTTGCTTGCAGATCAAACCGCACTGGATTTTCGGGGATCTCAACGCTGAAATGTATCACCTCAGCGTTGTGGAAAAGTTTGTACTTTCCGGTTATTTGTGGCTGATGGTGTTCATCGTCATCAGCCTGTTTATCGTGCTACGCCAGACGAAAACTAGCCCAGCGGATTAACACCGGCCAGGAACCACCACATGGCCACTGCGCCCGCAATGCCGATGATGGCCCAAATCCACGAGGATGCGAGCGGGCGCTGGGCCCAGCTGCGGGCAACGTCGAAGGAGATCTTGCCAGGACCCGTAAACTGCAGGCCCAGCGCAAGGACAGCCAAGAGAATCGGCAGGATAACCGAATCTCCAGGGTTCATCGCGTTGAGGCCATCAGCCTGCGCGATTGCGTTAACTGCGCCGAAGCCGGTGACTGCGGTCGCGATGGACGCCGCAACGGGGGTAAGCAGACCGAATACCAGGAATACGCCCGCGAGCAGCTGCATCGTCGGAATCGCAATTGCCAGGATATCGCCCATGGCGTAATTGCTGAACTGTTCGCGCAAACCGTCGATTCCTGGCGCGCCACCAAGCTCGAAGAAGGTCTGTGCGGCCTGGAAGGTGAGCAACCCACCGACCACAAGTCGGATGATCATCAAACCGAAGTCAATGGTGCCACGGCGGGCATCAGCAAATGACTGGACCTCGGGCTTATCGACGGCTGCCGCTGCAACCACTGGTTCTTCATAAGCCACTGGTGCTGGGGCTTCATAAGCGGTTGGCGCGGTGGCCTGGTAGTCCTTCGGAGCGTCAAAGGATGCGGTTGGCTCCGGATCAGCACTGACTTTGTACAGGTTTTGGGTTGGCTCTGGCTGACTCATGGCTTCCTCCGGCGTTGGGTCGATACTTTGGGGAGCTGACCTGCCATAACGTTCGTAAAACTTACCTAAGCCCTTGGAATCATAGGTTGGCACGTTATCGAGGTCGTCGAGATCAGCTGGTTGCAAGCGGTCGGGGTTGGAATTGTTGGTCATGCCACAAGACTAGGCCAGCACTACCGCTATCCCATCGACAAACACGGCAAGATGTCACGACGATTCGATAACAGTGTCTTTACCCGAGGTGCTTACGCGCCGCTTCCACCACAGAGGCGGTGAGCCCTTCGAGCATGGACGATTGCAGTCGCCAGTGCTGCCAATACAGTGGAACGTCCACGTAGGTTTCATCGAGTGGGACCAGTTCACCTGACTCGAGGAAAGGCTTGCTTTGCAGGTCAGCCAGGTATGCCCAACCGAGTCCACACCGTACGGCTTCCAAGAATGCCTCGGAGGAAGGGATCTGGCTGACACGACGTTCGCGTGGCCGCTCCGGCAGGCGACCCCGCCAGTCCGATTCTTGTAGAGCATCGTTAGGCCCATATCGGAGAACCGGCATGTCAGCCCAGTTGATACCCTCGTCGGTTGTGTAGGCAGCCTTGAGCTGTGGGGATGCGACCGGACGGTAACGCATGATTCCTAGTTCACGCACCTCACAGCCGGACACTGGGTTAGCTTCAGTGGTCACGGCGCCGAGGCAGTCTCCGCGACGCAGCAGGGTAAGAGAGTGCGCTTCATCCTCAATGCGCAGCTGCAGCGTTGCGTGCTTCCACTGGGCAACATCGGCGAATACTGAAGTGAACCAGGTGGCGAGGGAGTCTGCGTTGATCGCTACCGAGAGTGGCACGCGCGAGATGCTGCGCTCGAGCGCTACGTCAGTCTCGGCTTGCAGCAGCGCCATTCTTCTGGCAGCCTGGGCGAGGATCTCACCTGCATCTGTTGCAGCGACGGGGCTCGTGCGGCGAATGAGGACTCGGCCGACATCAGATTCCAGCGCCTTAATGCGTTGGCTGACTGCACTTGGAGTAATGCGCAATGCGTCGGCTGCGCCTTCAAAACTGCCTTCATCAAGCACAGCAAGCAGCGTGGTGAGATGATTTTGGTTCATGAAGTAATTCTAACCCACCTTTAGTGAACACTAGACACTACCCCGTTTAAGTGAATATTAGCCAAACAAAGCGAGCTTAATTTTGCTTAATAGGGAAAGTTGGTCACAATAGAAACCATGAGCGTTGTTTTCAGTGGTCTCCTCATCGGATTGTCCCTCATCGTGGCAATCGGCCCGCAAAATGCCTTGATCATCCGACAAGGCATGAAACGAGAACACGTCATTCCCATTTTGGTCGTTTGCCTGCTTTCCGACGTGCTCCTCATTCTCGGCGGCACACTCGGCGTCGGCGTCCTCATCGAGCGGGCTCCCCTATTCCTCACTGCCCTGAAATGGTGTGGCGCAGCTTATCTTGCCTACTTTGCCTACACCTGCTTCAAGGATGCAGCTAAGGCGCCGGAAGAGCCGGCGATCGTGGAGGATCTGGAGCCTGTGGCGTCGACAAGCGGCACCACCATGGTCGTAACGGCACCTGCACGCACCAAAACAGCCTGGTACAAGCCAGTTCTCACCGCTCTAGCCTTTACGTGGCTTAATCCTTCGGCTTATATCGATGCGCTCATCATGCTTGGCGGAATTGCCAATCAGCATGGTGAAGTTTTGCGTTGGCATTTTGCAGCTGGTGCCCTTCTTGCCAGCACCATTTGGTTCCCCACCATCGGTTTTCTTTCCGTTAAGGGCGCGGCTGTTCTGCAGCGCCCCAATGTTTGGCGTGGCGTGAATTTCACGATTGGCTGCGTGATGGTTTACATGACAATCCGCATTCTCATGCACTAGGAACGCAAAAGTCCGGCTCTTTAAACAAGAGCCGGACTTTCTTTCTCAGAGCGCTTACTTGGTTACGAACTTGCGGCGAGCAACAAAGCCAGCCACAGCGATCAGAGCGAGCAGGATGCCAGCGATAGCGCGGGCTGCGGTGTTGTCACCGGTTGCAGCGAGAACGCCACGCTTGCCAGCGCCAGCAACGTCACCGTGCTTGGCATCCTTACCCTTGGCAGCAACCTCGCCTTCAAGGCCACCCTTGCCCTCAGCCTTGTGTTCCTTCTTCACTTCTTCCTTCTTGGTCTCCTTCTTTTCAGAAGAACCAGCGGAGGAACCATTGGAGGAACCCTGGCCGTCAGAGGAGAGCATGCTACCGAAGGACAGTGCTGCCAGTGCAAGGCCACCGAAGCCAAGAGCGGCTTCCCAGTTGATGTCGGCCTTGGAGATGGCAGATGAACCTGCGGTGATCTCGTCAGAGGAAGAAGCCGGCTCAGCAGTTGGAGTAACAGCGGTGGAATCGGCCTTGGAGGAAGAACCTGCGGTCAGGTTTTCCACGATCTTGTTGGCGGAAGAGCCTGCTTCAGCAGTCGCAGATGCGGATGCAGACGTGCTAGTTGGAGCCGAAGAGACGGTGGTAGCCGCGGTGGTCGCGGTAGCAGAGGTGGTCTCCTTGACAGAGATGCCATCAGCGAGCACAGACGACAGAGCCGAGGAGCCGGAGGTAGCCTTTGCGTCAGCCGCATTGGTGCCCTGCTCAGCAGCTTCAATCTTTGCAAGTTCAGCGTCAACACGAACCTTGAGCTGGACCAGCTTCAGCAGATCCTGAGCTTCAATGGCTGCGCGGATTTCGGCCTGCAGTTCTGGGGAAAGCTTGGAGAACTGCTGCAGGGAGCCAGCAATGCCTTCGATAGAGTAAGAGAAAGAAGAACCGTTCGTGGTGGATTCAGCCTGGGCAGCTGGGAGTACAGCGAGAGTCATCGCGCCAGCAACTGCCAGGGCAGTAACGGAAGTAGCAATACGCTTCATAGCTTTTCCTTTAAAAGTCTTCAAATTTGGAGTTGAATTCTGGCGCGCTGTCACAGCTCAGCCACACTGCGAACCAAGGCTCACACATTGACATCATCTACCAATCACACCACTTTGGAAACTTTAATCACTTCAGTCACTTTGTTCACTTTTGTCACACTATCCACAAACTGCAGGTAGTCGGCTGTAAATGACTAAAAACACCCACCCCCAAATAGGGGCAGGTGCTGGGTTTTAAGGAATGACCAGTGGCGGCAGCGGAGGCAAAACCGGTGGTGGAGGCGGTGGTGGTAATGGCGGAAGAGGTGGCAACGGTGGCAGTGCCGGCGGTGGCGGTTCAACTGGTGCCGGAGCAGGCGCCGGCGCCGGTGCGGGAGCCGGTGCGGGAGCCGGTGCGGGCGCTGCTGGGGGTTGTGAAGCAGGCAGTGGCGCTCGAGGAGCCGAGGTAGACGGTTTTGTAGTCGTTGGCGTGGGCGTAGGCGACGGAGTCGATGTCGTAGGACGCGGGGTTGCGGAAGGCGTCAGAGATTCGGTGTTGGCGCCGGAGGTCGTCGACAAGCCCGGGGCCTCTTCTCCCCCAGCGACTCCCTCGAATTGCCAGCCGACGACGGCGTTACGGATCGAATCTGCGAGCGGGTTTGCTGGCTGGATGCAGCTGATGGTGAGTAGTCGCCCTGGCATCGCTTCCGTGCCCCAGATTGAGGTGTCGTCGACGAGGGTTTCCTTCTGTGGCGAGTGGAAATCAGTGGCACGGTAAACCAACCAACGGCCTTCAGAGGCGGCGGTGCGGATGTAGAGTTTCGCGCCTTCGCGGATTGTGTGTTGGTCGTTCTTACCGTCGTAAAGGTTGTTGAAAACGGCAGGGACGCCGGCACCCGTGTGTCCGGCGACCACGACAAGATCCGGCGAATTCGTGCCCGGAAGCGTGTATGGACGCTCCGGATCCGTGTAAACGCAGGCGTTATTCATCGTTTTCGGGTCGATGGCGCCCTTCTTTACCCGGCAGGGCTCCTCATCGAATGAGGCACGGATGTTCACCTCGGGGATGACAATCTCGAGGGCTGCACTCGGATTGATCATCGGAATGTCGGTGGTTTGCACCTGCCCGGACGTGACCTCTTGTGGGATCTCCACGTCCTTAGAGCAACCGGACGCCAGCAGCGCCACTGTGCACAGCGCTGCAACAGTTTTCCGATTCATCGCGTCCCGCCCTTTCCGTTTGTCGGAAATAGTAGCAAGGCTTATCGACGTCATCGGCGACCCCACACGGTGCGCGTTACTTACACTTCTGTGCAATCAGCTTGTTGACGGTGGCAGGATCAGCCTTGCCACGCGTCGCCTTCATGACAGCACCAACAATCGCGCCGGCTGCCTTCATGTTGCCACCCTTGATCTTTTCGACGACATCTGGGTTGGCAGCAAGAGCCTCGTCAACAGCCTTTTCGACTGCACCGTCATCCTGCATGACCTCCAGGCCACGCTTTTTCACGACCTCATCCACGTCGCCTTCACCCGCAAGCACACCGTCGACGGCCTGGCGTCCAAGCTTGTTGGTGAGCTTGCCTTCCTTGATCAAGGCAACAACGCGAGCAACATGAGCCGGGGTGATGGCGAGCTGCTCCAGCTCAACATCGGCTTCCTTTGCCTTCTGCGCAAGGTAGGAAACCCACCAAGAACGTGCCTCGTCAGGGGTGGTGCCTTCTTCGACGGTCTGGATGATCAATTCCAGGGCGCCGGCGTTCACTAGGTCGCGCATCTCGGCGTCGGAAAGCTGCCACTCTTCCTGGATGCGGGCCTTGCGTACCCATGGCAACTCAGGCAGGGTTGCGCGGATCTCCTCAACCCACTCGCGTGGCGCGATAACTGGAGGAAGGTCTGGATCGTTGAAGTAACGGTAGTCCTCAGCGGTCTCCTTTGGACGTCCCTTTGAGGTAGAACCGTCGGACTCCTGGTAGTGGCGGGTCTCCTGTACGATTTCGCCACCGTCTTCAAGGACGGCGGCTTGACGCATCATCTCGTAACGGACAGCCTGCTCCACGGACTTGAGCGAGTTGATGTTCTTCGTTTCGGTACGGGTGCCGTACTCGGTGGTTCCCACTGGGCGCAAGGAAAGGTTGGAGTCCACGCGCATCGAGCCCTGGTCCATGCGGGCGTCGGAAACGCCCAGTGCCTTGACCAAGTCGCGCAGTGCGGAGACATATGCGCGGGCGACCTCAGGGGCGCGCTCGCCGGCACCCTCGATTGGCTTGGTCACGATCTCGATGAGTGGGACGCCAGCGCGGTTGACATCCACCAGAGAGGAGGTTGCGCCGTGGATACGACCTTCGGAACCGCCCAGGTGGGTCAGCTTCGCGGTGTCTTCCTCCATGTGCGCGCGCTCGATCTCGACGCGCCAGGTCTCGCCATCGTCGAGGACAACGTCCAGGTAGCCGTCGTACGCGATTGGCTCATCGTACTGAGAGATCTGGTAGTTCTTCGGCTGATCTGGGTAGAAGTAATTCTTGCGGGCGAAGCGAGAAGACTCGGCGATCGAGCAGTTCAGTGCGAGGCCAATCTTGATGGCCCACTCCACGCCCTTCTTGTTAACTACGGGCAGTGCGCCCGGAAGACCGAGACTCACTGGATCGACATTGGTATTTGGGTCAGCGCCAAAGTGCGCGGAGCTGGCGGAGAACATCTTGGTTTCCGTAGCCAACTCAACGTGAACTTCCATGCCCATTACCGGGTCATACTTGGTCAGTACTTCGTCGAAATCCATGAGGTCAGTCATGGTTATCTAGTGTACTAAGTTCCGTCTCGCTTGGGTGCAGTTGGGCTGAGCATTCCGAATGCGGAGTTGGTGTCAGCCTCCCCTGTTTGACGAAAATGTTTGGACGAGAATCCCAGGACTATCAAATGAGGCCTCATCTCCTACCTCGAATCCTCGTCAAAACAACTTCGTCAAAACCAAAATCGGCGTATAAACGCGAGTCAAAGCAAATCCAAACACTAAGCAAGGGCCGTCTCTCCCTGTTTGACGAAGGCGTTTGGACGAGAATCCCAGGACCACCGATTTAGGCCCTACCGCCCACCTCGAATCCTCGTCAAAACAACTTCGTCAAAACCAAAATCGGCATATATACGCGAGTCAAAGCAAATCCAAACACTAAGCAAGGGCCGTCTCTCCCTGTTTGACGAAGGCGTTTGGACGAGAATCCCAGGACCACCGACTTAGGCCCTACCGCCCACCTCGAATCCTCGTCAAAACAACTTCGTCAAAACCAAAATCGGCATATAAACGCGAGTCAAAGCAAATCCAAACACTAAGCAAGGGCCGCCTCTCCCAGTTTGACGAAGACGTTTGGACGAGAATCCCAGGACCACCGACTTAGGCCCTACCGCCCACCTCGAATCCTCGTCAAAACAACTTCGTCAAAACCGAATAGGCACAACTAAACCCCCTAAGGAACTACTTCCCTCAGGGGGTTAGATGCTTAAGGGGTTAGCCGAACAGCGCGCGGGCAGTTTCGTAGCGCTTCAGTGGCACCTGCTTGAGGGTTCCGACTGCTTCTTCAAGATCGATCAGCTCGATGTGCTCGCCGTGGAGTGCCACGCACTTGCCGCGCTCACCGCGGTGGACCGCACGTGCTGCCTGCACACCGTAACGGGTAGCCAGCACACGGTCGAAGGCAGTTGGGGTGCCACCACGCTGGATGTGGCCGAGCACCGTGGTTCGAACGTCGTGGCCGAGTCGCTTGTGGATCTCGTCAGCGATGACCTGGCCGATGCCGTTGAAGGTCTTGTGTCCGAACTCGTCCTCGCTGCCAAGATCGAATTCCAGGGTGCCTTCCTGTGGCAGTGCGCCTTCGGCGACGACGATAATGCCGTATTTCTCGCCCATCTGGAAGCGGCGCTCCATCTGCTTTGCGATCGCCTCGATGTTGAACGGGACCTCAGGAATCACGATGTGGTGCGCACCGCCGGCCATGCCAGCGTGCAGCGCGATCCAACCAACGTGGCGGCCCATGACCTCCACGATCATCACGCGGTTGTGGGACTCAGCCGTGGTGTGCAGGCGGTCGATAGCGTCGGTGGCCACTGCAACGGCAGTATCGAAGCCGAAGGTGTAGTCGGTGCCGTTAACGTCATTGTCAATGGTCTTTGGCACGCCGATCACTGGGATGCCGTTATCGGAGAGCCACTTGGCGCCTTTCAGGGTGCCTTCGCCGCCGATAGCGATGAGGGCGTCGACACCTGCATCCTCCAGGTTTGCCTTGATGGTATCGAGGCCAGACTTGAACTTGTCTGGGTGCAGACGACCGGTACCAAGGATCGTGCCACCCTTCAGCAGGATCTTGTCGATGTCAGCGTCGTCGTAAAGCTGTACGCGACGATCTTCCATCAGGCCGACCCAGCCGTCTTCGTAACCAATCACGTTGGAGCCGAACTCGGACGAAGAAGTGCGGACAATACCGCGAATAACAGCATTCAGGCCTGGGCAGTCGCCACCGGAAGTAAGAGTCGCAATACGCATGTATCTCATAGTAGTCAGGTCCACGAAAGCTGTCCGGACGAGAGCCCGTTAGGCCCGGAACCTGGACACACTAACCAGTCCGCAACACAGCACGAGCGCGGGCACAATCATCGACAACCCCATTGCGTTGGCGAGGCTTGTGTGGTGCACAAATACCTGCATTGCTGCGCCGATTGCCGCCGACCCCACCACAGCACCGACCTGCCGAGACGTGTTGTACACCCCCGACGCAGCCCCAAGCTTGTCGACGTCCAAGTCTCGCATCGTGGTCGTCGCATTCGGAGACCACACGAGCGCATTACCGACACCCAATAATGCTGACCCAAACAGCATCCACGCCACCGGAACGGACTCACGCATGATCACCACATGGACGAGCATCGCCACTGCCATGAATCCAAAACCCCACATGGACAGCACGCGGGGGTGGGTCCTGTCAGCAAGCCGACCTACGAAGGGGGCCAACACTCCGGAGAGCACCGCCATTGGAACCAGCATCATGCCGGCAGCTTCGGCGCTGAGGCCCTTGCCTTGCTGCAAGAACATCATGATGGGCAGCATGGTGCCGGCCACAGCGAAACCCATGGTGAAGATGGAGAAGGTGCCGTGGAAGAAGTTGCGATCGTGAAAGACATCGAGGGGCAACAACGGATGTTGAGCCTTGGTTTGTTGCCATAGAAAGACTCCCACCAGCAGCATTCCGCATAGCAGTCCCGCGACGAGCCACCACGCCCAGGAGAAGTTTGGCCCCTCTTGAAGAGCGAAAATTACCAGGAACATCGCAGGGATGATGGTGATGACACTAGCGGCGTCGATACGCGTAGCAGTGGCGCCGAGATCGGGCACCCACGCGATGACCATCGCGATGCACACGATGCCGACTGGAACATTGATGAAGAAGATCCACTGCCAGCCAACCGTTCCGACCAATAAGCCACCGAGCACCGGACCGACCAACGTAGCCAGGCCTGCGACTGCGCCCCACACTCCCATCGCTGCGCCACGCTTGTCGCGCGGAAACACGCGGTTGATCACGCTCATCGACTGTGGGGTGAGCATCGACGCGCCAATTCCCTGGCACAGTCTCGCAATGATCAACCACACGACGCTCGGGGCTAAACCGCAAGCCAGCGAGCTCAGCGTAAAGACCACCATGCCGGCGATATACATGTTGCGCTGCCCGAACCTGTCCCCTAATCGACCGGTGACCAGCAGCGGAACAGCGTAGGCAAGCAGGTAAATCGACGTCACCCACACCGCAGCGCCTAGATCGGCGCCCAACTCGGCCTGCAGCGCCGGGGTGGCGACAGCGACGATCGTCTGATCGAGCAGGATCATGAAAAAGCCGGTGCACAGCGCCGTGAGCGCCTTCCATGGATTGGTTTGAGTCACCGGCTCAATTTACACGTATGCTCCAAAGCATGGGTAACGCAATTGATATCAAGAAGGCAACAGAAGTAAATACTGCATCGATCATCGGTGTCGGTTTGATCGGCGGCTGGCTCACCGCCCGCGAAACGGGTATCCGCCCGCTTGGTGGCGTCGTTCTCGCGGCCGCTGGTGTGTGGGCAGCCCGCTCGTGGTACGCCAAGCGCGGCGCCTTGACGACGGCTGCGCTCACCGCCACGTACCTCGGAGCCTTCGGCGCATCCCACCCACTGGCAAAGAAGATTGGTGCCTGGCCATCAGTCATCGCAGTGACGACTGTGGCTTCGGGCGCAGCGTGCGTGTTGTCAGATATCCGCTAGTTTGGCGTGCAGCTGCTCAGCTGCATCAATGTTGAGCGGGCCAGATGTCCACAGCGCGTAGGGCAAGTTGATGAAGTTCTCTTCTTTCACTGCGCGGAGGTTCTTAGCCGCAGGGTGACTCTTCAGCACCTCTACTTTGTCGGCGTATTCCTGGCCGGGGTAATCGACAAAAGCGATGACATCTGGATCCTCAGCGATGATCTTGTCCCAGCTGACGGTGGTCCAGGTGTCATCGATATCGGCTGTGGCATTGACGCCACCGGCAGCGTCGATAATGGCTTGTGGCCCGCCAAGCTTGCCTGATGTGAAGATCGTGTCGGTCCCGGAATCGAAGACAAACACTTTCTTCCCTGTTGCGGATTTCGCCAATTCAGCTTTGCGAGCCTCGATGTCGGAGATCACGTGCTCGGCTTCCTCGGGGTCTCCGGCCAGCTTGGCAATATTACGCAGGTCCTCGTTTACCGCCTGCCACGGGTCCATGGTCCCGCGGGAGCCACCGGCGTTTCGGCAGGATTCTGAAAGTACGTAGGTCTCAATCCCATGGCTCTCCAGGCTTTCCGGGAGTACGTTTTTGGATTCGGATAGACCGTAGCCCCAGCCCGCAAAATACAGATCCGGCTGCCCCGCAATGATCTCCTCGAGCGAAGGGTATTGTTGGTTCGCTTCATGGAGTTTGCTGACTCGGTCGCCGTATTTTTCTTCGAGGACTTTCTTGTCTCGCGAAAGGCTGCTCACTGTGGTGATCTTGTCCCCGGCGCCGGCAGCAATAGCCGTGGCGATGAGCGAACCATCGTTGACCCACAACTTTTCCGGCTTCTTGAACTGCTTCACTTCTCCACAATTTGTGATTTCAACGTCTCCATCAGCCGCTTGAGGGGCGGAGCATCCAGCCAGAACCAGACTCGCTACCACAGCTGGAATAATGGTTTTCTTCATGTCTTCCCTAACTTTCAAAAACTAAGTGAGCAGTGCGCGCCCCAGCAGGCTTGACGACGATCGCAGTGACACCAAAGGCCAACGCGATGTTCTCCGGGGTGAGTACCTCTTCAGACTTCCCCGCTGCCAGCACTCTTCCTTCATGGAGCAGCACAGTGGTTTCAAAATGCGACAGCGCTAGGTCGAGATCGTGAACTGTCGCAATGACCTGGCGATTCATCCGTTGCAAGATAGCCAGTACGTCCAATTGGTGGCGCACGTCGAGGTGGTTCGTTGGCTCATCCAGCAGCACAACAGGCGTATCTTGCGCAATCACCCGCGCAAGATGCACTAGCCTGCGCTGACCACCAGAGAGTTCTGCGCACTTCCGGTGTTTGAGTTCAGCGATTCCTACCTGTTCCAGCGCATCAGTCACGTCGACGCTGTTCTGCCAGGGCTTGATATATGGCAGGCGGCCCAGACTCACTGCGTCCTCAACCGTGAAGTCCGAATCAAGCGATTCCTCCTGCCCGACGAAGGACATGAGCTTGGCCCGATCCTTGGGCTTCATAAGGTGAATATCCCTCTCGTCCAGCAGGATCGTGCCTGCCGACGGCGTCGACAAGCCCGCCATAGTGCGCAGGAGCGTCGTCTTTCCCACTCCGTTCACCCCAACGATGGCGCAGGAGGATTCCATTTCAAAGGTCACGTCGCGGACGATGGTGCGACCCGAAATTGCACAGTCAACATGTCGGAGAGAAATCACAAGTTACCTCCGAAGCGGTAACTACGACGCCCCATGATGAAGAGGAACAGAGGCGCACCAATTATGCCGGTGACCACGCCTAATGGGATTTCTTGTGGCGGAGCCGCAACGCGAGAGATCATATCCACCCACAGCAGAAACACCGCGCCCAGTGCCATCGAGATTGGCACCATCGCCCGATGTGTGCTGCCAACGAGCATTCGAGCCAAATGAGGGATGATGAGGCCAACAAAACCGATACCGCCAGCTACAGCGACCAACACTCCAACTAACACTGCGTGGCCGAAGAACAGGATACGTCGCAGATTCTTCACATCAACCCCCAGGGCAGCCGCGGTGTCAGCACCAACGGCGAGTGCGTCCAGGTGACGGGAAATGAGCAGTACCAGTGCCACTGAAACTACGAGCACAACCGCAGGAATCAACAGTTTCGCCCAGGTTGCTCCCGAGACTGATCCCAGCATCCAAAACATCACCGATTGCGCAGCACGTCCGTCGCTCGAACGGAAGATCAGAAAACTTGCCACCGCTGAAAACGCCGAGGACAACACAACGCCAGACAAAATCAGCCGCAGCGGAGTCAGCCCTCCTTGCCACCGAGCAACCAAAAATACGCACAACGTGGCAGCTAGCGCTCCCAGCAATGCTCCCAAAGACAAGGCATACATGCCACCGATGACGCCGAAGGTAATGACTGCGGTTGCCCCGACGCTGGCGCCACTCGACACACCGAGTAGGTACGGGTCAGCCAATGGATTGCGGACCAGTGTTTGCATGACGATTCCGGCGAGCGCAAGGCCGGCACCAACGAGCATGGCGAGTAAGCCCCTCGGCACACGCAGTTGCCACACTACGGCGTCAACTGGGCTGCCAGAGGCAGGTTTACCAAAGAGATGCGATGCCACTACGGCGCTAACGTCGTGCCAAGAGTAGGGCACGGCCCCAAGTTTGAGGGAATAGACAAAACTCAATGCCCCACACAAGGTGAGGCATCCAAACAGCACTTTGGGTGGCACTATTCTCCAAGCTGATACGGTTTCACCCTGGTCGCGAGGGGAAACAATACGGGCTACTTGGAAGGTATCGGGCTGTGACCGTTGCGCGCCAGCTCTGGAATTTCACCAGATTCCCTTATTAATGAAAACAAGTAGCGATAACCCAAAAGAGCTTAACAGATCTCCTAGAAGGTCTCGGTATCGATCACGAAACGGAACTGGACATCGCCGGCGACCACACGATCGTAGGCGGCATCCACGTCCTCCACACTAATCTTTTCGATGCGCGCACCGAAGCCGTGCTTGGCGCAGAAGTCCAGCATCTCCTGCGTCTCGGCGATGCCACCGATATTGGAGCCGGTGAGCACCTTGCGTCCGCCGATGAGCGCACCAAATTTCAGCGACTGCGCAGTTGGTGGCAGGCCAACTACTGCCATGACACCACGTGGCTTCAGCAGCCCTAGGTACTTGTTCAATTCAATGTCAGCACTGATCGTGTTGAGGATGAAGTCGAATTCGGCTCGGTGATCGGTGAAGAAGTTCTCTTCCGTTGTAGCCAGGGTGCGGGATGCTCCGAGTTCCTTCGCAACTTCCGCCTTCTTCAGGCTGCGGGACAGGACGGTGACGTCCGCTCCCTTAGCAACGGCAATCTGGACACCCATGTGGCCCAAACCGCCCAAGCCGAGAACTGCAACCTTCTGCCCTGCCTCAACCTTCCAAGTAGCCAATGGCGAGTAGGTGGTGATGCCCGCGCACAGTAGGGGCGCTGCGACATCGAAGTCGAGCTCGTCTGGGATGCGGCAGACGAAGTTTTCGTTCACCACGATCTTTTGCGCGTAACCACCTTGGGTAATCGTGCCGTCCACGTCTGTGGAGTTGTACGTACCTACAGAATGGGAGCAGTTGTTTTCAAAGCCCGCCTTGCATTCATCACATTCTTGGCAGGAGTTCACCAGGCAGCCGACGCCGACGCGATCGCCGACTTTCCACTTTGTCACTTTGGAGCCCACAGCTTCGACGACTCCCGCGATCTCATGACCAACCGTGAGCGGGAAGTGCGCCTCACCCCATTCATTGCGGATGGTGTGAATGTCGGAGTGGCAGATACCTGCGGCCTTGATGTCAATGACGACGTCGTCTTCGCGCGGGTCTCGGCGCTCGATGGTGACAACGCGGAACGGTTCTTCTGGACCGGTCTTTTGCAGGGCCTTGGTTGGGATACTCATGGCAGCCAGTGTAGGGATCATGCCCCCAACCTGCATATTTGCAGACTTTTTCAATAATCGATTGTCGTAATGGGTTGGTCGTAAAACCCCGCTTTACACCCAGACATGCGGCCAAAAACGGGGGTTTTACGACCAATCCTTCACGACATTTCCGGCAACGAGCACGAAAAGGCCCCCACCACATAAGTGGCGGGGGCAATCTCTAGAAGCCGTTACTTCCTACCCGCTTCGAAGGCTGCACCTACGCGGTACAGGCGATCATCGGCGAAGGCAGGCGCCATGATCTGCAATCCGACCGGCAATGAAGTGTCGGAAGCAAGGCCGGCCGGAACCGACATGCCGCACAGGCCGGCGAGGTTCAGCGGCAGGGTGCACAGGTCGAAGTTGTACATCGCCATTGGGTCGGAGACCTTTTCGCCCAGCTTGAAGGCGGTGGTTGGCGTGGTTGGAGCCACGAGGACGTCGCACTTTTCGTAAGCGGCGGCAAAGTCCTGTGCGATGAGGGTACGGACGCGCTGTGCCTGCAGGTAGTAGGCGTCGTAGTAGCCGACGGACAGGGCGTAGGTGCCGAGGATGATGCGGCGCTTGACCTCTGGGCCGAAGCCTTCGGCGCGGGACAGTGCCATGACTTCGTCGGCGGAGCGGGTGCCGTCGTCGCCGACGCGCAGGCCGTAACGCATGCCGTCGAAACGCGCGAGGTTGGAGGACACCTCACATGGGAGGATCAGGTAGTAGGCGGCGAGGGCGTCGTCGAAGTGCGGGCAGTCAACCTCGACTACCTCGGCGCCCTGCTCCTGCAGCTGCTTGACGGAGGCGTGGAATGCTTCGAGCACGCCTGGCTGCCAGCCTTCGCGGTCGAACTGCTTGACTACGCCAACCTTGACGCCCTTCAGATCACCCTGTGCGCCCTCGCGAGCTGCGGCTACGACTGGTGCAACCGGACGGTCCACGGAGGTAGCGTCAAACTTGTCGTGACCTGCGATGACCTCGTGCAGCAGCGCGGTGTCCAGGACGGTGCGCGCGGTCGGGCCAGCCTGGTCGAGGGAGGATGCGCAAGCGATGAGGCCGTAACGAGAAACTGTGCCGTAGGTCGGCTTTACGCCAACAGTGTTGGTCAGCGCTGCCGGCTGGCGGATGGATCCGCCGGTGTCGGTGCCGATGCCGAGTGGGGCCTCACCGGATGCGATGGCCGCAGAGGTACCGCCACCGGAGCCACCTGGGGTGCGCTCAAGGTCCCAAGGATTCTTGGTCGGGCCGAAAGCGGAGTTTTCAGTGGACGAGCCCATGGCAAATTCGTCCATGTTGGTCTTGCCCAGGATTGGGATGCCGGCCTCGCGGATCTTGCGGGTGACGGTGGCGTCGTAAGGGCTCATGTAGCCCTCGAGGATCTTGGACGCTGCGGTGGTTGGCGCGTCGGTGGTGGTCAGCACGTCCTTGAGTGCGAGCGGAACACCGGCGAGTGCGGATGGGACGTCGCCTTCTGCAACGCGCTTATCGACGTCCTCGGCAGCCTTCAGAGCGGCCTCTGCGCCGACGTGGAGGAAGGCATGCAGTTCGCCATCGATGTCGTTGATGCGGTCCAGGTGAGCCTGGGTGACCTCTACCGAGGAGACCTGCTTAGTGTGGATGAGTTCTGCGAGTTCCGCTGCCGACTTGGAAGTCAGTTCGCTCGCGCCTTCTGCTCCGACTAGGTACTTGTTCATGGATTACTCCCCCAAAATCTGTGGCACAACGAAGCGCTGCTCTGCAGCGTCTGGCGCCTGGTCGAGTGCTTGTTCGGCGGTGAGGGTCTTTTCCACGACGTCTTCACGCATGGTGGTTTCGATGTCGTGGGGGTGGCTCATCGGCTTGACGCCGTCAGCTGCGACTTTTCCGACTGCGCTGACGTTTGCGATGATGCTGTCGATCTGCTCTGCGTAGATGTCCAGTTCTTCATCGCTCAAGGCAAGCCTGGAAAGTTTAGCCAGGTGAGCGACCTCTTCGCGCGAAATCTCAGGCACGAGTGTTACTCCATTCGGTAGTTATGACAAAAGACGCTATTCAAAAAGTGTAGCTGAACAGCACCTTGGGGGCGCGTAGGGGTTGAAATGGAACAAAACCATAGTGACGTTCGTTATATTCTGTGAATAGTGTTGCCCACCCCGCGAAAGGCGGACCACTTCAATGTCGTATCTCATCCGTGTCATGATCCCTGATGCTCCTGGTAGCCTCGGTCGTCTCGCTGATGCTTTGGGGCAGATTAAGGGCAACATTGAATCCGTGGACGTGGTAGAAAAGTCGACCACTGGTGAGGTGACAGACGATATCGTCGTTTCCCTGCCTCAGGGCACGCTTCCTGACGCCATCATCTCCGCTGCTCAGGCGCTGCCGGGCGTGATCGTCGATTCCATTCGCCCGTTCTCGGGTCGCGTTGATCGTCGTGGTCAGATCGAAATGCTGGCGGGTGTTGCGCAGAACTTACGCAAACCAGAAAAAGCCATGGCAGAGTTCGTCGACGTGCTCCCCCGCACCATGACCTCGGGTTGGGCAATTGTGCTGGACAATGGCGACACGATGTCTCGCCTTGCAGCCTCCAGCGCCGCCCCCGAGGACGACGGGACGCACCCGCCTCACGCGGACGTCGACAAGGCGCGTGTGCTGCGCGACGAAGAAAAGTGGGTGCCGGAAAGTTGGCGCCTTCTCGACGCCTCCCTCTGCGCCTCCCCAATCGGAAACACAGGCCTGATGCTCGTGGTTGGCCGACCTGGTGGCCCGGATTTCCTGGCCACCGAAGTCGAACAGATTGGCCTGCTCTGCGATATCGTCGGCTCGATCCTTAAATAGCGCCGGTCTCCAGCAGTTGCACGAACTGCGCTTCGTTTAGAACGGGAACGCCCAGTTCGCGGGCCTTAGTTTCTTTCGATCCGGCGTTTTCTCCGGCCACCACATAGGTAGTTTTCTTCGACACGGAACCGGCTGCCTTGCCACCACGTGACACGATGGCTTCCTTGGCGGAGTCGCGACTAAAACCCTCCAACGTTCCGGTCACCACAATGGTCAGGCCTTCCAACACCTGTTCCGGCAGGTCAGTGACAGAATCCTCCATGGTGACGCCTGCCTCAGCCCACGTGTCCACGATGGTGCGATGCCAATCAACGTCGAACCAATCCTTGAACGACTGCGCGATGATCGCACCCACGCCCTCGGTGGTGGCCAAATCCTCCACTGAAGTGTCCCGGAGCACCTCCATCGAGCGATACCGGGCTGCGAGTGCTCGCGCAGCGGTCGGGCCGACGTGGCGGATAGACAGTGCAACGAGCACTCGCCACAGGTCCACGTTCTTGGCTTCCGCCAGATTCTTAAGCAGCTTCTTGCCGGAAGCATTGACCTTGCCTGCCTTTGTTACGTACACGCTGGTACGAGCAAGGGCATCCTCATCAAGATTGAACAGCTCTGCTTCGTCGATAAGCACGCCGGAGCGGATGAGGTCATGGGCCCCCTTCTCCCCCAGCGCTTCGATATCGAAGGCGCCACGGCCCGCGAGGTAGGTCAGTCGCGCTCCGAGCTGACCTGGGCAGGAACGGGTGTTGGGGCAGCGCCAGTCGGCGTCGCCTTCCTTGGCGGGTGCGAGCACAGCGCCACACTCCGGGCAATTCTTTGGGAAGACGTATTCCCGCTCGCTGCCATCACGCTTTTCGACGATCGGGCCGAGGACCTCGGGGATGATTTCGCCCGCCTTGCGGATGACCACGGTGTCACCGATGAGGACACCTTTCCGCTTGACCTCTCCAGGGTTGTGCAGGGTAGCCATTGAGACGGTGGAGCCTGCGACGAATACCGGCTCCATCACCGCAAATGGGGTGACACGGCCGGTGCGACCGACGCCGACTTGGATGTCGAGGAGCTTGGTGGTGACTTCCTCCGGCGGATACTTATAGGCAATAGCCCATCGTGGCGCACGGGCGGTGGCACCGAGTGCGCGTTGGGAGGCGATGTCGTCCACCTTGACCACGAGGCCGTCCATTTCGTGGATCGCGTCGTGGCGGTGGCCCTCCCAGTACTTCATCTTTGCCACGACCTCATCGGCAGTAGCTACTGCCTCCGTGTATTCGGAAACGGGCAGTCCCCAGGCCTTGAGCGCGTGGTAGGCGTCCAGCTGACTCGTTGGGGCGAAGCCTTCGAGGGCACCGATGCCGTGGCAGATCATGCGCAGTTTGCGCTTCTTCACGTCCTCCGGGCTCTTTTGACGCAAGGAACCAGCGGCGGCGTTGCGAGGGTTGGCGAAAGGCTTGCCACCTTCGGATACGCGCAGGGCGTTGACTTCTTCAAAGTCTTCAACCGCGATAAACACCTCGCCTCGAACTTCGAGAACTTCTGGGATCGGGTACTCGCCTGAATCAATCAATTCATCTGGAATATCTGGAATCACACGTGCATTCTCAGTCACGTCCTCTCCAGTCCAACCGTCACCGCGAGTTGCGGCTCTCTGGAATTTTCCATGGCGATACACAAGGTCGATGGACAACCCATCAATTTTCAGTTCGGTGAGATACCGAGTGGCCGGAGTTCTATATATCCAATCACGCAGCTCAACTTCATCGAATACATTGTCCAAGCTCATCATCCGCTCCAGATGTGTCACGTTTGCGAATGACGAACTAGCTGGTGCACCGACTTCCATCGTTGGGGAGTTGGGCACAGCTAGCTCTCTATGCTCTCTTTCAAGAGACTCAAGCTTCTGCAACAGCTTGTCAAAGTCAGCGTCAGGGATTTCCGGAGTGCCGTTGTAGTACAGATCCCGGTGTCGCCTTACTTCTTCGGCAAGATCGTTCCATTGTTTCCGCAGCTGCGCATGAATATCAGTCACGATCCCCGATTGTACTTCGAACGCTTAGGGGCACCCGTGTCCGGCGGTCGGTCTAAAGTTTGGGGCATGACTTCCTTTAGCCCATCCAAGATGCTGACGTTCGACTTGGAGACGACCTCAGCCAATCCTTTTGAAGCGCGCATTGTTACCTCTGCGCTGGTGCGTATTGAGGGCAGCAATGTGCAGCCCGAGGAGCTACTCGCTGACCCCGGAGTGGAGATCCCCGTCGAGGCCCAGAAAGTACACGGCATCACCACGGAATACGCTCGTGAACACGGCAAGCCTCATGATGAGGTAGTTGCACACACCGTCCAGGCGATCCAAAAGGCCTGGGAGGAGGGCCTGACTCTGATCGTCTTCAATGCACCTTATGACCTCACCGTCCTCGGACAGCTCTCCCCCGGCTTCGTCGTTTCCGGCCCGGTCTACGATCCTTTTGCCATCGACAAGATCAAAGACCCCTACCGCAAGGGCAAGCGCACGCTCACCGATTTGTGCGCGCTTTACGACGTCAAACTGGACAACGCACACGAGGCGACCTCCGACGCCCTCGCAGCCGCCCGCATTGCGTGGAAGCAGGTGCGCCAATGGCCCGATCTCGGCACGATGCCAATCGACGAGCTCATGGAATTTCAAGCAGTGGGTTACTACCGCTCCCAGGAAAGCTTCAAGCGCTACCTAGAAGGCAAGGGCTCGGACGCCAGCTCCGTTAACCTCTCCTGGCCCATGCAAAGCTAATTACCCACTGTTTAATTAATAGCTAAACACTTTCCCTGCAGCATGGACCCCTAGATTAGCTTTTACTATCAGTGATTAATACACCCACAGCATGAAACTCTTGCCGGGTGTTGCAAGCGCAGGCATAATGGCTATCAGGACCGGGGCACACGCTCCGGTAAACACTTCAAACGAGGAGAACACACATGGCAATCTTGACCGTTGGAGAGCAGTTCCCAGAGTTCAAGCTGACTGCACTCAAGGGTGGCGACCTCCACGAGGTTAACGCTCAGTCCCCAGAGGATTACTTCGAAGAGGTTTCCCTGGACAAGTACGAGGGCAAGTGGAAGATCGTCTTCTTCTACCCAAAGGATTTCACCTTCGTTTGCCCAACTGAAATTGCTGCCTTCGGCAAGCTCAACGAGGAGTTCGAGGATCGCGACACCGTTGTTCTCGGCGGATCCACCGACAACGAGTATTCCCACTTCAACTGGCGTGCAACCCACCCAGAGCTGAAGACCGTTCCATTCCCGATGTTCGCTGACGTGCGCCATGACCTGATCCGCGCACTGGGCGTTGAGAACGAGGGTGGCGTTGCTGACCGCGCTACCTTCATCATCGACCCAGACGGCGTTATCCAGTTCGTCTCCGTCACCCCAGACGCTGTTGGCCGTAACGTTGACGAAGTTCTGCGTGTTCTCGACGCTCTGCAGTCCGAAGAGGTCTGTGCTTGCAACTGGCAGAAGAACGACCCAACCAAGAACATCGACAAGCTCGAGGTTGTACAGGAATCCCTGAAGTAGGATCCCCACCTTGCCCCGCCGGTCGAGCCAGCGGGGCACCTTTTTACCCAAATTCCGACGAAGGAGAAATAATGTCCATCGATAACCTGAAGTCTTCCCTGCCAGAGTGGGCAAAGGACCAGAAGCTCAACATCGGTTCCCTCACCCGTTCCACCGAGCTGAATGAAGAGCAGCTCTGGGGCGCTCTCGTTGCAGCTGCAGCTGCTACCAAGAACGACACCGTGATCTCCGAGATCGTCGACGAGGCAAAGACCCACCTCTCCGACGAAGCACTGAACGCCGCTTTCGGCGCTGCCACCGTCATGGCAATGAACAATGTTGCGTACCGCTCTCGCCACATGCTCGGCGATGATTACTCCCAGGTCAAGATGGGCCTGCGCATGAACATCATCACCAACCCTGGCGTTGAGAAGGCCAACTTCGAGCTGTGGTCCACCACCGTTTCCGCAATGAACGGCTGCGAGGCTTGCCTCGTTTCCCACGCAGAGACCGTGAAGGCTGAAGGCCTGACCAAGGAGCAGGTCTGGGAGGCAGTGAAGATCGGCGCTGTGGTCAACGCTGTAGCACAGGCTGTCCAGATCGAGGCTGCTAAGTAGCCCATTCCTCGTTGAAAACCCATCGCCTCAAATGAAGCGGTGGGTTTTCATTTTGAGAACTCCCCCTTCTTGAAATACTCCCCCAATAAGGGTGGGTGCGAAAGTACCGTGTTTCGGCCAAGTCATTGGCAACGCTATTCCACCAAGCCATCATGGAACGCGCACACATTTTCATTTCCAAGAAGGGAGATACGTTATGGAAACTGCAAGCATCGTTCTCGAGGCCCTGGGTTCTATCTTCAAGGTCATCGGTGAGATCGTAGGCAACGCAAAGTAGCCTTACTCCAACAATTGGTTGCTTGACACAGCTGCGGAACTACCAAGTTCCGCAGCTCTTTCTTTTTCTCTCCGCTGTCAGATTCTGGCCTCCCCAGTCGTGTTATAGGTGAAAGTTAGAAAGGAACCTATGAATAGACAAGCAGAGGCCACACGCCTGGTCGGGGAATATTCCGATCTGATCGTTCGACTCTGTCATTCCTACCTGCAATCAACCGCCGATGCCGAGGACATCTGTCAAGAGGTGCTCCTCAAGGCACTCGACAACCGACAGCGTTTCACCAGCACCGAGCATGAAAAGGCCTGGATTATCCGAGTGACCTGCAATAAGTGCAAGGATCTGCTGAGGTCACCCGCCCGGCGGCTACGTGCAGAGGAGGCCGAGGCCGTCGATAAGCCTGCGCCGAGCTACGGCCCGCTTACCGACGCCATCGCCACGCTCCCCCGCGACCAAAGAATCGCTGTGTACCTGCATTACTACGAAGGCTACCGGGCAGCCGAGATTGCGGAGATGCTGCCCAGCACGCCGGATGCCGTGTATCAGATACTCAGCCGCGCCCGCGCCACGCTGCGGGAATCATTGATTGGAGATCGTCATGCTTGATAGGGATACGCTCATTCGTGAGCAGTTGGCCACAGAATACGAGCAGATTGGATTGTCGGAGGCACGGAAACAGCAGCTGATTGTGTCCCTTGCTCCTCGCAAGCGCACACCTGCCTTCGCCTGGCGCCGCGGAACCTCGCGTGTCCTCATCGCGGGAACCGCTGCGTTGGCTCTTGCGGGAAGCGCCGTGGCGGTAACCTCGTCAACTGGTATTACTCCTGCCGAGATGGCCTCTGATTTGTTTGGCCAGCCGGCGAAAACCGAAATTGTGGACAAGATTGGCAGGCCTATTGGGGCGTCGGATACGAGCAATGGTGTGCGAATTACAGCTGACTCTATTATTGGCGACGCACGCAACTTTGCGGTGGTGTACACGATCGAGAAGGAAGATGGCTCGGCGTTTGATCTGCCCGAACCGTCAGACAGTGGCTTGCTAAGGCTCAATTTCCAGCATTCGATGACCCGGATTCCGGGTGATGCCGGACTTGGAGGGAGCGCGTACTTCTTCGATCGAGATCCGGGCGATAATGCGATCCAATATGTCGAGCAGTCCTCAGTGTTCGGCATTGATTCGCTGCAAGGAAAAACCGCAAAGGTCAAACTCAAAGATCTGTCGTCGGTTGGCGGCACCATCGTGGCGGAGGGCACCTGGAAGCTTTCGTTCGATATTGGCTACGAGGAGATGAGCAAGGAACTTCCTGCGGGACAAAGAGCTGGTGAGACCACGGTGACTCGAGCCGAGGCGTCTCCGCTTGCCATCAACCTGGAGTATGAAGGCCCCAACTCACAACTCGGTCCGGCGGAAGCCACCCTGATAGGCGGCAACGCCATCCCTCTCACGTCGGGACCATTGTCCTGCCATCAAACGTTGGGTAAGCAACAGTGCAGCACGTCGCTGAGTTTTCCGCACCTCATGGATCCAGAGCAAGTGCAGGAACTCCGGTTGAATTAGGAACTGTGACGCTCACCAGTGAGCATTGTGAGCAGGAGAATGCTTCGGCCCGGAGCGTCCGCCGGGCAGAGAACCGAGTGTGGAATGTGGTCCCGCAAGTGCACCACTACGCCAGGCTCAAGGCGCGTTGTGGCCCCGGCGACCTCAAAATCCAGCTGTCCGGCAAGACACTGCACAGTAATCGGGTGGGCTGCCTTGTGCTCTGGCAACTCTTGCCCTGGCGCGAAGGTGAAGGCAATGATGTTGGCGCCGTCGCCCTGGAGCAGTCGCTGAACTGCTGGACGTGTGCGTTCAGGCTGAGCTTCGGGCGCCTGTTCCATCAGTCGCATCACAGTGGCATCGGCGCCAACAATCGCTGGAGCACCAAATGTTTCCGGCTTATTAGTATCCATAGGCCCTATTCAACCACTTCACCTTCCAGGAAGTCAGTGGCCTCATCCTTGCGACCCATGTCCTTGCACATGTCGAGGACGGTGGCACGAGTGGCTTCAACGACGGACTTGGCAAGCAGGTAGTTTGCACCACCGCCGAGAGCTGCACCGACGCCCATTGGAACGACCTTGCCGAGGGTGAACACACCGTAGCGGGTTCCGAAGCGTAGCGCGAAGTGGCGGGCGAGCAGGAAGTTGACCTGCTTCATCACCTCCACGGACTTCTTTTCCAGGAGGAAGTGGCCCCAGTCCTGCCCCGCGACTTCCTTCACTGCTGGCGAGTTGCTGCCACCGAGGAGAATGCTCATCACGAGGGCGCGCTCGTGCTCTTCGTCGGGAAGCTCAATGTTCATTACCTTCATGACGCCGTAGACGTGCGCGCAAGACAGGGCTAGGAAAGACACCGAGTCTGCGACAGCTCCGCCGAGGGCGGTGATGGTGCCGATGCCAGGCATGGTGGCGGCGGCACCTACTGCAGCGCCGGTGCCGGCGGTCTGCTGCATGAGGCGTCGTTCCAGGGTGGCGATGGCGTCTGCCTGGCTAATATTTGGGTCTTCGTCGTAAATGATCTCTACGTGCTTGTGGGCCAGGTACTTTGCCGGGCCAAAGGCCTGTTCGAAGGCCGCGGTCGGGTTGAGTTTTTCTGCCTGCTTCTTGGCGGATTCACCGATCTTGTTAAAAACGTCCTTGGCTGCCTTGATACGTGCGTCACTGAACATGAAAATAGCCCTTCCTTGGTGCATCAACTGTCTGTCACAAGCTTGGATGCACGGAAGGGCTGATTTGTTCCCGAGGTATTACTTCAATTCAAAGAAGCGCTTGTTTCCTACAAAACCAGGGGTCACGGCCAGGACACCGTTTTGAGCGTCAGCCGCTGGGACCTCAAATGGGAGGTTACCTGTGACTGTTGCACCGTTGTACATGACCTTGGAGGAATCGATGCGGTCAGGCGCCATGAGGAATGTATCGGTCCAAGAGATGCTGTTTCCGGATGGGGTGACAAAGTCGACCACTGGGAACAGGTACTCGCCTTCTGGCTTGTTGCCTTTGTACTTGTAGGTCAGGTTGACCAGGATCTGTTCATTACCAGGCTTGGCATCGTCGTTGTAAGGGTTTTCAGCCTTGATCTTAGCATCAGCCTTGAATTCGACGGAGTTCACTGTGACTTCCCAATCGTTGTTCTCGATGGTCGAACCGAGCGGCAGTGGGTTCTCGCGCGAGGTGCCCTTTTCGTCCTTGCCACCAACGAGGCCCTTCGGCGAGCCACCCGAGTTACCGCCGGACACAACGGTTTCACCGCCGGTGATCTCGTCGTCGATGTCCTTGAGGAAGTACACGAAAGCCATGACGCCCGCGATCATGGAACCGACCACGGCGATAGCGATGGCGGAGATGGCCGCAGCCTTGCCTTGGTTCTTCATGAACAGGGCGACGATGCCCATAATGAACGCGATTGGCAGTGCGATCCAGCCGACGACCATGACGGCCTTGATGCAGGCCAGGATCGTGCCAAGAATTGCCAGGCCAAGCGCGATGATGCCGAGGATATTGGTCTTCTTCGGTTCCTGAACCATCTGCTGCGGGTACTGCTGCTGCGCGAACTGTGGCTGGAACTGCTGCTGAGACTGTTGAAACGGCTGCTGCTGGAATGGCTGTTGCTGGAATGCTGGCTGCCCCTGGGAAGGAGGAGGCGGTGGCGGAGGGGTCTGCTGGTACGGCTGGGCCTGTGGTTGCGGCTGAGATTGAAGCTGCGGCTCTGGCGCTTGCTGAGGCTCAGAGGCACCAGGGAACGCCGGCCATTCCGGCTTGTTCTGCTGTGGCTGGTTGCCCGGCTGCTCAAATGGGTTCGTCACAAGAATCTCCAATTTTGATATCGATTTGCTACATCACAATACCTAACCACTGGCTGACGATTCTCGCGGGCAAATACCCCCATTTTTTGCTATAAATCACCCGCGTCACGTACTAGCATGTCCGCTACAGCCCTTGCGAACGCGATTGCTGCCCCCGCGTCGGCAAGTGCGAGCTTTTCGACGCCTACCGGATACACATCGACTTCCCCCAGCGACTCTCGACTGAGGCTCAGCTCATCCCACAATGCCGCCAGTTCAACGGCGACTGCGCGAGGCTTCTCCTTGAGCTCGTCCACTCGATCTGGCTTGATCCCGAGGCCTACGCGGGTTCCATTGGCCACGAGTTGCCCAAACCCGTCAAGGTTTTCGGAGCCACGAATGAGTTCGCGGGATACAAATACTTGAGGTACTTGCACGTCCCACTCAGGGGTGCTGAGGTGCAGAATGTCGGAGTTCATCAATTGTGGTTCGGGAATTGCCGGAATCGTTTCCCACTGCGTGGTGCCTTGCAAGCCTCCGGCGCGCACCACAGATAGAAGTGGTTCATCGACCTGGGTGATGACCTCACAAGAGAAGCGTTTGCACACGTCAGCGACGTGTTCCGCCAGCCCGAATTCAAGCCCTTCGCGGATATCGCGGAGAGCTCCCGGGTCGGTGATTGCCCGGTGTCCGTTGGACAGTTCCAGTGAGGCTGCCAGGGTCCACGGGCCTACGACGGAAACCTTGATCGATGGGACCGAGGTTCCCCACACCTGTTCGCACAGGTCAAGGTCCTCTTCCAGTCGATCCCACACCCGGCGCGTGACTAGCTGAGGCCGGTTGACCAGTTGCCAAGCTCGAGGCCCGGCCTCGACGTTGAAGGGCAGGAGGCCTGCTGTACGGCCGATGGGATCGGAGCCCAAACCGCGAGCGGGCAGCACCGGTAGGGGCAAAACTGAACATTCACCTGCGAGGACGTCGGCGGCGTCGACAAGCGAGGTGCCCGGCATGACTCCTAGCGCGTGGTGCATGAGATAGTACCGGAGCCGAGGACGATGTCACCGTCTGCGTCGGGTAGGTAGAGGACGGCGGCCTGGCCACGCGCAACGCCTTCGAGGGGTTCGTGCAGCTTCAGCTCCATCTTCTCCGGGCCGATTTCTGCCGTACACGGTACAACTTCGCCGTGTGCGCGCACCTGGACTTGGCATTCGATGGTGCCAGTCATTGCTGTGTGCAGGACTTTGAGGCGGTCGGCAGTGATCCCGGTGACGGCCAGGTCGGCTCGAGAGCCGACTGTCACTTCGCCGGTGGCAGCGTTGATGTCCGTGACGTAGCGTGGCTTGCCGTCGGCGGCCGGCTGCTTGATGTCGAGGCCCTTGCGCTGGCCGATGGTGAACTCGTGGACGCCCTGGTGTTGCTTCAGGACGTGGCCCTCCTGATCCTTGATCAGGCCAGGTCGCAGACCGATGTGCTTGCCCAGGAAGGCCTGGGTGTTGCCGTCCGGAATGAAGCAGATGTCATAGGAATCCGGCTTCTTTGCCACGGAAAACCCGTGCCGAGCGGCCTCTTCCCTAATTTGCGGCTTCGGGGTGTCTCCTACCGGGAACATGCAGTGGTCGAGTTCCTCGCGGGTCAGCACGCCGAGGACGTAGGACTGGTCCTTTTGCGGGTCGTCGCCGCGGCGCAGGTGACCATCGATGATCTTGGCGTAGTGGCCGGTGGCTACGGCATCGAAGCCGAGCGCCATGGCTCGTTCAAGCAGCGCACGGAATTTGATCTTCTCGTTGCAGCGCAGGCAAGGGTTTGGGGTTTCGCCGCGTTCGTAGGAGTCGACAAAGTCATCGATGACATCTTCTTTGAAGCGATCCGAGAAATCCCACACGTAGAACGGGATGCCGAGCTTGTCGCAGACCCGGCGCGCGTCCGCGGAATCCTCCAAGGAGCAGCAGCCACGAGCGGATTCACGCACGGCTTGTGGATCGCGCGAGAGCGCCAGATGCACCCCAACCACGTCATGGCCGGCCTCTACTGCGCGGGCTGCCGCCACCGCGCTATCGACGCCGCCACTCATTGCTGCCAGAACTCGCATGTTTTCCCCTTTCAGGTGGACTAGCTTAGTCGACGGTAGCCTGGGGTCATGAATGTCCACTACCGGCTGGTATTTGACGACTATGTGCTCGAGCGTTGTGGCTCGCACGTGCGCATCACTCGCGGCGGCAAAAATTGGTATTGGTACAACGGCTCGGTGACGTGGCGCTTTGACGATGACCTTCCTCTCGCACAGCCGGGCTTCCGTCTCCCTAGGTGGGAGGGGATCGCCGTCCTCGCGCTGGACGATGATGAGTTTTACGAGGAGCTCGGCGAGCACACGGTATCAGAAACCGAGTTCCTCGGTCGCCCCGCTCTGGAGCTAGTCATGGAACCCCGCGCGTCTGTCATCGTGGACAAAGAGACCGGGGTGCGGCTGGGGCTGCGGTCACCGCGCGCATCGCTCTTATCGACGTCCTTCGAACTCCTTCCCGGTTCTCTGAATGCCACGTGGACCGGGCCAACCAGAAAGATCGTGTTGCCCACGGAATTCGAGGGACGGGTCGTCGATACTCTGCCCGCTTTGGACACCGAGCTGCGGGTGATCACCAACCGGCACGAGCTGCAGGGCGAGCTGGAAGAGTACCGCGTGGGCAATCACGTGCCACTCGCGCTGCAATTTTCCACGGGCCAGGCTTGGCACCCGCAATGCGAGCAGACCATTCGTGGCTGGGTTCATATTGATAACGGTGAACCGGACCCCAACTGGCACGGCTTGCTGATCAGCAGGGGCTGGACCGCGACCTACTCCACCAACGAACCGCGACGCGGGGATCAGGAACTGACCGGTTTCTTCTATGACCTCGACAATCTCCATTGCCCAGTCACTTACGTGGAGATCACGGCGATCCATGCAGTCCTGTCGCATGCAGATGCTGAAGAGCAGCACTTCCTTCCGGTAGCCGATGCCTCTGCAGTCCCTACGGCGGGTGAGTGGAAAGCGGAGGAATTCATCATTGATGGGTTCAGCGTCGATCCCCCGCCGCTGGTGCAGTGGCAGCCAGGCTACGGGTACATGCTCGCCGACGATGAGGTGCTATGGGCAGCATGCGTCGATATTCCAGCTGTTGACGCCTATTCCTTGGAGACGGGCGAATTGCTGCGGCGGGTGCACGTCCCCGCGCCACTAGACCAGCATCGGAAGTTGGAAGCCGATCCTGAACATGGCGTCGTGATGACTTATGGGGAGCAGATTTTTGTGCTTCACTCCGGGAAGACTTTTTCCGGTTCCACTGAGTTGCAGACAACAAACCCGATGTGCCGGGAATTTGATCACGGAATCTCGCTTCGCAACCGCATTGATTCTGTCACCGACACTGACCAGATGATGCTCGTCATCGCCGGCGTATCCGAAATTCCGCTCACCTCCCCTGAGCCCGTTCCCGTAGGAATTAGCACTTTCATCCGAATTGATGCATTTTGGTTTGCAGGCCTCATCGTCACGATCGTGGGTGATAAGGTGCGGTTCTTCACGGCGGAGGGATCAGAAACTGCTCCCCTTGCTGGGATTGATTGGGTGAACGCTCAGCGGTTCCACAGCGTCATCATGGAATGGT
The DNA here is from genome assembly GCF_037572395.1 of Corynebacterium sp. H130. NCBI lineage: Bacteria > Bacillati > Actinomycetota > Actinomycetes > Mycobacteriales > Corynebacteriaceae > Corynebacterium > Corynebacterium sp. H130. Next base: position 155,593 of record NZ_JBBHLA010000005.1, on the reverse strand, counting down.
CGGAAGAAAGCACCCGATTCTTTGATCCTGCGGACGGCTCGCTTATTACTTCGTTTGAGGGATCCGTCGAGAGGATCGTGCGCGGTGCACCCGAACACCTTGTTGTGCTCGCCGATCAGAAGATCTGGCAGTGGCGGCCAGAAAACGATTGGACCTTTGTGGAGGCATCTTTTGAATAAGCAGGACCTTACGCGCTTGTATGCCCGGGCCGAATGTGTGACGTACCAAGTCACCGTCGAGGTCACTGGCACACCACCTGGCCCACCGGAACAATTCATGTTCTTTGGCCCCACGGTCTTGTTTCACCCCAACTGGAATGGGGCCACAATCAGCCGCTGGGATTACCGCGGGCTACTCACCATCTCCCGAGATGATAAGCCACTGGCCATCCGAAACCGGGAGTCGATGTGGGTCTTTGGCCGCACCGGAGACGAGGAGATACCAGGCCACTACCCTTCGGGCACTTTGCTCACCTCGATCGAACCGAACCCCTTCCTAGCTCGAATCTGGAGCCAAGAATTCGATCTCCACGGCAACAGCAGCGTGATCAGTCGCCCGACGTGGCGACTGAAATATGATCAAGTCCTCGTTGACGTCGATCAAGAATATGGCATCGTCCTGGCCGCTGAGTACCCAGATTTCCGCATTACAGCCTCCTCCCTCACCATCCTCGACTTCTTCGACGCCGTCTGGAATGGGCCCACGGTCCCCCGCGATGAATTCGGCAATGTCATCAGCCCCAAACCAGCACCCACCCTTCCGGGTTCGATCGACCGCCTCCCGCCGCTTACCGACGGCCGACTCCGCATCCACGTGACAAAGGACGCACTCGAATACCACAAGGTCGATTGGACCGTCGGCGACGTCACCCCGATGCCACTTCGCTTCAACACCTCTCCCGGCGCGATTTCGGGGTTGCAGTGCGAAGTGAGGTGCCAGGTTAGACATGACGGGCAGCCTCCGGTCGTCGAGAAGCAGAAAGCGTGGTGGCACGGACTCGCGCTTGGCGACGGCTGGTGCGCACAGCTCATCTCGGACAGTCCGATATCTGGCGATGTCACTCTCGCGGGGCATTTCAGCTGGTGGGCTTACGACATTGACCGCACGAACACTTGGCTGCAGATCGAATCCTTGTATGCGGTCGTGTCGGACAACAATGATGTGGTGTTGCAGCAGCTTGCTACGGCTGAGGAGGAGTTCAACGATTACTCCCCCAACGGCTGGCAAACGAAGGGATACATCGTGGATGCAACTGTCGTCCCGTTGTCTAAGGCTCCGGTTTCGGAGCAGGTTTTCCAGGCGGGGCATGTGGCAGCGGATGAGAAGTATCTTTGGATCGCTGCCGTCGGGTTGCCGCTGGTTGAGGCCTACGATGCACGTACCGGTGAGTTCAGCCATCGGGTTTCTTTGGCTGCTCCAATTGGCCGCGATCCGCTGCTGAAGTTGGCCTCTGAAAGCCAGGTGGTGGCGGTGCTCCATGGAGAGGTATTCCCGCTGGGCGAAGCTCCGATTGCTTTCGCCGATTCATCGATTGACCGCTTCATCGAGCCTTACCGCGGGGTGTCGGTGAAACACGACTGGGGGTCGGTGGAGTTTTGGGGCGATGAGCTGCTGGTTTCTTTTGAACGACAAGGCGCGCAGCGAATCGTCGATGCCACGCCTGAACGCATCCGGATGCTCACCACTGGGCGGTTGCACCAGTGGACACCGGAGACCGGGTGGACCTCGATGGCGCTGACAGGTGGATCGTTCGTATTGTAGGCATTGCACCCGATTCCATATTTCTGTATTTTTAGAATTATGGATTTGGAGCAACGTATTGATGACTTAGAACGTCGACTAGCAGCGCTGGAGGCTCAGCAGCCTTCACTGGAAAACGGCGTCGTCAGCTTCCAGGGCGACGTCTTACTCGGCGATCGCACCTACCAGTACGCGTGGACCCGTCCAGCCAGCCATTTGACTGGCGCTGCCTTTTTCGAATCCCTCGAGCGCGTCAGTGCGCTCGCCCACCCCATCCGACACGCCATCCTGGCCCGACTCCTCGAAGGTCCCGCCAGCGTCAACGACCTGGTCGAGAGTGGCATTTCCTCCTCAGGCACCGCCTACCACCACCTCAGCGCGCTGCAATCCGCCGGCTGGGTACGCAAAACCCACGGCACCTTTGAAATCCCACCCGCCCGCGTCATCCCACTACTCACGATCATCGCAGCTAGCGAGGACCACACATGAGAAAAGCACTGGCCATCGCCATAGGGCTCGCGACAGTCGCAGCACTCGTCGTTTTCGGCCCCCAACCTGTAAAGCTTGCCGACACCCAAACCGGCAATCCCCAACTAGCAACCTTTCTTGCCGATAACTCCCCGCGAGGCGCCCACAACGTCACCGCGTTCGTTCTCGAAGGCGATCAACCAGTATTCGCAGGACTCGGCGCCGACCAGCACACTGAGGTGGAGATCGGCTCCGTAACTAAGACCTTCACAGCGGAATTGCTCCGACAGGCCATCGAAAAGGGCACAGTTCGGCTGGACACTAAAGTTTCCGACATCATCGACACTCGCGGTGCCCCGATTGGCTCTGCAACCCTTGAGCAGCTCGCCAACCACGAGGCCGGCCTGCCACGGAACCCGGGGTTGGGTTTCCTTCCGCTTTTCATTGAGCGCAACCCTTATGCCGAGGTGGATCGCCAGAAGATCTTTGACATGGCCCTGGATGCGAAATTGAAAGGCCAGGGCGAGCGCAATTATTCGAACCTCGGCGTCGCTTTTCTAGGCCAATTGCTGGCAGAAAAAGACGGCCGGACCTGGGAAAAGATGGTCGAGCAAGACATTTTCACTCCTTTGGGAATGAATGAGTCGTACGTGGCCACTATTGGTAGCGCTACGGACGCACCGCAGGGACTCAACGGGCGCGGAAAACCTGCCGCCAACTGGGAAATGGACGGCTACGCCCCAGCCGGTTCAATCCGCTCCACCGCCCACGACATGGCACTATTTGCCGCGCATTTGCGACGCGTCGGAGTCCCGTCCTACGCCTGGAAGCACAGCTCTTACGGCGCTTCCCACAACGGTGGCACTGGCGGTTACCGAACCATTCTGATTGTGGACCCTTCCGGATCAAAGGTGGCGTTTGCTAATACCGACTCAACCGCGAGCCTGGATGACCTTGGAAAGGAGATGCTGTCATGGTCTTGATCCCCACCGCATGCGTTTTGTGGCTCGCTTTTGAGATCTACTACACGAAGAGGCGATCTCCGCTAATGGCGGTTGTGAATGCGTTGGTGACGCTTGGTTCCGTTTGGTTCATTTGCATGGGGCCGGTCGAATGGACGACCAAGGCCCCGATCGGATTGTGGTGGGTGATTGCGCTGCTTTGCGGCGCGCTCGCCGCCGTTTCGACCTGGCCACGCCATAACTAATATGTTCGATTTTAACTCCATTCACTGTTGTCACAGATTTGAAATAGCTATTGCGTTCTAATGTAGATACGGTAGAATGGAGTTATGAATTTCGGGGGAATGAATACGCTTACCAAGGTCAAGGAGTTGCTTCAGCACTCCGTCGACTTTGGTGAGTCTTTCGAGAATTTTCCCGAACTTGTGGAGATCAAGGAGCTTATCGCCCGTCTGGAAACTGACATGGCAACCGGGCGCGAGCGACATGAGCTGGAACGTGCCGGCGTATCTGCGGGCGAAGCCCGACGCATTCATCGACGCTCACTCAGCCCCTGGAAAACCGGGGTCTCCGCCGAGCATCAGGACCTCATCCTCTCGGCACTGGAAAAGCTTTCTTCTGCATCCAACCGACGAACCGAGATTTACGAGCTGGCTGCTGCATCTGCGCTCGATTCCACGCCCAAGGCGACGCACGCCTACGCAAAGCAGCTTGTCCGGGAGGAAAATCGCCGGCTGGCGAAGGACCCGCACGAGGCCTACAACCAGCGTCGCTTCCAGCTGCGCGAACAAGACGAACACGGTGGATGCAGCTTCCACGGCTACGCCCCGGCCGCCCACGCTGCCCTGCTCAAGTCTCTCATGGACGATGCATGGCGTGGCGAACAGGCCACCGATGATCGTCGCAAAGAAGACACCCGCACCGTCGCGCAACGCCACGCCGACAACTTCTTCCAAGTCCTACGTTGGGCATCCACCACCCGCGTCGACAACACCGGACACCGCTCTCTCGTCATCGGAGTCACCGAAGAGGACGAATTCAATTGGGAAACCAAATTCAGCAGCAATGTTGGTATTGACCTCACCCTCTTCGACCTCGCGCTCCTCGACGGCCACCGGATCACCGACTACATCGTCGTCCATGACCACAACGGCGCAGTTAAAACCCTGGTCACAGCAAGCCGATCCGCAAACTTCCACCAACGCCTAGCAATGTTCTCCCGGGACGGCTGCTGCGCCTCCCCTGGCTGCGACGAAGCAATCAGCCGATGCGAATCCCACCACGTACTCCCCTGGAGCCGCGGAGGCCCCACCAGTATCGACAACCTGGCCCCGCTGTGCCCGAAACACCACGGCTGGAACGACGACAGTTACGTCGAAGCCCACATAGCGATGGTGCTGAGCGGACTGCCCGTCCAGGTGTGCGCCGACGGAACCCATCGAAGAAACAACAGCCCACAAGCTCGAAGATCCAACGCTCGAAGGCTAACTAAAGACGACTAGCGACCCCGCTAAACAACAAGCGGGGCCGCTAGCGCGCGTGCATCAAATGCTACTCAGCAGAGATCGGCAAGTACACGCGATCACCACCAGCAGCGAACTCCTCAGACTTCTCCTTCATGCCAGCCTCAATAGCCTCAACAGAAGTCAACCCCTTCGACTCCGCATAGTCCCGCACATCCTGCGAGATACGCATCGAGCAGAACTTCGGACCGCACATCGAACAGAAGTGCGCCGTCTTCGCAGGCTCAGCAGGCAGCGTCTCATCGTGGTACTCCAGCGCCGTATCCGGATCCAGCGCCAGTGCAAACTGGTCATGCCAACGGAACTCGAAACGAGCCTTCGACAGCGCATCATCACGTTCCTGGGCGTGCGGATGCTGCTTGGCGAGGTCAGCTGCGTGAGCTGCGATCTTGTACGTAATCACGCCCACCTTCACATCATCGCGATTCGGCAGACCCAGGTGCTCCTTCGGGGTGACGTAGCACAGCATCGCCGTACCAGCCTGGGCGATCATTGCTGCACCAATAGCCGAGGTGATGTGGTCATAGCCCGGCGCGATGTCAGTGGCCAGTGGGCCAAGGGTGTAGAACGGCGCGCCATGGCACCAATCCTCTTCCCACTCCACGTTGACCGGAATCTTGTGCATCGGCACGTGGCCCGGGCCCTCGATCATGACCTGGACGCCGCGGGAACGAGCGATCAAGGTGAGCTCGCCGAGGGTACGCAGCTCGGACAGCTGCGCCTCGTCGTTAGCGTCGGCAATGGAGCCTGGGCGCAAGCCGTCGCCAAGCGAGAACGTGACGTCGTACTTAGCCAGGATGTCGCAGAGCTCAGCGAAGTTCTCGTACAGGAAGGACTCGCGGTGCTCCTTCAGGCACCACGCAGCCATGATGGAACCACCACGGGACACGATGCCAGTGACACGATCAGCAGCCAGCGGGATGTAACGCAACAGCACGCCCGCGTGGACGGTCATGTAGTCAACGCCCTGCTCGCACTGCTCGATGATCGTTTCCTTGTAGATCTCCCACGTCAGCTTGGTTGGATCGCCCTTAACCTTTTCCAATGCCTGGTAGATCGGCACGGTACCAACTGGCACTGGGGAGTTGCGCAGGATCCACTCGCGAGTCTCGTGGATGTCCTTGCCCGTGGACAGGTCCATGATGGTGTCCGCACCCCAGCGGGTCGCCCACACCATCTTCTCCACCTCTTCGGAGATGGAAGAAGTGACAGCAGAGTTGCCGATGTTGGCGTTAATCTTCACCGCGAACGCCTTACCGATGATCATCGGCTCAATCTCCGGGTGATTCTTGTTCGCGCAAATAACAGCGCGACCAGCAGCAACCTCGGAGCGCACGAACTCAGGGGTCATGCCCTCACGAGCCGCACAGTACGCCATCTCAGGTGTGATCACACCGGCGCGAGCCCACGCCAGCTGCGTCTGCACCTTCAATTCAGGGTGCTCTTCGGACGCAGGAACTGCCTCGTGGCGCTCCCACGTACGCACTGGCTCCAGGCCCTTTTCCAGGTCCAGAGTTGGGTTATCCTCCGTGTAGATACCCGAGGTGTCGTACACGTCGAAATGCTCACCAGTGGTCAGATCGATGCGACGCGCTGGAATGCGAAGCGTCAGATCACCAAAGGGAACTTCGTTGTAAACCTTGTGACTGCGGTAAATCGGTCCCGTGGTGACGGTTCCGTTTTCAGGCAGAGCAGACTTAGACATGAAATTCCTCCCTACGCCGGCATTATCCGGACAGGTTAAACGGTCGACGCTCCGCGTGTTGCGTCCTCTCAGCAAAGAATCGGCTTTGCTCCCGTGTGACAAAATGGTTGTCTCAGTCTAACAAATCCTCGGGCGTATGAACCGGTTTTTCAAGAACTGAAGAAACCACCGGCGCCCACGGCATCCCCAGCTCCGACGGCTGGAGCAATTGGGACTTCCCCACCTCCAGCGTTCCCTCCCGTAGCACCGCGATGTCCGAGGCAAACTCCCAAGCAAAATCCACATCATGAGTGGTCAACACGACGGCACAATCCAGCCCCGCAAGCACCGACAATAGAGAGCGCACCGCGATTGGGTCGAGGCCAGCCGTCGGCTCGTCGAGAAGCAAAAAGCGCGGTCGCATGGCCAGTGCCCCAGCGAGTGCGACAAGTTTGCGCTGCCCGTAGGAGAGCCGGTGAGGCACGCGGTCGGCGAGGTGGGTGACGCCGGCAAGCCCCATGGCATCGGCAACCCGCTTTTCGACGTCCGACGCCCCCAAGTTCACCGGGCCGTAGGAGATGTCTTGCAAGACGGTCGGGGCGAAGAGTTGATCGTCGGGTTCCTGGAGGACCAGCTGAACTTGTTCGCGGATGTGGCGACGACCGCGGCGAGAATAGTCGTAGGGCTTCTCGAGCGAAATAGTCCCCTCGGCTGGTCGCCACGCGCCCGCCATGAGTTTGAGCAGGGTCGACTTTCCGGAACCGTTGGCGCCGAGGATCGCTAGTCGGGCACCCGCAGGGACGTCAAGAGAGATGCCACGGAGCACCCAGTCGTCGTGTTTGAACGACACATTGTCAAGTTTCATGTCAGGACCCATAGTGCGACAAAGCAGGCGCATGTAGCAAGTACGAAACCCCACCTAACGGGGCGTTTTACGGTCGAAACGGCGAGCGAGGCCGGATCGCCGCGAAGCTCCAAACCTTCCTGCAACGCGCGGGCGCGGAGGAAAGTAATGAGGAACAGCGAGCTCGCCTGCATCCCTGCGGAGGAGATACTCAGGCGACCGAGTCTCTGCGCCTGTGCCTGCCTCATCGACACGGCCGTTTGCGCCATACTTCCGATAAAGCGATACATCAGCGACACCACCTCCGACAGCGCTCGCGGCAGCCGAAGGAATCCCAAAATTTCAGGAAGAGGTGTGGTGAGCGCGAACAGCATCGTCGCGGTCATGGCAACGGTAGAGCGAATCACGACGTAAACAGCGTTTTCCCAACCAAGATAGGTGATACCGTCCGCCCCAAAGCTAAAGATCAGTGGCCCCACCCCCACGGCGATGAACGCCGCAGGAGCAGCCACGAGCACCGTCAGCAGACGAGGCGGGACATGAATCCACGCTGCTGCGCCAATCAAGATGACAAAAATGGGCAGCAAGCCCCGTGGTGGCAGGATCAAGGTCAGCAGGAGAAGCCCCAGGAAGAACAGGGCTTTCTCCCCCACATTGACCTGCGCCCAGCGACTAGACGCCGCTGCTCGTTCGATTGGATTCACGGTTACGACCGCGGTAGAAGCCCAGAGCATACCCGAGGACGCCCGCCCCCACGGCAGCCTGCAGCGCGAACAACCCGGACTCTACTTCGCCGGGCAGCTCACCAACGAGCGGAGCAGCCCACGGCTCATACTCGGGTGCTTGCTCAGCGACGACCGCTTCCGCGCCTGCGTCAGATCCTTCAAATTCGGAGTTTAAGAAGAACATTGGGGCGGCAGCAATGATTAGTGCTGCAATAATCAGGAGCCAGTTTTTCATGCTCGCACCCCCAACATCCGCAGTTCCGGCAAAGCGATAGTGGTCACCGTACGGAACAGCACCACCGTGACCAAGGCCTCCACCACGGCCAGCGGCAGCTGAGTAGGCGCATACAACGCGAGGAAAGTCCCCGCGGAGCCGATGAAACCACCATCATGATGCGCAAGTGCCAATTGGAGGGCCGTCACCACATAGGTGGAGAGATCACCGAAGAACGCCGCACAGAATACTGCTACGTCACGGCCTACGTTCTTTAGAAGCGTCCACACCCCAAAAGCAACCCACGGGCCCACGACACCCATGGAAAACACGTTGGCGCCGAGCGTGGTCAACCCACCATGAGCTAGCAACAGGGATTGGAAAATCAACACCACCGTGGCTATGAATGCCATGACGGGTGGCCGGAACACGATGGCCCCGAACCCGGTACCAGTGGGGTGGGAAGACGACCCCGTTACAGACGGGATCTTTAGAGCAGACAACACAAAAGTGAAGGCTCCAGCTGCTCCCAGCAGCATTTTGGTTTCCGGGTTTTCCCGGACTTGTTTGTTCACAGCCAATGCACCGTGAACTACAAACGGCGTGGCAAGTGCTGCCCAACCCACCGCATGTTCGATTGGCAAAAAGCCTTCAGCAATATGCATGAGGATCTACTTTCGACATGAGGTCCGCCATCTCACAGACCTTCAGATGTACACCTGCTGCAATCGGTCTCCTGGCTGATGTTCATCGCACTAGTGCCGTAGCCTTCCCAGTTTCCCAGTGACTACGGCGGGCTCAAGCGAACACGTACAGTGGCGAGGGCCGCTATAAAATTCCCGTAAGCATTGCAGCGTCCTCAGATTACCGGGCCCAAAAGACTAGCCCAAGCGTTTCGCTATATAAGGGGTAACCAAATATGCGACGACAAAAATAACGACCTTGTCTATCGGGTCCGACGCCCACCCATCAGCGGTAAAGGTGCCGACCATCGCCTGCCACAACACTTCCCCAACCTGGACACTGTCGTTGTGGACCAGCCGAATGGGGGTAGCTACCAAGCCAACGGCGAATCCCGCCAGCAGCGCAGAGACGATTACTGCCCAGATGCTGAAGAACCCGCCCATCTTCTTAAAGATTCCGGCCACGAAGGGAGCGACCGCGGATGCTGCAGCGTACGGCAACGCGAAGGGTGAAACGAAGCTCCACATCAGGGCGCCAAGTGCTGATGAGGCAACACCGGCTGTAGGGCCGATGAGGAGTGCTACGATCACGGCCCCGATTTGGTCTAGATACAGTGGCACTGTTTCAAGAGTTTCCATCAGCCAGCCGAACAGGAAATTCACCACTCCACCAGCAAGAATTACGGCAAATCCGCGGATGGTTACTTCTTTGACCACAGCGGTGCACAGCAACAAGAACGCAGCCAAAATCGGCAGCATCATCATTGTGTGGTCACTGACTCGAATCGTGACCATGTACAACCATTGGCCAACAAAGCACAATGCAGCAAGCAGCTGCAGTGCCCGAATAACCATGAGATCCCTATCTAGATTTGCGCGCTTGTTCCACAACTTCCGGCAGAACATTTATAAGATATTTCACTTCTTGCAAATTAGTAGTGTAACCCAAGGTGAAACGTAGCGCGCTTTGTGCCTCGGTCACCCCCATTGCAAGAAGAGTCTCAGAGGCTCGGTTGACGCCGTTGGAACATGCGGACCCGGTTGAGGCAGCAATGCCATGCATATCGAGCAGCATGATGAGGCTATCTCCCACTGCGCCTGGAAAACTGACGTGCAGATGGCCAGGCAACGCAGGCTCCTGGGTGTGCACAATTCCCCCCAACGAGACGGCGCATTCTCGCAGTTCATCCCGCAATTGTGCAAGACGTTGCGCCTCGGACTCCATTTCGGACACGGCTTCTTTCAGAGACACAGCCGTCGCAACGGCGCCCGCGACGTCGATGGTGCCCGATCGGATCCCGCGCTCCTGTCCACCGCCGAACAGAATTGGTGCGGGAGCAGGTGATCGCTTGGCCAACAAGATTCCGTTGCGAGGTCCGCCGAACTTGTGGGCAGATGCCGCCAGAGTGGTAACTCCGAGCTCAGAGAAATTCACCGGAATGTGGCCGACGGCCTGCACAGCGTCGACATGCACCGGCGCGTCCGTGGCAGCGACTATCTCAGAAAGCGGCTGGATCGCGCCGGTCTCATTGTTGGCCAACATGCAGGTCACGAGCGCAGCAGGCTCATCCAATTCCGGCCCGACCTGCACGTGTCCAGTGGCAGCAACCTCAAAGTACGCAACCGACGCACCGAGATTCTTTACGGTTTCTGCAACGGCTGGATGCTCAATGGGGCTGGCAACCACGCGGTCTAGGGGCGAAGCTCGAAAAAGTCCCTGCACTGCGATGTTATCGGCTTCCGTGCCGCTTGCTGTGAAGATTACTTCGATTGGTTCACAGCCCAGCAACTCAGCGATGGTCTCCCGAGCCTCGGACACCGCAGCTCGCGCTGCCCGGCCCAGTGCGTATTGGCCACCAGGGTTAAACGTCGATGCCGCCAACCACGCCTCACGCGCTGCGGGGCGCATTGGCGAGGTGGCGGCGTGATCGAAGTAGTTCATCGCAGCTTGGCGAGCAATTCCGGAACGATCTCTGCAGCATCACCGACGACGCCAAGGTCAGCAATCTTGAAAATCGGCGCATCCTCGTCGTTGTTGATCGCAATGATCTTCTTGGAGGTCTGCATGCCGGAGGTGTGCTGGATTGCGCCAGAAATACCGATCGCGATGTACAGGTCTGGGGAGACGGTCACGCCCGTCTGACCGACCTGGTACTGGCCTGGGTATGCGCCGTCATCCACTGCGTCACGGGTCGCACCGACTGCGCCGCCGAGGGCGTCGGCAAGCGGCTCGACGAGCTCAGCGAAGTTGCCATTCACGCCACGACCGCCAGAGACGACGACCTTGGCGGTGGTGAGCTCAGGGCGGGCACCGGCGACGGCTGGGGTGAATCCAAGCACCTGCGCGTCCATCACTCCGGCCCCAGGAAGCTCCATGGTGGTGACAGTGTTGGAACCGGCAGGCACTGGATCGACGGAGCCTGGGCGCAGGGTGTAAATCGGGCTGTTGCCACCCACAGCTGCGGTGCCGGAAATGGTGTCGCCGAAAATGGACAGCTCGGCGGTGCGGTCAGCGTTGATTCCCACGACGTTCGTGAGTACTCCAGAGGCGAGGCGAGCTGCGAGTCGACCTGCGATTTCGTTGCCTAGGGTGTCCGCGAGCAGCACGATCGGCTGCGGGTTCTGCGCAGCCAGCATAGACAGTGCGTCAACTGCAGGCATGACCACGCGCCCCTCGCCGGAGCAGCGAATGACCGGCGCTGGGTAGGTGGCGTCGTCGAAGGAAACGACCGTGACGTCGCCGAGTGCGGAGGCTGCGGCGATCAGTTCCAGGGTGTGGTCACCGGAAGCAAGAACATAAGTCATGGCTGTGAACTCCTAAATGAACTTCTCGTCGGTGAGGAACTGGTAAATGCGTTCAGCGCCATCGGTGTAGACCATCTCGCCACCGTTGCGGGCAGGACGCTCGGAAGCCGCAGTGACTGCGGTGGACGCGTGCGCGAGGCCAACGTTTTCTGGGGCAACACCGATCGCGGCCAGGTCGAGCATCGTGATTTCGGCCTTCTTAGCAGCCATGATGCCCTTGAAGTTCGGGAATCGAGGCTTATCAGTCTTCTCAGTGACCGAGATCAGCGCAGGCAGTGCAGCCTGCAGCTGGTAGGAGCCTTCTGGTGCTTCCTTTACACCGGAGACCACGCCACCAGCAACCGAGACGGAGGTCAGGTTGGTCATGGATGGGATCTGGCGGTATTCAGCGATGATGCCTGGCAGAGCGCCCATGGAACCATCGGAAGAAGCGTTACCAGCGATGATCAGCTGTACGTCGCCCACAGCGTTGATGGCGTTGGTCAGTGCCCACGCGGTGCCCAGCACGTCGGAACCTGCGAGGGCGTCGTCGGAAAGCAACACGGCGCGGTCGGCCCCCATGGCGAGGGCTTTACGCAGCGCTTCCTGCGCGCGCGACGGACCAGCGGACAGCGCGACAACCTCAAATTCCGGGTTAGCTTCCTTGATCCGCAGCGCCTGTTCGACTGCGTACTCGTTGATCTCATCGATCACTTCATCCACGCCGTCACGGTGCAGCGTGAAATCCGAATTTAGGGTCTTCACCGACCAAGTGTCTGGCACATTCTTGACCAGTACCACGATTGCGGGCATCATTCCTCCACTTCACTTTTGTTTGATCCTACCTGCCGCGCATTGCAGATGAATGCCACCCCCTGGGTACCGATTCGGGTCACAATAACAGCCATCTGCCTTTGGCCCCGCGGCCGGAGTTTCTTACGCAACACGTCAGGATCCACGTCCACACCGCGCACCAAAATCTCCAACGAGCCGGGATTATGTGGCGCGAGCGCTGCTTTGAGTTTCTTCAGTGGCACCTGCTCCAACACCTCGAAACCGCTATACCCGTGCGGAATCCGATCCCCGGTGACGTACGCGATCCGCTCGTCGAGCATCCACAGCCCCTCCCGCACCGCAAACTGCCGCACGAGCCCGGCGCGCACCACTGCTCCATCAGGATCAATGATGTAGCGCCCTGCAGGCCCCGCCAATTCGTCCGCCGTGGGCATCGAGTCGCTGAGCTTATCGACGGCTCCGCCTCGAATCACCACTGCCTCGCGCCGTTGCCCTTCTGCAAGTCCTGGGGTGTAGAGGCACGCCTCCTTCACGCCTCCGTCCACACTGACGACGGATACGAGCCCTTCCCATTCAGTGAAATCAAGACCCGGGGCGCATTTGACTGCAAGGTTTTGACTGTAGGAACCCAGCAGCGCCGAGAGTGGTGGCAGCAGTTGTTCTGGGTTGGTGATTCTTCGGCCTCCGGCCCTTCGCGCGGGGTCTGCGACGATTACGTCTGCAGTAGTGCACGGGGTGAGGGCGTCCGCCTGGAAGAAGGGGGCCTTGACGTTGGCTCGTGCCATCACGAGCCGCGGGAGCGACAGATCAGAACCCACATAGTCCAGCCCCTGGGCTAGACAGGAAGCGCCTTCCGTACCAATAGAACAGGTGACGTCATGAACTGTGACATCGCCGAGCACCCGCTTGATGCGCTGAAACCTGATGTCCGCGACCGCCAGCGGGGTGGCTTGTTGGGAACTATCGCTGTCCATGAACCAGTGCTCGGGAAGCTTGCCTTTGGATCGGGCGTCGAAAAGCTCGGCGACGGCGCGACCATACTCGCTGTGCTGTTCCTTGAGCAACGTGGCCCGCTTGATTGGGTCGGTTTCCGGGCAGGCGGAAATGTCGTGGGTGGTGAGGTATCGGGCCTCGTCAAGGTTGATCAAAATCGCTCCGGAATGTCTCCGTGTTGGAAGAATTCATCGAACCATGGATCTGTGGGGTCGCCGATGATGGGAGTCATGTCCACGTCAATGAGGGTGTCAAGTAGTTCGGCCACCGTGCGGAACTCTGCGAGTGCGGTGAGCTGGGACCATGTCGGAATGACCAGTCGGAGCAGTCCAGTGCGCCAGCCGGTCAGAATGAGCGAGGGCTGGAACCAGCCGGTGGACTTGGCCTCCCGCGTGTCTCCCGTCGGCATCTGCCCTACCGGTGCCTGCACTACGAAGGAAAAGGTATCGAATTGTGGGGTGTCCGGGCCTGGCCCGACCCAACGGGCGAAGGGGTATAGCAGGTCAGTTGCCACAGTAAGTTCGTTATCGCGAAGGAAGTCAGTGAATGCGAGTTCGTGGCTTTCTAGACGCTCACGCGCTGGCAGGTAGGGGGCCGAATCCGAGACGAGCTGTCCAGTGCGGTGCCGGGCCAGCAGAATTCCGGATTCTTCAAAGACTTCGCGGACGGCCGTCATGACCAGGCCGTGAGCCAGCTCTGGGTCGACGCCAAGTAGCTGCGCCCAGCGGGCGGCGTCCACGCCGTCGCCGTGCCCCAGATCGCGCTCGTCCAGACCACCTCCAGGGAACACGGTGGTGTTTGGGAACGTTGGCATCTCGGCCACGCGCTCCTGGACATAGACCTCAAGGCCTAGTGGAGAATCGCGGACGAGCAGCACTGTGGCGGCAAGTTTTGCCCCTCGGATTCCTTCCATGAGCGCAAGTTTAGCCTTTTCGGTGGCTGCCTTGGCTGCGAATCCGGCGCGCGAAGTAACGGCCGTCGATGCGATCGAGCTGAATCTGCTGGTGGAAGGTCTTGGTGAGGTTTTCGCTCGTGAGAACGTCATCGATCAGGCCTTGCGCGATGATTTCGCCTTCGTCGAGCAGCATCGCATGGGTGAAGCCGAACGGAATTTCCTCCACGTGGTGGGTAATCATGACGATCGCAGGGGCGTCAGCATCGAGAGCGAGCTCACCCAGGTAGCCCACCAAATCTTCACGGCCGCCGAGGTCGAGGCCGGCGCCGGGTTCGTCGAGAAGCAACATCTCCGGGTTGGTCATCAGGGCGCGGGCGATGAGGACGCGCTTGCGTTCACCTTCGGACAGCGTGCCCCACTTGCGTTTGACCAGGTGCAACGCGCCGACGCGCTCGAGGATGTCCATGGCTTGGTCAAAGTCCATCTGGTCGTATTCCTCACGCCAGCGACCGAGGATGGCGTAGGCAGCGGAGACGACCAGGTCCTCTACGGTTTCCTCTTTCGGGATGCGCATGCCGAGCGCTGCGGAAGAAACGCCGATCATCGTGCGCAGATCGCGCATGTCCGTCTTTCCGACGCGTTCCCCCATGATGTGGGCGGTACCCCCGGACGGGTATTCCTCGGCACCTGCCAGGCGCATGAGTGTGGTTTTGCCCGCGCCGTTCGGACCAATGATCACCCACCTTTCATCAAGTTCTACCTGCCAGGACACCGGTCCCAGCAGCGTGCGCCCTTCACGCACGAAGGTGACGTCCTCGAAGTCGATGATTAGGTCTGGGTTGTATTCGCTCACCCCACCATCATGGATCACAATGCGGTTGCCGTGTGCGATCGACACCACTCACCTACTCTGGATTAAGTAATGCACGCGCGCGAAAGGATGAATGATGACCGGACGACTCGGCATCGATGACGTACGCCCGAACCTGATCGGCGGAGCCTCGAAAGCGGTTGTCGGCGAGGTAGTGCCAGTGTTCGCGCTGGCATGGCGGGAAGGCCACGACGTAATCTCCGCAACTCTCAATGTGAAGGGCCCTGAGGAGTCGGCAGTCGCAGCGAAAACCCTGCGTACCATCATGTCCCGCGGTGAGGACCCGGACCAGGTGCATGGCATTTTCGTGCCGGACGTGCCGGGCAAGTGGTCCGTGCGTGTCGACGTCTGGTCCGACCCAATCGCTACGTGGAAGCATGCTGTCACTGCCAAGATCGAAGCGGGCCAGTCCCCTGAGGAGCTGGCCAATGACCTGGAAATCGGCGCTCAGCTGTTTGAACGTGCCGCATCCGGCGCGCCAAAGGTGCACCGCGATACCTTGATCGCAGTTTCAGAGTCTCTTCGTTCCACCGGTGATCTGCGTGCTCGCGTTGCACCGGCGTTCACTCGCGAAATTACTGGCATCCTGCAGACCCACCCGCTCCGCGATCTGCTCACCCGTGGCCAAACCAGCAACATCACTGTGGAACGCCGCAAGGCGCTGGTGAGCTCCTGGTATGAGTTCTTCCCACGCTCCACCGGTGGCTGGGATGCAGAAGGCAAGCCTGTTCACGGCACCTTCGCCACCGCGGCAGCTGAGCTGGACCGCGTGAAGGCCATGGGCTTTGACACCGTCTACTTCCCGCCGATCCACCCAATCGGTGAGATCAACCGCAAGGGCCGCAACAACACGCTGACCCCTTCGGCCACCGACGTCGGATCCCCATGGGCTATCGGTTCGAAGGACGGCGGCCACGATGCCGTCCACCCTGCGCTTGGCACCCTGGAGGATTTCGATGCCCTCATGGCTCGCGCTCGCGAACTAGACATTGAAATTGCACTCGACCTGGCCCTGCAGTGCGCCCCGGATCACCCATGGGCTTCAGCGCACCCAGAGTGGTTCACCGTTCTTCCCGACGGCACCATCGCCTACGCGGAGAACCCACCTAAGAAGTACCAGGACATCTACCCGCTGAACTTCGACAACGATCAGAACGGCATCTACAAAGAAATTCTGCGTGTTGTCCTGTTCTGGGTAAAGCGCGGCGTGACGACGTTCCGCGTAGACAACCCACACACCAAGCCTGCGAACTTCTGGGAATGGCTGATCGCCACCGTTCATGAGGATCACCCAGAGGTCATCTTCCTGGCAGAGGCCTTCACCCGCCGTCCACGCCTGTATGGCCTGGCCAAGATCGGTTTCTCCCAGTCCTACACCTACTTCACCTGGCAGACCTCCAAGAAGGAGCTGACGGAGTTCGGCAAGGAAATCGCCGAGATGGCGGATATTTCTCGCCCGAACCTCTTCGTTAACACCCCAGACATCCTGCATGCTTCCCTGCAGCACGGCGGACCTGCGATGTTCGCAATTCGCGCAGTCCTTGCTGCGACGATGTCGCCACTATGGGGCGTTTACTCCGGTTTCGAACTCTTCGAGCACGAGGCCGTCAAGCCTGGCTCCGAGGAATACTTAGACTCCGAGAAGTACGAGCTGCGCCCGCGCAACTACAACTCCTCCACCACGCTGGCACCGTTCATCACCCAGCTGAACAAGATTCGCCGGGAGCAGCCTGCACTGCAGCAGCTGCGTTCCATTCATTTCCATGACGTGGACAATGACCAGATCATCGCCTACTCCAAGGTCGATGCCCTCACCGGCAACTGCGTACTTGTAGTGGTCAACCTTGATTCTTACAACGCCCAGGCAGGCACAGTACGCCTCGATCTGTCCAAGCTGGGCATGACCGGCACTTTCCAGGTCCGTGACCAGGTCACCGGAAACGTGTACGAATGGGGAGCAGAGAACTACGTCGAGCTTCGTCCGTGGGACGACGTCGCGCACATCTTCGTTCTCCCAGAAATCCCTGAAGAGCGTCGCGAAGCACTCGCTTGGCGCGAAGTTACCGAATACAGGAGCTGATATGACTGACCTTTCTCGTCTGCTGAATTGCCAGCATCACGACCCGCACTCGCTGTACGGTCGTCACGATGGCAAGGTCCTGACCCGTCAGATCGGCGCCGTCAAGGTTGCTGCTCTCGTTGGTGGGGAGTCCTACGAGTTAAAGCCGATCGGCAACGACATGTTCGAGGGTGAAGTTCCAGAGGGCGCCTACGAGCTGCAGATCACCTGGCCAGGCATGACTGTGACCACGCGCGACGCGTACACCTTCCTGCCAACCCTCGGTGAGACCGACATTTACCTGATCAGTGAAGGTCGCCACGAGCGTCTGTGGGAAGCCCTTGGCTCTCACGTCCGCGAGATTGATGGTGTGAAGGGTACGTCCTTCGCAGTGTGGGCACCGAACGCCATTGGCGTCGCGGTTGTCGGTGATTTCAACGGTTGGAACGCCGCCCAGCACCCAATGCGCGTGCTCGGCTCCTCCGGCATTTGGGAGCTGTTCATCCCGGGCGTCGACGAGGGCACGGTGTACAAGTACGCCGTCCAGACCCCTGAAGGCCACCGCCGCGACAAGGCTGACCCGCTCGCTCGTCGCGCGGAGATTCCACCAGCTACCGGTTCCATCGTCACCTCCTCCAACTACAAGTGGAACGACGACGAGTGGCTCGCCTCCCGCACCGACGTGGCCGAAAAGCCAATGAGCGTCTACGAGGTGCACCTTGGTTCCTGGAAGCAGGGCCTGTCCTACGAAGACATGGCCACCGAGCTCGTCGACTACGTCGCAGAGCAGGGCTTCACCCACGTCGAGTTCATGCCGGTCTCCGAGCACCCGTTCGGCGGCTCCTGGGGCTACCAGGTTTCCGGTTACTACGCGCCAACCTCGCGCTGGGGTACGCCGGACCAGCTCAAGGGCCTTATCGACGCATTCCACGCCCGCGGAATCGGCGTGCTCGTCGACTGGGTTCCGGCCCACTTCCCTAAGGACGACTGGGCTCTCGCCCGCTTCGACGGCCGTGCGCTTTACGAGCACCCGGACTGGCGACGCGGCGAGCAGCGAGACTGGGGCACCTTCGTCTTCGACTTCGGCCGTGCGGAGGTTCGCAACTTCCTCGTGGCTAACGCACTGTACTGGCTGGAAGAGTTCCACTTTGACGGCCTCCGCGTCGATGCCGTGGCATCCATGCTCTACCTCGACTACTCCCGCAACGAGGGCGAGTGGGCACCGAACCAATACGGTGGCCGCGAGAACCTCGAAGCAGTGCAGTTCCTGCAGGAAATGAACGCTACCGTGCACAAGCTGCACCCAGGCGTGCTCACCATCGCCGAGGAATCCACCTCCTGGCCAGGCGTGACCTCCCCAACCTCTGAGGGCGGCCTGGGCTTCTCCCTGAAGTGGAACATGGGCTGGATGAACGACACCCTGGAGTTCTTCTCCAAGGACCCGATCTACCGTGGCTTCCACCACGGCGAGATCACCTTCTCCATGATCTACCAGTACAGCGAGAACTTCTGCCTGCCGATCTCCCACGACGAAGTTGTCCACGGCAAGGGCACCCTGTGGACTCGCATGCCTGGCGACGCCTGGAACAAGGCCGCCGGCGTTCGTACCCTCTTCGCCTACATGTGGGCACACCCAGGCAAGCAGCTGCTGTTCCAGGGCCAGGAATTCGCACAGACTCAGGAATGGACCGAAGCGCACTCCCTCGACTGGCACAACCTTGAGGGCTGGGAGTCCGAGTACCACCGCGGTATCCACCGCCTGGTCCGCGACCTCAACCTGGTCTACCAGCAGTCCCCTGCCCTGTACACCCAGGACAACAAGCCAGAAGGCTTCGGTTGGAACAAGTCCGACGACGCAGCGAACAACATCCTCTCATTCCTGCGCTACGGCTCCAGTGGCGAAACCTACCTGTGCGTATTCAACCTGGGTGGCAACTCCCAGCCGCACTACACCCTGGGTGTGCCACACGGTGGCACCTGGACCCGCATCATCAACACCGATGACGCCGTCTACGAGGGCGCCGGCAACGATTTGCCATTCTCCGTCTGGGCTCACGACGGCCAGTGGGATGGCTACCCACACTGCGTGACACTGCACATCCCTGCAATGTCCGCGCAGTGGTACCGCTGGGACGGCTAGAACAGCTTCATAGCCATCTTGGTCCGCGCGGCCTTCACGCGCGGATCACCAGCCTCGAACACGGAGAACAGCTCGAGCAGTCGCTTCTTGGCCGTCTCATCCGGGAGTAGCCCGATGAGGCGGTCAAATGCTTCCTCGACCTGCCCGATCGCAATCTGAGCGTCCGCGGCGGCAAGCTGCTTGTCTACGTTGCTTGGGTCTGCGTCGGCAGCTGAAATTGGGTCGCCTTCGGCGGTTGCCAAGCGAATGACGAGCTTTGCGTTGTCCAGTGCCTTGCGCGCATCCTTGTTCGCCGGTTCCTTCGCCAGGATCGCTTCGTAGGCCTTGATGGCCTCGTCAAAAGATCCCGCATCCAGCAGCGCGGCAGCTTCAATCAGGCGTGGGTCTTCCTCCTGCTCCCCCAGCCCTGGGAGCTTGGCGGCTTGCACCACGGCGACAGTCCATTGCTGCAATGCCTCTAGTGGTTGGCCACCTTCGAAATTCGCGAGGGGACGGCCGTCGGCAAGCGCGATGACGGTGGGCAGGCCCGTGATGCCGAAAGCCTGCGCAATTTGCGGGGTGGTATCAGCGTCGACGTAGGCGAACAGCCAGTTGCGGCCAGCCTGCGAGGCGAGCGTGGAGAGATTGTGACGCAGCTCTTCGGAGTCCTGGCTGCGCGCGGTGCCGATCAGCACGATGACCGGTGCCTTCATCGACAGGCCGAGCGTGCCCTCGAAATTCTTTTGGGTCAGCGTGATGGTGGTCGGTACGTCCTCGTTCGCCGCTGCGCGCGCCTCCGCACGTGCCTTTACCTCTGCCAAATCCACAAAATTAGCCATTGAGCCGCTCCTCCACTGCCTGTACCTTCCTCGTTAGCTGCCCCTCGTGACCAGGGCGAATGTCTGCCTTGAGCACCAGCGACGCGCGCGGGCTGACGGCGAGCACGGCGTCGGTGGCACGCTTCACGACGTCCATCACCTCATCCCACTCCCCTTCGATCAGCGTGAACATCGCATTCGTCTCATTCGGCAGGCCCGATTCTCGGACGACCCGGACGGCCTCCGCCACCGCATCTGCCATGTCGGCGTTTTCATTCGTCACCGCGGGGGCAACGGAGAAGGCAATAATCATGTTCCCCAGCATAGCTACCTGCCCGAGACTAAACTTGGGTGCATGTCTGATATTGCATCTATTGAAATTCCACACGAGTACGTCACCTGCCTCGACCACGTCGGCATCGCTGTTCCAGACTTCGACGCTGCTGTCGAGTTCTACCGCTCCGCCTTCGGCTGGGTTAACCACCACGAAGAGGTCAACGAGGAGCAGGGCGTCCGCGAAGCCATGATCGGCCCTAAGGACAAAACCGAGCGCGACGGCATGATCCAGCTGCTGGCTCCGCTGAACGAGGAGTCCACCATCGCTAAGTTCATCGACAAGAAGGGCCCAGGCCTGCAGCAGATGTGCCTGCGCACCAACAACATGGACGCGCTCTCCGAGCACTTGCGTGCCCAGGGCGTTCGCCTGCTCTACGACGCACCAAAGATCGGCACCGGTGGCGCACGCATCAACTTCGTTCATCCAAAGGATGCCGGCGGCGTTCTCCTCGAGATCACCGAGCCTGCCTAAGAAATAAACCTCTGCCAGCAGGCCTTGTGCCAATGCCTGCGGTCATCTTCCCGTCCGGGTTCCCATGCCACGATGTGGGCGATCCCGGGCGGGATATTTTGATTGCACCCCGGGCAAATGTAGAACTTGGTTGCCCTGCTAGCGCCCATTTGGCGTACCAGGAATTCGACACCAAACCGATCCGTGACGCTGCGGGTGCCAAAATAAGCAGCCCCGTCTTTCGGCAGTTGCCGCAATTCGGGGCGTTGGTGGTTGTTGCGCCTAGGCATTAGAACAGTCGAAGCTCGTTCGGTTCAATGCCACGCAGTTCCTGGTAATCCAAGACGACGCAGCGGATGCCACGATCCTCCGCAAGGGTACGGGCCTGCGGCTTAATTTCTTGGGCAGCGAACACACCCTGAACCGGTTTCAGAAGCTCATCGCGGTTGAGCAGCTCCAGGTAGCGGGTCAGCTGCTCGACGCCATCGATACCGCCCCTGCGCTTGATTTCCACGGCCACCGTGGCGCCCTGGGCGTCACGGCACAGAATGTCTACCGGCCCAATGGCGGTCGGGTACTCACGGCGGATCAGCGAATAGCCGTCGCCAAGCGTGCTGATGTGCTCGGCCAGCAGCTCCTGAAGGTGCGCCTCAACACCGTCCTTCTCGAGGCCAGGATCGACGCCGAGGTCGTGCTCGACGTCAGCGTAGATCTCCTTGATGGAGATGCGCAGCTGCTCGCCCTTCTTGTTCTCCACGATCCAGAGTTGCTCGCCGGTGTCTTCTTCATCGAAAAGCACAGGCTGCTCAGTGAGCGTGCACGGCGGAGTCATCCAGTTCAGGGGTTTGTAGGCACGGTCGTCGGCATGCACGCTAACAGAACCGTCCGCCTTCACGAGCAGCAGGCGCTTGGCCTCGGGCAGGTGAGACTCCAAACGGCCCACGTAGTCAACAACACATCGGGCGATCACAAGACGCAATTTATTTGTCCTTAAAGTACTTTTGCGCGGTCTTCACATCCATCCGCTGCAGTGGCTGCGTCGGTGCGGATTCTACCCAGGCTAGCAAGGCCATTTCGGCGTGGCGATCAAGTGCCCACTCAAATTCACCTCGGGGCGTCTCGACGCTCAAGATCCGGTACCCCGGCTCCATGAACCTTTGCTCAAAAGCCGTCTGCTCGCGACGGCCCTTCAGCACAAATCCATGACGCACGAAGGTGACATCTGGTGATGGTGACACTGAGCGGAGCTTGAAGAAGTCAATAATGTCGCCCCGGTAGCGAATGACACCGTGCCGCCAACCTCGAGAATTAGAGGCTGGCATTCGACGAATCAGTGCCTGGGTGCCATTGGCGCGGTATGCGAGGAAACGCCACAGGGCAAGTAGGCAGACAGCAATGAACAGGCCGATGAAGAGCCAGCCAAGAATTTGTTGCATTGCCTTATCCTTCCCCTTTTCTAAGCATTGTAGAGCACACGACACCAATAGGGCCAAAACCGCATGGAACACAGAAAAGGACCCACCGTGAGGTGGATCCTTTAGCTGTAAACCAGGAGTTTTAGCTCTCCTGTGCGCGTCGTACGGCGCGCAGTTCTGCTTCGGCGCGTGCCTTGGAAGACTCGGTCTCGGCAGCAGACAAAGCAGCCTCAGCTTCGGAAGTGTTCACTTCATCAGCCCAGATTGCGTAGTCAGCCAAGATGGTTACCTTGTCGATGCCGACGGAAAGGAAACCACCCTGGACGGCAGCGGTAAGCTTGCCGCCGTCCACTGGACGGATGGTCACTACGCCATTGTCGACCAGCTGGCCGAGCATTGGTTCGTGACCAGGCAGCACGCCGATTTCACCCTCGATCGTCTGCGCGGTGACAATCGTGGCCTTTCCAGACCACAGCTTGCGCTCAACAGAGACCAGTTCAACGGTGATATCAGCCATTGCTTAACGCCCCTTTACTTCTCAGAGAGCTTCTTGTAGGCAGCTTCGACGTCGTCCAGACCGCCGAGGCCGTTGAATGCCTGCTCTGGGTAGGAGTCGAACTCACCGTTGCAGATGCGCTCGAAAGCGTCGATGGTGTGCTCGAGTGGAACGTAGGAGCCTGGGATACCGGTGAACTTCTCAGCGACGAAGAAGTTCTGGCCGAGGAAGCGCTCGATACGACGTGCGCGGGCCACGGTGATCTTGTCCTCTTCAGACAGTTCGTCCATACCGAGGATGGCGATGATGTCCTGGAGTTCCTTGTTCTTCTGCAGGATGCGGATAACGCGCTGAGCAACCTCGTAGTGACGCTCACCGACGATACCTGGCTCGAGGATACGAGAGGTAGAGGTCAGTGGGTTCACTGCTGGGTAAATACCCTTGGAAGCGATACCACGGTCAAGTTCGGTGGTTGCGTCCAGGTGGGCGAAGGTGGTTGCTGGGGCTGGGTCGGTGTAGTCGTCGGCAGGAACGTAAACGGCCTGCAGAGACGTAATGGACTTGCCCTTGGTGGAGGTAATGCGCTCCTGGAGAACACCCATCTCGTCAGCCAGGGTTGGCTGGTAACCCACTGCGGAAGGCATACGGCCGAGCAGCGTGGAAACCTCAGAACCTGCCTGGGTGAAACGGAAGATGTTGTCGATGAACAGCAGCACGTCCTGGTGCTGAACATCGCGGAAGTACTCCGCCATGGTCAGACCGGACAGAGCCACGCGCATACGGACTCCTGGAGGCTCGTCCATCTGGCCGAACACGAGTGCGGTGTCCTGGAGAACGCCCATCTCTTCCATTTCGAGGAAGAGGTCGGTGCCCTCACGGGTACGCTCACCAACACCTGCGAACACGGAGGTACCGGAGAACTCACGTGCAATACGGGTAATCATTTCCTGAATCAGAACGGTCTTACCCACACCTGCACCACCGAACAGGCCGATCTTGCCGCCCTTAACGTAAGGGGTCAGCAGGTCGATGACCTTAATGCCGGTTTCGAGGATCTCGGTCTTACCTTCGAGCTGGTCGAATGGGGGTGGGTCGCGGTGAATGCCCCAACGCTCTGCACCTTCAACAGCCTGAGGGTCATCGAGGCAGTCGCCGAGGGCGTTGAAAACGTGGCCCTTAACGACGTCACCGACAGGAACCGAAATTGGCTTGCCGGTGTTCTTAACCTCAACGCCACGGACGAGACCGTCGGTAGGTGCCATGGAGACGGCACGAACCAGGTTGTCGCCGAGGTGCTGAGCAACCTCGAGGGTAATGGTCTTTGCGACTGCTTCGAGGGTGACCTCAACAGTCAGTGCGTTGAACAGGGCCGGCAGCTCGCCGCGCGGGAACTCCACGTCGACGACCGGACCGATGACACGCACGACACGGCCAGAGGCGTATGCGCCTGGCTGTGCGTTCTGCTCTGCAAGAGCTGTAGTCATAATCTAGTCACTTTCTCCGCTTTCGGCGAGCGCGCCTGCGCCACCGACGATCTCTGTGATTTCCTGGGTAATTTGGGCCTGACGTGCCTGGTTTGCAATGCGCGAGAGGTCGTTGACCAGCGCGGTTGCGTTGTCGGTCGCGGACTTCATTGCATTACGACGCGAAGCAGACTCGGAAGCAGCTGCCTCCAGCATCATCGCGAACAGGCTGCGAGACACGTACTTTGGCAGAAGCTCTGCCAGCAGGGTGTCTGCGTCTGGCTCGAATTCGACATCCGGATGGACTTCGCCTGGGTTAACCAGGATGCCCTCATCGAACTTGTATTCTTCGTGCTCGATGACAGGTTCGATCGGCAGCAGCTGGTGTGCCACGGCTGTCTGAGTCAGCATGGACTCAAACTTGGTGTACACCACGTGTACCTGGTCGAAGCCCTGGATTCCCTGGCCTTCAGCGACATTCAGACCCTCGCGGTACTTTGCAGTACCGGCGGATCCTGCGATGAAGCCATCGATCAGGTGGCGACGCACGTCGTGCGTATCCTTGTAGCCCGGATCCTGAGAGAAGCCGGTCCAAGAACCTGCAACCTCAACACCACGGAACTTGTAGTAACCAACACCCTTGTTGCCGGTTACGTAGGTTACGGTCTCGTAACCCTTTTCTTCAAGCAGAGCGCGCAGTTCACGGGTCTTCTTGAAGACGTTGTAGTTGTAACCACCGGCCATGCCGCGGTCACTGGATACCACCAAGATCGCAGCACGCTTGCCGTTCTCACGTTCACGCAGCATCGGGTGATCGAGGCTGGACGCCGCCAGCAGGTGTTCCATCACGCGACGGATTTCATCTGCATAAGGCTTGGACGCCTCGACTCGAGCCTGAGCCTTGGTGATGCGAGAAGTTGCAATCAGCTCCTGGGCCTTGGTGATCTTCTTCGTTGACTTGACCGACTTGATGCGGTCGCGAAGCTCGCGAAGATTAGCCATGTTCTGTACGCCTCCCTTCTATTGCTTAATGGTGTCTTGTTCTTCGATTAACTCGAATTACTTGTTCACCTTGCGGGAGACGGACAGCTGTTCCTTGCCAAGTTCGCTCTCAGCAAGTGGTGCCTCTTCAGGCTCGCCAATGACAGGAGCACCACCGGTGGTGACGAAGATTCGCTTGAAGTCTTCGGTACCGGAGATCAGAGCCTGCTTGGACTCGTCGGACAGTGCAGCACCGCCGGCGATCTGCTCGTAGACACCTGCAGCGTGCTGCTTCAGGTAGTCCTGGAGCTCTACCTCAAAGCGACGGACATCTTCGACGGGAACGTTATCGAAGTGGCCTTCGCCAGCCAGGAAGATGGAAACGATTTGGTACTCAACTGGCTGAGGAGAGTTCTCAGACTGCTTGAGCAGCTCGACCAGGCGCTGGCCACGCTGCAGCTGAGCCTTGGATGCAGCATCCAGGTCAGAAGCGAACGCTGCGAATGCCTCGAGGTCGCGGTAAGCAGCCAGATCCAGACGCAGGGAACCTGCGACCTTCTTCATGCCCTTGGTCTGAGCGGCACCACCAACACGAGAAACCGACACACCGACGTTGATAGCAGGGCGAACACCCTGGTTGAACAGGTCAGACTCGAGGAAGACCTGGCCGTCGGTAATGGAAATCACGTTGGTAGGAATGAAGGCAGACACGTCGTTTGCCTTGGTCTCGATGATCGGCAGTGCCGTCATGGAGCCCTTGCCCATGTCGTCGGAAAGCTTTGCAGCACGCTCCAACAGACGGGAGTGCAGGTAGAACACGTCACCTGGGTATGCTTCACGTCCTGGTGGACGACGCAGCAGCAGGGAGATTGCGCGGTAGGCTTCAGCCTGCTTGGTCAGATCATCGTAGATGACCAGAACGTGCTTGCCCTGGTACATCCAGTGCTGACCCAGTGCTGCACCTGCGAATGGTGCAAGCCACTTGAAGCCGGCGGAGTCAGATGCTGGAGCAGCCACGATGGTGGTGTACTCCAGAGCGCCGTGCTCTTCGAGGGTCTTGCGGACTGCGGCAATGGTCGAGCCCTTCTGGCCAATAGCAACGTAGATGCAGCGAACCTGCTTGTTTACGTCGCCGGACTCCCAGTTTGCCTTCTGGTTCAGGATGGTATCGATGCAGACTGCAGTCTTACCAGTCTTACGGTCACCAATGATCAGCTGACGCTGACCGCGACCGATTGGGGTCATTGCGTCGATTGCCTTGATACCGGTTGCCAGTGGCTCTTCGACCGGCTGGCGCTGCAGCACGGATGGTGCCTGCAGTTCCAGTACGCGGTCTTCTTCCTTCTCGATGGCGCCAAGGCCGTCGATAGGCTGACCCAGTGGGTTGATAACGCGGCCGAGGAATGCATCTCCGACCGGAATGGAAAGGACCTCGCCGGTCCGCTTTACTTCGTCGCCCTCGGTAAGAGTCTCGTAGTTACCCAAGATCACGACGCCGATACGGTCGGTGTCGAGGTTCTGTGCGACGCCAATGACGCCGTTAGGGAACTCGAGCAGCTCATTCGCCATAACAGACGGCAGACCAGAAACCTGGGCAATACCGTCAGCTGCCGAAATGACCACGCCGACCTCCTCACGGGAGGCCTCCGGGGAGTAGCTCGAGGTGTAGTTCGCAATCGCGCTACGGATCTCATCGGAGGAGATCGTCAGCTCCGCCATGTTCTTCCTGCTCTCGGTTGTTTCTTCCAGCAATTTTTGTCTTCTATAAGTCGTGTCTAGACGAGGCTCGTACGCAGCTTCTCGAGCTTGCCCGAGGTGCTGCCGTCGATGACTTCGTCGCCAACGCGGATGATCAGTCCACCGAGGAGGCTGGGATCAACCTCAGTGTGGATGCTCATCTCACGACCGTAAATTCGGCCCAATTTGGCTGCCAGTTGATCAGCCTGGACTGCGTTCAGTGGCTCAGCCGAAGTAACAACTGCAACTTCCTTGCCACGTAGCTCTGCAGCTACGCCGGCGAGAGTCGCCATGTCGTCAATTGGGTTTGCCTCTGGGCGTCCGACTGCCTGCTTAGCCAGTGCCTCAGTAACGGCAGTTACCTTGCCGTAGAGCACAGTGGCCAAGAGCTCGCGCTTGCGGTCAGCCTTCGTGTTGCGGTCTCCCAGCAGCTGAGCAAGTTGAGGCTCATCCTTGAGGATGCGACCGAGCTGGAACAGCTCATCTTCAACCTGGGTCAACTGGCCCTGCTGTTCTGCAGAGCGAAGCAGGGCACGACGGCCCAGCTCGACGAGTCCGGAACGGAACTCGCGGGGAGTAGACCAAATGCGCTGTGCAGCTTCGATGGCGAGATCCAGAGTCATCTGGGAAACCTTGCCAGCAAAGACGGTGCGCATAAGTCCAGAACGCTGCTCGGCGGTGGCAGAAGCGTCTGCCACAGCGACACGCAAGCCACGGTCGCCGTCAAGAACCTCAACGATGCTGAAGAGTTCAGCACCAGTTTGGGATGCCACTGCGATACCGTTGTCAGAGTTCTGAATCCACTGATCCAGGGTCTGAGCGGTGTTCGTCAGTGCTTCGCGGCTAGCTGCGTGCATGTCGCCTACTTTCCGGCCGGAGCCACAGTGTCGAGCTCGGACAGGAACTTGTCAATCGTGCCGGAACGCTTAACGTTGTCGGACAGCTGCTCGCCGATGAGGCGCTCAGCAAGATTGATGGAGTTCTGGCCCATCTCCTGACGCAGTTCTGCAACAACCTGCTGGCGCTGTGCTTCCAGCTGCTTCTCGCCTGCGGCGATGATTCGGTTGCTGTTTTCAACTGCTTCAGCCTGCATCTCAGCGATGATCTGCTTGCCCTTTTCGCGAGCTTCTTCGCGAATCTGGGCAGCTTCGGCACGTGCCTCTGCAAGCTGTGCATTGTACTTTTCAAGGGCAGCCTTGGCCTCAGCCTGTGCAGCCTCTGCGCGCTGGATGCCCCCCTTGATCCGGTCCTCACGCTCAGCCAGGACCTCCTGGAACTTCGGAAGAACAAACTTGCCGAAGATGAACAGGACGACGAAGAGCGGAATGAGGGACCAGACGATGTCGTATGGCGCCGGCAGGAGTGCGGAGTTGCCCTTTTCGAGAGGCAGTCCACCTCCCTCGGCCGCGAGGTAAGTGATGACGTTCGTCATAATCCTTGTGCTTTCTCTAGCTATCGAAGTCTGTTGCTATTAAACAAGGATGAAGCCGGCAACGAGGCCGATCAGGGCGAGAGCTTCAACGAAAGCGATGCCCAGGAACATGGTGGTACGGAGCTGGCCGGCCATCTCTGGCTGACGTGCCATGCCCTCGAGAGCCTTACCAACGAGGATGCCGATGCCGAGGCCTGGGCCGATGGTTGCGATGCCGTAGCCGATGGTTGCGATGTTACCGGACATGCCAGC
The DNA here is from genome assembly GCF_037572395.1 of Corynebacterium sp. H130. Taxonomy (NCBI): domain Bacteria; kingdom Bacillati; phylum Actinomycetota; class Actinomycetes; order Mycobacteriales; family Corynebacteriaceae; genus Corynebacterium; species Corynebacterium sp. H130. The sequence continues at coordinate 126,853 of NZ_JBBHLA010000005.1, read as the reverse complement.
AGCGTCTGCAGCGAGGATGACTTCGTTCATTGTGTCGTTCCCTTTCTGGGTGCTTCCGAGCTTTTCTTGGAAGCGGTGGTATTGGAGATTTTCAGAAGATGTGGAGCTCGTGCGAGCCCCGCGGGGTTAGTGTTCGTCTGCGTGCAGCGACAGCTCGATGTAGACGGCGACCAGCAGGGAGAAGATGTATGCCTGCAGGAAGACGACCAGAATCTCGAACAGCGTGAACGCAATCGCGGCCAGGATGGTCACAGCGGACATTGCGGTCCAACCGTTGAACTGCCAGAAGAAGAAGTTCGTGGCAGAGAACAGCAGAACCAGAATGACGTGGCCAGCCAGCATGTTAGCCATGAGACGCAAGGTCAGCGTGGCTGGTCGCATGATGAACGTCGAGAAGAACTCAAGTGGAACCACCAAGACGTGGAGAAGTGGTGGCAGGTTTGGAATAACCACGGAGGACTTCAAGTACTTGAAGAAGCCGTAGCGCTTAGCGCCGGCGTAAATGAAGACAACGTAGCCGAACAGCGCCAGTACGAGTGGCATACCAATACGTACGTTTGGCGAGATGTTCAAACCAGGAATGACGGTCGGCGCGTTCATGAAGAGGACCAGGAAGAAGATGGTCGCGATAACCGGAAGGAACCGACGACCCTCCTTCTTTCCAAGGATGTCCTCGGCGATGTGAATACGCACGAAGTCAAGGCAGAGTTCTGCGAAGTTCTGCACGCCGGAAGGGATGAGCTTCGGGCTGCGCATTGCGATAACGAAAAAGACCGCGAGGATGAGAGTCATCAGAAGACGAATCAGCATCAGACGATCAAGTACGAACCAGTTGCCAGCGAAACCAGTGAGCCACAGGCCCACTACATCGCCATCACTAGTTACATGCCCCGGGAAAAGTTCATGGTCCAGATTAGGTGCGTGAAACTCACCCTTCATGGACAAAGTTGTAACGCTCAGCGTTCTCTCCCGTGTTCGGGCCGCTTTTTCGCAAAAGCGGTGCGATGGAGGTCTAAAAATCTATCCCGATTCACTTTGGACTCCGTCGCACATCATCAAAGTGAACCTGCGGAGAAACCCCACCAGTCGCTTCCCCGCACATTTTAGACATGCGGATCCTGATGGAGGTTGCCCGTAAAGCACACTAGCAGGACTATTGGACTTTTACCCAAGTTAGGTGGGGGGTAGCGAATTCCATTTTTTAGTCGATTTTGAAAATAGGCACTGACCGGGACTTTCAGCGCCTGTAAGGAGGATCACAGCCCGAACCGGGGAACATATTCGGGGGTACAAAAATTGTTCACTACTGAACGTAGGTCACCTTACTGGTGACAACACCCCAAACTTCGCTGCCGAGCACCACGATCAACGCGACTGCCACCGTCACTACGAAAGCGAGGCGATCGTAAAACTGGGCGTCCTTAATGAGGAACAGCACGATGAGCAGGATGATGATCTTGAGCAGCCATCCGCCAAGGACTACTGCGCCCGTCGTAGAAGCGCTCGTGTTTGACGTCGCGAGCACGCTGAGCGCGGTCAGCAACATGAAGCCACCGCCTATCGACGCCCCAAGCACCACCCCCCAAATGCCGGGGAGGTCTCGCATTCCACCCCACACCGCGAGGGAGATAATTGTGGCCACGATGAGGCTCATCCAGCCGTACTTGAGGGCGCGCAGCAGCGGCCGCCTGTGGTCGTCATACTCACTTTTCACAAGCAGCTACCCTACCTCACTCGTTTGCGCATGAGTGGAATGAGAGTCCACCCGATAGCAAGGATGATTCCGACAACGATGCCGATCAACGCAATTTTTGCGGGAAAGACCGTAAACCCGACGGCACCGAACGCAACCACTGTCACCCATGCGTAGAGCACCAAAACTACGTGGCGATGCGAGTGTCCAAGCGCAAGCAAGCGATGATGCAGGTGCATCTTGTCTGCTGCGAACGGCGATTGTCCCTTGGAAACGCGTCGGACGATAGCAAGTACCAGGTCAAGCGTTGGAACGAACACTGCTGCCACCACGACGATGATCGGCGACATCACTGCAACAATGTCAGCCGCACCATAAAGACTCATGTTGATCTTTCCGGATGCCGAGGTGGCGGCAGCCGCAAGCATGAGTCCGATGAGCATCGATCCAGAGTCGCCCATGAAGATGCGAGCAGGCTCGAAGTTGTGTGGCAGGAAACCGAAGCAGATTCCCACGAGCGCGGCGGCGATGATCGCTGGCGGGTAGGCGGAGACTGTGCCACCTTGGTCATAAAGCACCGTGAGTGAGAACGCGAGGATTGCCAGAGCGGCAATCATTCCAAGTCCCGCAGCGAGTCCATCAAGGCCGTCCACAAAGTTGATGGCGTTGATCAGCATGACGGTGAACAGCGTTGTCAAGACTGTGGACTGGATCTGGTCGAGGACGACGACTGTTCCACCGTCGAGAGGCATATAAAGCAACGTCCACGACAGGCCCAGCACGCTCATCACCACGGCACCTGCGAGTTGCCCAAAGAGCTTGGTGACGGCGTCGAGTTCAAAGAGATCGTCTAGTACGCCCACGAGGACGATGACGAAACCTGCCCACACCACCGCGTCCATCTCTGGGGTGACCGGTCGGAAACCACGAGTGAGGGCCGGTAATTGCCCGGCAAGGTAGACCGCCGAAAGGAATCCGGAGAACATCGCCACACCACCGAGTCGCGGCTTCGGCACGGTGTGGACGTCGCGTTCGCGGATGTCCGAAAGCTTGCCGTACTTGACCATCAAATGGCGAATTATGCCGGTGGTCAAGAACGTGACGGCGGCGGCAACCACAATGACGAGGGCGATTTCCCTCAGTGGCACGCCCACAGCCCCTGTTCCCATGATTAGCGCAGGCTTTCTGGATCCACTCCTAGCACCTTGCCGATTTCCTCCGCGGAAATTGCGCCCTCACGCAGCAGCTTCGGGGTTGCGCCCGACAAATCCACGATGGAAGAAGGCTTACCCACTGGGCACTCTCCCCCGTCAAGGTAAACGTTCACTGCGTTGCCCAGCTGCTGCTTTGCAGCAACCGCGGTGGTCGGAGGCGTGTTACCGGAGATGTTGGCGGAGGAAACGGCCATTGGGCCAGTTTCGCGCAGCAACTCGATAGCTACCGGGTGCAGCGGCATACGAAGCATGACTGTGCCACGGGTGTCGCCGAGGTTCCAAGTAAGGGATGGTGCCTGTGGCACGACGATGGACAGACCGCCTGGCCAGAAAGCCTCGACAAGAGTGCGAGCTTGATCCGTGTAGGAGTGCACGAGCCCCTGAATGGTGTCCCAAGAACCAACGAGAACCGGCACTGGCATGTCAGGGCCACGGTGCTTGGTCTGCAGCAGGTTAGCCACAGCCTGGTTGTCAAAGGCGTCGCAGCCGAGTCCGTACAGCGTGTCCGTAGGGATTACGACGAGTCGACCGGAGCGCACGGCATCGGTCGCAGCTCGCAAACCTAGAGCGCGGGTGTCTGGGTCTTGGCAGTCGTAGATACGGCTCACTGTGTTATCTCCTGTCCAAAGTTGTCAATTACTCGAATAGCTTACTCGGAAGTCTTTCGTGCGGTGACGTAGCGATCCCGTCCCGCCAGGTCCTGGTGCGAGGTGATCTCGGTCAACACGCCCTGCACCCGCAGCACATCCATCACGAGTGCGGCCGTGGCGTCGTCGTGCTCAATGGCCAGCACTCCCCCAACCCGCAGCATGCGCACCATGTTCGGCACCATCTCATTGATGACGTCCATGCCAGTCACGCCGCTAAACACTGCGTGGTGCGGGTCGCGCTCCACCTCCGGGTCCACCGCCGTACCCTCCGGCACATACGGCGGGTTGCTCACCACGGCGTCGGCCTCGCCAACGATCTCCGGCAGCACCCGTGGATCCGTCACGTCCCCGCGAATGAGGGTTACTCCGAAGCGCTGTGTGTTTCGCTCCGCCCACGAATAGGCTTGTTCGTCCAGCTCAACCGCCGTCACACGTGCCTCAGGAAGTGCGTCCGCGAGGTAACACGCCAACGCACCACTGCCGGTGCACAGGTCAATGATGCAGGGCTTTTCGACGCCCATCGCACGCACTGCCTCGGCAGCCCACGCACCGAGAAGCTCGGTTTCTGGTCGAGGAACAAAGACGCCAGGGCCCACCTCGAGTTCCAGGGCTCCCATGGGGGCTGTCCCGAGAATATGCTGCAGTGGCTCCCTCGCTGCGCGACGCGCGACAAGCTGCTCGTATTCCTCGGGCAGTTCCTCTTCCGTTCTAAGGAAGAGCTCCATCCGAGTGCAGCCTAGGACGTGGGCTGCCAGCTCTTGCGCGTCGTAAAGCGGCGAAGCCACCCCCGCTGCTGCGAGAGTGGCTGCTGCTTGCCTGATTGACGTCATTATTCGGCTTCGAGGCGGGCCGCGCGATCGGCAGCCTGGAGGGCTGCGAAGAGGTCGTCCATGTCACCGTTTAGTACGGAGTCCAAGTTATTGGACTTGTAATTGATGCGGTGATCGGAGATGCGGTTTTCCGGCCAGTTGTAGGTGCGGATGCGCTCGGAGCGGTCCATGGTGCGCACCTGAGCGGCGCGTCCCTCGGCGGCCTCTGCTTCCGCAGCCTCTTCCTGCAGCGCCTGAAGGCGAGCAGCAAGAACCTGCATGGCGCGGGCCTTGTTCTGGATCTGCGAGCGTTCCTTCTGACAGGTGACCACGAGGCCGGTTGGCAGATGCGTAATGCGGACTGCGGAGTCCGTGGTGTTCACGCCCTGGCCACCCTTACCGGAGGAACGGTAGACGTCGACGCGGATGTCCTTGTCGTCGATCTGCACGTCTTCGACCTCGTCAGGCTCTGGGTACACCAGCACGCCGGCTGCGGAGGTCTGGATGCGCCCCTGGGACTCTGTCACTGGGATGCGCTGCACGCGGTGAACGCCACCTTCGAACTTGAACACGGACCAGGCACCATCGCGGGATGGCTGCTTGGAGCGGATCGAGATCGTGATGTCCTTGACGCCACCAAGGTCGGATTCGGCAAGACCGAGGATTTCGGTGGCGAAGCCGTGCTTTTCGCAGTACTTCTGGTACATCTTCAGCAGGTCGCCGGCGAAGAGGGCTGCCTCTTCACCGCCGGCACCGGCCTTGATTTCCATGACAATGTCGTCGCCATCGTGTGGGTCTCGTGGCGCGAGCAGGTCGGTGAGCTGCTCTTCCAGTTCCAGGACGCGCGGCTCGAGACGATCGACTTCCGACTGGAAGTCGTGGTCCTCGTATGCCAATTCTTTTGCTTCAGCCAGGTCTTCCTGGGCCTGCTTCAGCTCACGGTAGCAGTTGATGATCGGCTGCAGCTCAGAGTATCGCTTGCCCACTTTGCGCACGCGGGCAGCATCGTTGGCGAACTCTGGGTCCTGCATCTGCATTTCCAGGCCCTGGTACTCCGAGAGGATGTCGTCGACAACGGAAACTTCAGATGCCATTAGGAGTAGTCCTCCTCATTGGCGGCATCCGCTGCCATTGGCGCGGAGGAAGCAACCTGCATGAGGAATTCGCCGTTGGACTTGGTCTTCTTCAGCTGCTTGATCAATAGGTCAATGGCCTGCTGGTTGTCCAGCGCAGAGAGGATGCGACGCAGCTTGTGCATGATGCGAGCTTCCTCAGGAGCGAGCAGCAACTCGTCCTTACGGGTGCCGGATGGGTTGACGTCGACGGCTGGGAAGACGCGGCGCTCGGAAATCTTGCGATCCAGCTTGAGCTCGGCGTTACCGGTGCCCTTGAACTCTTCGAAGATGACGGTGTCGCCAGCGGAACCGGTCTCGACCATGGCGGTAGCGATGATCGTGAGGGAGCCACCGTTTTCGATGTTGCGGGCAGCGCCCAGGAAGCGCTTCGGTGGGTACAGCGCGTTGGAGTCCACACCACCGGAGAGGATACGGCCGGATGCTGGGGAGCTGTTGTTGTAAGCGCGGCCCAGGCGGGTGATGGAGTCGAGCAGCACAACGACGTCCTGGCCCTGCTCCACGAGGCGCTTTGCGCGCTCAATGGCAAGCTCAGCGACGGCAGTGTGCTCGCTTGGCGGACGATCGAAGGTGGAAGCAATGACTTCGCCCTTCACGCTGCGCTGCATGTCCGTGACTTCTTCCGGACGCTCGTCCACCAGGACAACCATGAGGTAGCACTCAGGGTTGTTGGTAGCAATCGCGTTGGCAATGTTCTGCAGAATCGTCGTCTTACCAGCCTTTGGTGGGGACACGATCAGTGCGCGCTGGCCCTTACCGATAGGCATGATCAGGTCGATAACGCGGGTGGTCAGGATCTTTGGATCCGTTTCCAGGCGCAGACGCTGGTTCGGGTACAGCGGAGTGAGCTTGGCAAACTCTGGGCGGTTGCGGGCCTCATCAACGGTCTTACCGTTCACAGAGTCAACGCGAACAAGTGCGTTGTACTTCTGACGGCCACGGCCACCTTGGTGCTGGCCCTCGCGAGGCATCTTCACCTGGCCAGTGATGGCATCGCCGCGGCGCAGACCGAACTTGCGGATCATCTGCTGGGTGACAAAGACGTCAGCAGGGCCGGCCTGGTAGCCGGTGGTGCGCACGAAAGCGACGTTGTTGTCCACGATGTCCAGAATGCCGCCTACTGGCTGCAGAACATCATCTTCGCGGATCTCATCATTGTCGCGGTTCTCGCGGTCGCCACGGCCCTCGCGGTCGCGGCGGTTACGGCCACGTTCACGGCGGTTACGACGGCCACGGCGCTCGCCGCGGTCACCGCGGTCACGGCCCCCTTCGTTCGAGTTGTCTTGTGCGTTGTCGGAGGTCTGAGCTGCGTCGCCACCATTGTTGTCGGAGGTTGCTTCCGCTTGTGGCTCCTGTGGGGTGTCCTCGCGGCCTTCGCTACGAGACTCTTCGCGGTTTTCTTCGCGGTTTTCTTCGCGGTTTTCTTCGCGCTGAGCGTGACGTGCGCGGTTACGACGAGCGCGACGAGCAGCAGAACGGGACTCGTACTTTGGCTCGTTCGAAGAAGAGTCTTCGGTCGAGGCTTCCTCTTCAGCTGCAGCTTCTACCTTCTCTGGCGCTGGCTGCTCAGCATCCTGCGCCTTGGTGGTGACACGACGGCGACGGGATGGACGAGTCGCCTGCGCTTCTTCCTGCTTTTCCTCCCGCTTTTCTTCCTGCGCTGGAGCTGGCTCCACTGGCTCTACTGCCTGACGCTTCGTGCGGGTGTTCTTTGGAGCTGGAGCAGCTGCGCCACCTGCTTCGATGGCAGCGATCAGCTCGGACTTGCGCAATCCGGAGATACCTCGGATGCCTCGTTCCTCCGCAATCTTGCGAAGCTCTGGCATACGGAGTGCGACAAGGTTGGTAGGAGCGCCGTTGTTTGAGGTGGCGCTTTCTGCTTGAGTCACAGAGGTCCTTTCGCGCTTAACCAGGTCATCTGCCCAACTTTGGCAGTCTGGAAGCATCGGTGGAATTCATTATGAGGTGCTTAACACCATGTGTGACGCAGGTCCGAAGACGATGTGTTCCGGGATTCCGGCGTCGAAATAAATAAGGGAAGCCGACCCGCGTGAAAAGTCCGCGATTACGGTAGCTATGTCGGTTCACGCACAAGTGTAGCGCATGGCTGAACAATAGTTGGCATTGACTGTGCATAGGCTGCGCCTCGGACAGCTAGAGTAGATCTCATGCTGAGCACGATGCAGGATATTCCGCTGCTGGTTTCCCGAATCCTGGACTACGCCAAGTCCGTCCACCGCGACACAACCGTCACTACCTGGACCGATGAGGGGCCTGTTGAACAGACTTTTTCCCTCATTGCTGCTCGCGCTGCCGGATTCGCTCACGTTTTGGACTCGGCCCTGGGTGTCGATGCCGACCAACGCGTCGGTTCACTCATGACGAACCGTGTCGAACACCTCGAGGTGATGTTTGGCACGATGTGCAAGGGCGCCGTCTTCACTCCGCTCAACAAGCAGCTCATGGGCGATCAGATTCAACACATCATCAATCACTCCGAGATGGAAGTGATCGTCGTCGAGCCGAGCCTGGTGCCGGTGCTCTGGCCGCTCCTCCCCAACTGCCCCAAGGTGCGCGCGGTCGTCGTAACGGGCACCTCCACCATCGACCGCTCTGAGCTGCCCGAACGCATCGAGCTGCACTCATTTGAGGCGCTTCTCGACGGCCGTCCCTCCACCTACGATTGGCCCGTGCTCGACGAGCGAACGGCAGCCGCCATCTGCTATTCCACCGGCACCACCGGCGCCCCGAAGGGCGTTGCGTATTCCCATCGTTCGCTCTACCTGCAGACGTTGAGCCTGCGGACCCAGGATTCGATGGGCATCGCCCACGGCGACCCATTCCTCTGCTGTATCCCGATCTATCACGTGCTGTCTTGGGGCGTACCGCTGGCTGCGTTCATGTCGGGCACTCCCCTGGTGTTCCCTGGCACTGAGACGTCGTCTCAGGGGCTGGCAGAGATCATCGCGAAGACGCACCCGCGCGTGGCGCATGGCGTACCAACCATTTGGATTTCGCTCATGGTGCACTACCTGTCCAATCCGCCGGAGCGCATGAGTTTGCAGGAGATCTTTGTCGGCGGCTCCCCGGTGCCACCAGTGCTAATCAAGCTCTGGGAAGAGCGCTACGGCGTGGACATCGTGCACGTGTGGGGCATGACGGAAACCGGCACCGTGGCCACCGTCGCCCGCCCACCGCGAGGTGTTTCCGGTAACCAGCGCTGGCAGTACCGCATCAGCCAGGGCCGCTTCCCCGCCTCTGTGCAATACCGAGTGGTCAACGACGGCCGAATCATGGCGTCCTCCGACACCAACCAAGGCGAAATCCAAGTCCGCGGCCCGTGGGTCACCGGTCGCTACTACCACTCCGTTGCTACCGATAATCACGGCCCAGCCTCCGTTTTCCGCGACGAGGCCGTCGAGGACGCTCCACAGCAATTCACCGAGGATGGTTGGCTGCGCACCGGCGACGTCGGCTCCGTTTCCGCCGACGGCTTCCTCACCGTTGAAGACCGCGCCCGCGACGTCATCCGCTCCGGTGGCGAATGGATCTACTCCGTCCAGCTGGAGAACATGGTCATGGAGCACCCGGACGTGGTCGAGTCCGCCGTCATCGGCTTCCCCGACGACAAATGGGGCGAACGCCCACTCGCTGTCACCGTTCTCCACGACGGCGTCGAACCAACCAAAGCCACCGCCGAGCGCCTCCGCGATTCCCTGCGCGAACGACTACCCCGCTGGATGCTGCCCGAATACTGGGCCTTCGTCGACTTCATCGACAAAACTTCCGTGGGCAAATTCGACAAGAAGGACCTGCGAGGGCACCTTGCCGACGGCGAATACCACGTCATCAAGTTGCAGGGCCCAGGCGAAAGCAAGAAATAGCGGAAATCTTTCCCGTATTTGGACAGGGCGACCTGGTGATTTGCCGGAAAACGGGTCCAAATGGGGGAAAGATTTGCCCCGGAAAGAAAAACATCCCCTGTTTGGACCGCCTATCCTGGGCTTTTGCCCAAAACCTGGTCCTAATAGGGGAAAGATTTCTAGACGACCTCGACGCCTGCGGCGATCTCCAGATCAAAAACCCGGTGTCCCTCTGCGAGGGCGGCTTCCTGCAGCTCAGCAGGAAAATCATCGGTGTGCAGCGCCAATGCGGTTGGCCCTGCGCCGGAGACGAATGCTGCTAGTCCCTTGCCACGCATGCGCTCGACCCAATCGGTGGTCACTGGCAGTGCCTTGGCCCGGTATCCCTGGTGGAGTCGATCCTTGGTGGCTTCGAACAGCAGGGATGGGTCGTGTTGGATGGCGTGCGTGAGCAGGGCTGCGCGCGCGACGTTGAATCGTGCGTCGACGTGCGGAATGGATGCCGGCAGAACCTTGCGAACCTCGCTGGTTGAGGCATGCGTCGCCGGAACGATGGCGGTCGCTTTGATGGCGGGGTGAGCAGGAACTGTCACTGCCTTGTAGACAGTTTCACCGTCCTGGCTTTCGGTCCACGACACTACGACGTCGCCCAGGACCGACGCCGAGGAATTGTCCGGGTGTCCTTCGAAGGTGGCAGAAAGGTGCACCATCTGCTCTGTTGTGAGCACACCGCCGGACAGCGCTTGGGCGATGGCGATACCACCGACCGCCGCCGAAGCAGAAGAGCCGAGCCCTCGGGACTGCGGGATGCGGTTGACACAGTGCACCTTCAGGCCTGGTGCTGAAACTCCTGCCTCCGACAGTCCCAAGTTAATGGCACGAATGACCAGGTGCTTCTCGGTGCGAGGAAGCACGTCAGCGCCTTCGCCTTCGATGGTGAGCTCGAGGCCTTCGGAGATGACTTCGGCCTCGATGTCGTCGTAAAGGCTCAGCGCGATACCCAGGGTGTCGAAGCCCGGGCCGAGGTTGGCGGAGGAAGCGGGCACGCGGATGTGGACCCGCGTGCCGATCTCGAGCTCGCGCATTACTTCAGTCCGAGTGCGACGGCGACGGCTGCCGGGTCGACCTCGATTGGGTGAGGCTCAGACATGGACAGCAGTGCGGTGTCTGGGTCCTTGAGGCCATTGCCGGTCACGGTGCAGACGACGGTCTGGCCTGGCTCAAGCCAGCCATCCTCGTGAGCTGCGAGAACGCCAGCGACGGAGGCTGCGGAAGCAGGCTCGACGAAGACGCCTTCCTTGGCAGCGATGAGTCGGTAAGCTTCGAGGATCTTCTCATCGGTGGCTGCATGGAAGCGACCGTTGGACTCTTCCTTAGCGTTCATCGCGCCGTTCCAGGAAGCTGGGTTACCGATGCGGATTGCGGTGGCGATGGTCTCCGGCTCGAGCACTGGAGCGCCGCCCACCAGCGGTGCCGCACCTGCTGCCTGGGTGCCCAGCATGCGAGGGAGCTTGGTGGCCTTGCCCGCAGCGTGGAATTCCTTGTAGCCCTTCCAGTAGGCGGTGATGTTGCCGGCGTTGCCCACTGGCAGTGCGTGGATGTCTGGGGCGTCGCCAAGCACGTCGATGATTTCGAAGGAGGCCGTCTTCTGGCCCTCGATGCGCATTGGGTTCACAGAGTTCACCAGTGCGATCTCTGGGTATTCGGCGCAGGTCTTCTGGACGAGTTCGAGGCAGTCGTCAAAGTTGCCCTTGACCTGGATGATTTCGGCGCCGTACATGACAGCCTGGGCCAGCTTGCCCATGGCGATCTTGCCTTCTGGGATCAGCACGCAGGACTTGATGCCGGCGCGGGCGGCGTAGGCTGCAGCAGATGCGGAGGTGTTACCGGTGGAGGCGCACATCAGCACCTTCTTGCCCTGGTGGACGGCGTCGGTGACGGCAACGGTCATGCCACGGTCCTTGAAGGAACCAGTTGGATTGGCGCCCTCAACCTTGAGGTAGACCTCACAGCCGGTGATTTCGGAGAGGTGATTGGCACGAATCAGCGGGGTGGCACCTTCGAGAAGGGTGACGGCCTCAACGTCGTCGCCGAATGGCATGTACGCGCGGTACTCGTTGATCAGGCCTTTCCAGCCACGGTGAATTGCGTTCATTGTTTACTCACTCTCCAGTCGGATAACGCTGTTAACAGACTTTACTTCGTCCATGCCCTTGAGCTTTTCCACCACTCCAGCAAGATCACGCTCGAATGCGTGGTGGGTGACCACGATCAGGCGCGCGTTCTCGCCCTTTTCTTCCTGGCGCACGGTTCGCAGGGAAACACCCGCGTGGGAGAACTGATCCGCGATGCGAGCCAGCACGCCCAACTGGTCGTTGACATCCATGTCCACGTGGTAGCGGGTCTCCACGTCGCCGAAGTCAGCGATCTCCATGTTGGCGTAGGTCGATGCACCTGGTGCGCGGCCGCCGTGCACCTTGTTACGAGCGGCGCCAACGAGGTCACCCAAGACTGCAGAAGCAGTCGGGGCACCACCGGCACCATTGCCGTAGAACATCAGGCGACCTGCAGCCTCTGCCTCCACGAACACGGCATTGAAGGACTTAGAAACGCTCGCCAGCGGGTGCTCACGCGGCACGAGAGTTGGGTGGACGCGGGCGCTGACTTTGTCACCGATGCGCTCACAAATGGCCAGCAGCTTGATGGTGTAACCGGCGGCCTTTGCAGCCTGAATGTCGGCTGCGGTGACCTTGGAAATGCCCTCGCAGTACACGTCATCAGCGGTCACGCGAGTGTGGAACGCCAGGGATGCCAGGATGGCGGCCTTGGACGCTGCGTCGTGTCCCTCAACGTCTGCGGTTGGGTCGGCTTCTGCGTAGCCCAGGCGGGTGGCCTCAGCCAGCATGTCGTCGTAGGAAGCGCCGGTGGAATCCATCGCGTCGAGGATGAAGTTCGTCGTGCCGTTGACGATGCCCTTCACAGCCACTACCCGATCGCCAGCCAACGAACGACGCAGTGGGCCGATCACTGGGATGGCGGCTGCCACGGCAGCTTCGTAGTACAGGTCGACTCCGGCGCGGTCCGCGGCGTCGTCAAGCTCGGCGGAGTGGGCGGCAACCAGCGCCTTGTTCGCGGTGATGACGGACTTGCCGGCGTTCAGCGCTGCGAGGACGAGCTGGCGTGGGTAGTCGATGCCACCGATGACCTCGACCACGATGTCGACGTCCGCGCGCTCGATGAGCGACATGGCGTCCGTGGTCATGAGGTGTGCAGCTGGAGAATCCTTGTGCTTCTCGACGTCCGAGACAGCCACACCCTTGATCTCCAGCTCACCACCGATGCGGTGGCGCAGATCCTCGGCGTACTCACCCATCAAGCGAAGCACCTCGCTACCCACGGTGCCATGGCCCAGAATTGCCACACCGACTTTGCGAACTGATTCACTCATTGGATTTCCCCTAACGTCGAAGCGTACGAATAGTTTCCATATTATTGCAGACTATTCGTACGGTGACTACGGGTTACCCCTCCAAAGAGAGGATGTCATCCAAGGTTTCACGGCGCAGCATGAGCTTGGCACGGCCACCGCGCACGCTGACCACGGCGGGACGACCAAACTGGTTGTAGCGGGAGGACATTGCGTAGCAGTATGCGCCGGTTGCGGCGAGTGCGAACAAATCTCCCTGCTCGATGTCATCTGGGTACTGCTCGTTGTCGATCAAAATATCGCCAGACTCACAGTGGCTGCCAACTATACGGGTGTCCGTTGTTTCTCCATCAACGAAGCGATTGACCACGCGGCCGTCGTACTTCGCCTGGTACAAAGCTGGGCGAATATTATCGCTCATGCCTCCGTCAACAGCGACGTATCGACGCGTCTGAGTATCGGTGACGTGCACGTCCTTGATCATGCCCACCTCGTACATCGTGACCGTGGATGGACCTGCGATTGCGCGACCCGGCTCCACCATCACCGTTGGGGTTGGCTGCCCCAATTCTGCAGCGAACTTACCCACGGTGGTAATCAGGTCAGCTGCCACGGTCGCCACGTCGAGTGGCGCTTCATCAGCGGTATAGGCAATGCCGTAGCCACCACCGAGATCGAGCACCGTGAAGGTGTCGAACAGCGAGGCACCAATTTCGTCATGGAGATCACCGACCAACCCAAGCACGCGCTCCGCCGCAAGCTTGAAGCCGTTAGCGTTGAAGACCTGGGAGCCGACGTGGCAATGCAGTCCGATCAATTCAAGGTTTTCCGCCTTTTGGGCAGCCAGAGCAGCTTCCTTAGCGGAACCGGAGGCGAGAGAAAATCCGAACTTCTGATCTTCATGGGCGGTGGCGATCATCTCGTGGGTGTGGGCCTCTACGCCTGGCTTCACGCGCACGAGTACGCGCTGGGTCTTCCCTGACTTCGCTGCGATGAGGTCGAGCATTTCCAGCTCCGTCGCGTTGTCCAGGACAACGGCTCCCACGGAGTTATCCACGCAGGCCTGCAGAAACGCCACCGACTTGTTGTTGCCGTGCACGGTGATGCGCTCTGCAGGAAAATCCGCTGCCAGGGCGATGCCCAGCTCGTTTTGCGAGGCTACGTCGAGGCTGAGTCCTTCCTCATCCACCCACCGAGCGATGGTGCGAGTCAGGAATGCCTTGGAGGCATAATGCACGTTATCCGCACCGAAGGCATCCGCCATGTCACGGCAGCGGGAACGGAAGTCATCCTCGTCCACTACGAACAGTGGCGTGCCGAATTCCTCTGCCAAGTCAGGCAAAGGTACGCCACCGATGGTGACGACGCCGTCTTCTTCGCGACGCGCCGTGCGTGGCCAGACGTGAGCTGGGAGGTCGTTAAAGTCCATTACATCTTTTCCGGTGCGTTAATGCCTACGAGTCGCAGGGCGTTGGCCAGTGTCTGCCGGGTTGCAGCTGCGAGTGCCAGGCGCGCGCCGTGAATTGGTTCCTTCTCCTCGCCAGCCTTTGGCAGGATCTGGCAGGAGTCATAGAAACGGTGGAAGCTACCAGCGAGCTCTTCAGCGAAACGAGCGATGCGGTGTGGTTCACGCAGCTGAGCTGCGGACTTTACCACTGCTGGGAATTCACCGAGGGTACGGATGAGGTCGCCCTCGCGCTCATGGGTCAGCAGCTCAAGGTTGTCCGTTGCTGCCTCGACGCCGAGTTCAGCCGCCTTACGCGCGATGGAGCACAGACGTGCGTGCCCGTACTGCACGTAGTAGACCGGGTTTTCGCTGCTTTGCGACGCCCACAGGCCCATATCGATGTCCAAGGAGGAATCTACGGAGGAACGAATCAGGGAGTAACGAGCGGCGTCAACACCCACTGCCTCAACGAGGTCATCCAGGGTAATGACGGTACCAGCGCGCTTGGACATGCGAACGGCCTTGCCGTCGCGCACCAGGTTCACCATCTGGCCGATCATGACTTCGACGGAATCTGGGTTGTAGCCGAGCGCTGCTGCGGACGCCTTGAGACGAGCGATGTAGCCATGGTGGTCTGCACCAAGCATGTAAATGCACAGGTCGTGGCCACGTTCGATCTTGTCCACCACGTAGGCAATGTCGCCTGCGATGTAGGCGGCGTTGCCGTCGGACTTGATTACAACGCGGTCCTTTTCATCACCGAATTCGGTGGCGCGGAGCCACCAGGCGCCGTCCTTTTCGTATAGTTTGCCGTTGGACTTCAGCGTTTCGATTGCCTTGTCCACTGCACCGGACTCGAAGAGGGAGTTCTCGTGGAAGTAGACATCAAAGTCGGTGCCGAACTCGTGCAGGGACTTCTTGATGTGCGCGAACATCATTTCCACGCCCTCAGCGCGGAAGGTCTCTTGCATCTCATCCTGTTCCAGCGACAGGACATCAGGGTTCTTCTGAACTACTGCAGCTGCGATGTCATTGATGTATTCGCCTGCGTAGCCGTCCTCTGGCGTTGGCTCATTCTTGGCAGCAGCAACGAGGGAGCGAGCGAAGCGGTTGATCTGCTCGCCGTGGTCATTGAAGTAGTACTCTCGGATCACGTCAGCGCCGCTGGCTGCCAGGATGCGGCCGAGGGAATCGCCGACGGCAGCCCAGCGGGTGCCACCCAGGTGGATTGGGCCAGTCGGGTTCGCGGAGACGAACTCCAGGTTGACCTTGGTGCCCTGGAAATCGTCATTGTTACCGTAGGCCTGACCAGCATCGAGAATGGTCGTGACGATGCCACCCTGCGCAGCTGCAGCCAGGCGGATATTCAGGAAGCCAGGTCCTGCGATCTCGGCGATCTCAATGGCCTCGTTCTTGCCGA
This sequence comes from Corynebacterium sp. H130, assembly GCF_037572395.1. Classification (NCBI taxonomy): domain Bacteria; kingdom Bacillati; phylum Actinomycetota; class Actinomycetes; order Mycobacteriales; family Corynebacteriaceae; genus Corynebacterium; species Corynebacterium sp. H130. The sequence continues at coordinate 111,197 of NZ_JBBHLA010000005.1, read as the reverse complement.
GAGCCTCAGCAAGCCAGGTAGCGAGTTCGCGTGGGTTCACGCCCACCTTCTTGGCGATCTGCAGCGCCAAGTTCGTCGCGTAATCACCATGTTCTGGGTTACGTGGACGCTCAACTACTACCTCCGCAGGCAGCGCAGAGGTATCGAGGCCTTTGGCCGAGAGAACGTCCGTGGCGGTTGTCTTAATAAGAGTACTGAGGTCTGCAGGAGTCACGTTCGCCTATCCTAGTGCACTTATTAACAACGCCCCGAATTCACCATGCGGTTTTTATGCGAGCGTGAACACGACAGCACACATGAAGGCGAGGAGGCCGAGCGAAAATCCGATGATCGCCTTCATGATCTCCGCTTCGCCATGATCCATGTTCGCTGCAGCTGCAGCGATGGCGACAGTTTGCGGAGACAGCATCTTGCCGGTCACCGCACCAGCGGCATTCGCGGACACCAGCAAGGTCGGATCTACACCAATCTGGGTGGCTGTGCTGGCCTGCATGGAGGCAAAGAGCGCGTTTGACGAGGTAGCGGAGCCCGTAACCGCGGTACCCACCCAACCAAGGACCGGAGAAATCGCTGGGAAGATCGATCCAGTGGTTGCGAGTACGGCGCCGATTGCCGTGGTCTGGCCCGAGAAGTTCATCACGTAGGCAAGGCCCATGACCAGCGCGATGGTAAGGAAGCTGAACTTCATGCGGCCGAGGCCGTCGATAAGCTCGCGGGGGCCGTCGCTGACCTTGAAGGACGTGTCGGCGCGGGAGTACACGATGGTGGTGACCACACCGCAGAGCAGCAACAGAGTGCCAGGGCCGGAAAGCCAGTTGAAGTTGAACAGTGTGCCGTTGGTGGCCAGGTGACCGTGTAGGCCGGGCCATGGGATTTTGATGTCCGTGGCTGCGAGCGCTGCGGGGAGATCGACGCCGAGTCGCCAGAGCTTTGCGACGCCAAAGACAACCACCACCAGCAGGTACGGGAACAATGCCAGTGCCGCGCCTACCTTAGTGAGCGGGGTAGCCGAGACTTCGGACTGCTGCTCATCGGGTGTCTTCGGCCCCCACATCTTGAGGAAAACGATGCCAACGGTCAGGGACAGGAGGCTGGCGACCACGTTGGTGAGTTCGTAGGTGAGATAATTGGAGGCCACGAACTGCCCGCCGCTAAACGTAAGTCCGAGTACGAGTGCGACCGGCCAAATTTGGCGGAACCCACGCATTCCGTCCAGGACAAAGCACAGGACAAAAGGAACGACGGCGGCCAGGATTGCCATGAGCAAACCGGTGGTCGAGGCGACGTCGTGGAGCGGGCGTTCCGAGAGAATACTGGCCGTGGTGACCGGGATGGCCATGGCGCCAAACGCGACAGGTGCGGTGTTAGCCACCAGCGTCGTAATGACTGCCTTGATGGGCTTGAGGCCGATGGCCAGCAGCATCGCAGTCACAATGGCAACCGGAGCGCCGAAGCCAGCCAGCGCTTCGAGCAAGCCGCCGAAGGAGAACGCGATGAGCAGCGCCTGGACGCGCTTGTCTCCCCTACCCAGGGCTGCGAAGATTTGGCGCAGGTCTTCAAATCGGCGAGCGCGCACGGTGAGGTCGTAGATCCACACCGCCATCCAGATGATGAACACGATCGGAAAGAGGCCGAACACAATGCCCTCGGACATGGACAGCAGCGCCAAGTCAGTAGGCATTCTGAAGCCAAAGATTGCCACTAGCAGCGCGACCACCAGGGACACTGCCGCAGACGTGTGGGCCTTCATTTTCAGGCCCATCAGGCAGAGGAAGAATGTCAACAGCGGTGAAATTCCAGCCAAGGCGGTGAGAGGCAGATTGCCTGCTACGGCGTCGATCGCCGGTTTAAAGACCTCAGTATTTTGCATTTGCTACATCCAAACGTTGAGTTGTGTTGAGTTTGGCATCCGCTCAGCAACATTCTAATCCCGTTTGGGAGATTCTTATGGATGCCAAATCCATGCCTTTTCCACTATGCATTGATAGATATGGGTTAACGCAACCCATTTTTCTGTGATTTTTCTTTCTCGATTCAGACAAGCTTCACGCGGTTTTATTCAGGTATCCTGGGTAACAGTCCGCGATGGCTAGGAAGTGCGTTGATAGCCATCTCGAGCTTTTGATTCAGTCCGCAATCCTTAAAGGAAACATATGCGAATAGCACTCTTTTCCACATGCATCGGCGATGTCATGTTCCCGGACGCAGTAAAAGCAACAGCAGTGATCCTGTCCCGCCTGGGATACGAGGTCGTTTTCCCACCTGAGCAAAGCTGCTGCGGTCAAATGCATGTCAACACCGGATACCAAAAACAAGCGATCCCACAAATCCGGAACTATGTCGACGCCTTTGCCGACCCATCCATCGACTACGTCGTCTGCCCATCCGGCTCCTGCACCGGCGCTGTCCGCGAACAGCACGAACACGTCGCGGAGCGTTACGGTGACGCCGCGCTTGTCGACGGCGCCCGCAAAGCCGCCGCCAAGACCTACGACCTCTCGGAATTCCTCATCGATATCGCAGGAACCGACCAGCTGGGCGCCTACTTCCCACACAAGGTCACCTACCACGCGTCCTGCCACAGCCTGCGCTTTATCGAGGTTGGCGATCGCCCACTTCGACTCCTCCGCAATGTCGAAGGACTAGAGCTGCACGAGCTTCCCAATGTGGAAGAATGCTGCGGCTTCGGTGGCACTTTCTCGCTGAAGAACGCCGAAGTGTCCGCCGCCATGATGCAGGACAAGGTGCGACACGTGCTTGAGACTCCAGCCGAGTATGTCACCGCCGGCGACGCTTCTTGCCTGATGAACATCGGTGGTGGCCTCGCCCGCCAAAAGACGGGTGTGCGAGTGCTGCACCTGGCGGAAATCCTGGCTTCCACCAAAGAGCATCCTTGGTCCCCAACTTCCGCGATCTACGGTAAGGAGGCAATCCTGTGAAAGTAGAACTCGGCACCCCTACCCTGCCACCACGCGCAGCCGACATCAGCTTGCTGCACGGCGACCGCCCGTTCACCAAAGCAGCTCACGACGGCCTGCGCAATGAAACCCAGCGCAAGAACCTTCACCACGCGACCACCACGATTCGTGGCAAGCGCCAGAATGTGGTCGATGAGCTGGACGATTGGCAAGCACTGCGCGAAGCTGGCTCCAACATCAAGCGCGATGTGATGGCTCGCCTTCCGGAGCTGCTTGAGCAATTCGAAGCAGCCGTCACCGCTCGTGGTGGCCATGTCCACTGGGCCCGCGACGCCAAGGAAGCCGGTGAGATTGTCACCCAATTGGTGCAGGAGACGGGCGAAAAGAAGGTAGTCAAGATCAAGTCGATGGCTACCCAGGAAATTAACCTGAACTCGCAGCTGCGCGAGGCAGGCATTGAGGCCCAGGAAACTGACCTGGCCGAGCTGATTGTGCAGCTCGGTGGCGATCGCCCATCCCACATCCTCGTACCTGCAATTCACCGCAACCGCTCTGAAGTTCGCGAGATCTTCCTGCGCGAAATGCCAAACACCGACGAGTCGCTGACCAATGAACCTGCGGAGCTGGCAGAGGCGTCCCGCATGTTCCTACGCGAACAGTTCATGCAGGCCAAGGTCGCAATTTCCGGCGCCAACTTCGGTATCGCCGAAACTGGCACTATCACCATCATGGAGTCCGAGGGCAACGGTCGCATGTGCCTGACCCTGCCGGAAACTCTGATCTCCGTGATGGGCATCGAAAAGTTGCTCCCCACCTTCCAGGACCTTGAGGTATTCCTGCAGCTGCTGCCACGTTCGTCAACTGGTGAGCGCCAGGCGCCATACGTGTCTACGTGGTCGGGCGTGACGCCGGGCGACGGCCCGCAGAATTTCCACGTGGTGCTCGTCGATAATGGCCGTACTGCCGTGCTGTCCGATCCGATCGGCCGTGAGGCGCTGAAGTGCATCCGCTGCTCGGCGTGCCTCAATGTGTGCCCTGTGTACGAACGTGCAGGTGGCCATGCATACGGGTCCACCTATCCAGGCCCGATCGGCGCAATCCTCACGCCACAGCTGACCGGATTCGCTGACCACCACGACCCCAACGCATCGCTTGCCTATGCATCCACGCTGTGCGGACGCTGCAACGAGGTGTGCCCGGTCAAAATCCCGATCACCGATGCCCTCCTGGAACTGCGCCTCAAGAAGATCGAGAACGCCAAGCCGCCTGCAGAAAACGCCATTTTCGCAGGCGTGGGCCTCGCTTTTGGAAATCAGCACCTATGGAGCCTCATCGCGCGCCTGATCTTCATGGGACGAGTCATGGGTGGCACCAAGGGCGCCATCACCTGGCTGCCGGGCTTCCTCGGCGGCTGGACTGACGCCCGCGATACCCCGATCCCGCCAAAGAAGAGCTTCCGCACCTGGTTTAACAGCGAGGAAGGCAAGCGCTTGCTCGCCGAAGAACGAAAGAAGGGCCATGAATAACAGGAATCAAGACGCAAAACAGGAGATCCTGCGTCGCATCCATGCTGCCCACGATCTCGCGGGCACGCCTGCCGGAGCGCACCCGGTTCCCCGGGACTACCACACCACGTTTGACCTCCCGGTCGCCGAATTGCTGGACACACTCGAAGATCGCCTGCTCGATTACAAAGCACAGGTCAGAAAGTGTTCCGAGGCAGAACTAGCAGCCACGATCACCGAGGTGCTCACCGACCGCGGCGCCCAGCGAGTGGTCTACGCACCGGGCCTCGACGCGTCGCTTTTCGACGGCTTCGCCGGCACAGCCACTCCAGATGACCTCGAGTCTGATCCGCGCGACCTCAATGAAGTCGATGCCGTGGTGACAGATTCCCACGTCACCTCCGCACAAACCGGAACAATCTGCCTGACTGCTGGCGATGTGTGTGGCAGGCGTTCTCTCACCCTCGTTCCCGACGTGCATCTTTGCATCGTGCGTCGCGACTCTGTGGTCTACTCGGTGCCGGAAATGATCTCCCGCATCGATCCTGCCAAGCCAACCACCATGATTTCCGGCCCATCAGCCACCTCCGACATTGAGCTTTCTCGTGTCGAAGGTGTCCACGGACCACGTACCCTCATCGTGATCATGGTCGACTAACTGACTTGCCGTGGGGCAGTTTCCACTGCCCCACTCGCAGGTGTTAATATCTTTCCATCGCTTACGCAGCGATCCCGCCCTCGTAGCTCAGGGGATAGAGCGCTGGTTTCCGGTACCAAAGGTCGGAGGTTCGAATCCTCTCGAGGGCACAATTTTTGCCAAAAAGCCGTGTCTTTTGACGCGGCTTTTGACATGTTTAGGCCCCAGAATCAGCAGTTTCCCTTTAAGATAACACTATGATTCGGCTAAAGAATACGATCCTTGTGTTGAGCGCCCTCGGCTTAGCAGCCTGCGGCAATTCCACGGCTCCGGAAACTCCCCAGGTTGTCACCGTGACTGCCAGCGAGTCCCAGCAATCCGCCCCTAGCAGTTCTGCTGCAGCCGACCCAGGTCAGCGAGCGGAGGGCGATTTCCGCAATCCTGCTTTGAACATGTACGCGATCTCTTCCCCAGATGGGAAGGTGTCCTGCTTCCTCCCCACTTCCCAACCTGAAAGCATTCACTGTGGCGTAAAGTTCGTTGACCCTCCTGTCGACACCCGTGGCCGAGTGAACTGGGAGTCCAACGCCGTGCAATGGCATTCCGGAACTGGTTTTACCGTCCTCAACTCGGAAGAAGATCCAGGCCAGGGGGCCACTCCGGCAGTTTTGAATCCTGAAGAAAAGGTCCAGATCGAGGGCTACACCTTCGAAACTGACAAGTTGGGCGCCTTTAAGGCCTCCCGCGATGATCACTACTTCCAGACCTTTGCCGGTGACTATTTCTCCGACACCTTCCCGCCGAAGCCAGGCAGCATCAATTCGGTGTGTGGCGTTCAGCAGACCTACGTCGGCGAGCAATACATTTATGTACGCAAGGAAGGCACCGACTGCAACGAGGCCAAGCGGATTGTTCAAAAGTACTTCAGTGGCGAGGTTAAGCCTCAGGGGTCGAGGGGTATGGCCGATTTTGACGGCTGGCACTGTGGCTCGGGAGCTCCACAAAACTGGCCTGACGTCCCCGGGAATAGGCTCGTGGGCTGCTCAAAGGCCGATGATTCCCAGTCGGTCGTGCTCTACAAATCTGGTTCGAAAGTAGCCCGCTAGCCCCGCCACAGAAGCTAAGTTAGCAAATATACTTTTTACAACAAACCTATTTCATTCTTGGACTTTTCCCGTCTTTCTAAAATTTCCCTTGTAGCCTTGGCCACGAGCTGAGATGTTGACAAGAACACATAAGTGTTCCTGCATATCAGCTGCGCAATGCTGTACAAGGCGAAAGGAATGACGGTGTCTCGGCCACTTACGAATAGGTTTGTTGGGGTTTTCCTCACAGCTTTTCTTGTTATTGTCTCAGCCCTTACTTTCACTCCCCGCGCCAGCGCAGCTGTTGGCGATATCGTTCTCGACAATCCCCAGATCACCACGACCAAGGACCAGCTCCAACAGTGGGATTACGCCCAACTCACCCTTGATTGGTCCGCCCCAGACGGCATCCAAGGCGGCGAAACCTTCGAGATCGAATTCCCGCCCGAAATCTCCCCAGACCAGAACTTTAGCTTTCCCCTCGTGAGCTCAGATGGCGTCCAGGGCGGAACCTGCCAAGTCACCCCAACCTCAATGGTATGCACGCTTAACGACGCCTTCGCAGGCATGGATAACGTCAACGGAACTGTTTCTATAGAAGTTCAAGCCAAGGAAGTCACCGCACCTGGCGAAACCTCCGTCGAACTCATCCTGGACGGAGTACTTGTCACGGTGCCACTACCTGGTGACGGCATCGTCGGCTCAGTTAGCCCTTCCATCACGGGCTCTCAAAAATGGGGTTGGGCAGAAAACAACTACACCGAGTTTGTCTGGCCGGTTATTATCTCGGGCGAGGACGTCGCAAAGCTTGGAACCGCACCGCTGACCATCACTGACACCCTCGGTGGCGGTCACGTCTTCCCAGAAGAACCGGGCAACTTTAGCTTCTATGAGCTGACCCCGGAGCAGTTCGAGACCAACCCGTGGCACCCGTCTCCGGATAGCCACCTGCCGATCCAGTCCATCACGGTCGATCCCTCCCGGACGAGCGCGGACGTCGTCGTCTCCGCGCCAACTGGCGGGTGGGATGACAGCAAGATCTACATCCTGTTCTATCGCACGGTCACTGAAGACGGAAAACCTGCGAACAGCCAGGACAGCTTTGAAAACACCGCCACGGTAAATGGCATGACTTTGTACGAAAAGGTCGTTCGCGAAGAAGGCGGAGACGGATCGATTGAAGGTGTTCCGCGTGGATCCTTCGACATCGAAAAAGTGATGGCTGACAGCTCGGTAGCGCTTCCTGCGAACACCACCTTCACCGTCGAGGCAATCATCGACTCCCCCGCCGATTCTTTCGACGGCACGGAAACCTACACCATCACGGCAGGAAAGATCACCAACGGTGGCACCGAACTACCTGCTGGCACGAAGGTAACACTGCACGAAGTAAACCTCCCGACCATTGACGGCTACACCTTTAACACCCCGAAGTTCACCACCATCGATGCAGGTGATGGATCCGTTGCCATCTCTGACGACGGCGCGACCGCAGTAGTGACCATCGCATCAACCAGCAACGTACAACTGCGACTTACCAACACCCTCCAGGCGGTGGCGACGACCAGCTCCACAGTGTCCTCTTCAGCACCTTCGACCACTTCGTCTACGGAGCCGACTTCCGCTGCGCCATCTTCCACTGCGCCGGTCTCTAGCGAACCGACCCCTAGCGCGCCGACGCAACCGACAACTGTAACCACAGCATTCCCGACCACCGGCAATTCGATCATCCCAATCCCATTGCCGATTCCAATTCCAGGAAGCCCTGGCTCAAGTGAGCCATCTACAACTCCGACTGATGCCGTGTTGGGAGTGCGTAATGCTCCACCTGCTCCGGCAGCTTCCCAGCAGACAGGACAGCCACAGAAGACCTCTCGCATGCTGGCCAACACCGGCGCCAACTCTGCGTTCGTACTTCTTGCAGGTAGCCTGCTAGCGCTGGTTGGTATCGGATTGATCAAACTCGCAAGACGCGCTAAGTAAAAACAGCAAGAAGCCCCTCCTGCCTAGACGCACAGGAGGGGCTTGTCGGTCGTTTTAGGTCTTCCACATTAGGTATGCAGCGATGATGTATACCAGTGCCATAGGCTGGAAGAACAGCGTGGTTACCGCGACGATGATGCGCAAGAAAGTCGCATCCATGTTGTAGGTTTCAGCGATTCCGCCAAGTACACCGAAAAGCATCGAATCTGTCTTGCTGCGGTGCAGCTTTCGGTTGAGGAATGGGATGGTTCCATCCTGGCGGGTGTAGTCATTGTTTGGGGTGGTCATGGCGTGGTCCTTTCCGTGAGAAGTGAAATCCTTGGCGCTTCTTTCACTTTCCAGTATTGCGACTTCGCCACCTGACCACATCAGGTACAACCCTGAGGTCCACCCTGATTTTTATCCGTGAGGATTGGTCTCCATCAGTTTGCCGAAGAACTTGCTCAGCATTGCAGCTTCATCAACAGTGAGGTGATCAAAGACCATCCGGCGAACGGATTCCACGTGGCCAGGAGCTGCTGCTTCCAGGCGCTTCATGCCTTCGTCAGTCAGGGTTACAAAGACACCACGTGCATCGTCAGGGCACTTTTCCTTGACCACGAGCCCTCGACGCTCCATGCGGGTGATCTGGTGGGAAGCTCGGCTGCGATCCCACTCAAGCTGCTGGCAAAGGTCGCGAAGTCGTAGTGAACGACGTTCCGCCTCGGAAAGAACTACGAGGACGGCAAATTCGCTAGCCCCGAGTCCCGACTCCGACTGAAGCGTGTCCTCCATACCTCGTTCCAAGTGCCTAATTCCACCGAGAATGAGACGCCACAGAGCTTGTTCGTCGTCAGTGAGCCAACGGGGGCTAGTTGTCATAGCTATCAACCTTGTCTAGCTGGGATTGCATAAAAATGTTCGCGGTGCAAACTATTGGAAATTACTTTCTACATTTAGCCATATAGCCTATGTAGAAAGTCAACAATAACCAAATCATTGTGACATTTGACATGACCACTTTCAAGCATTGTGAAAATAATTCCGTAAATGTTGTAGACATGTCAACATTGATGGGTTAGTGTGGGTACCACGGACGAACCAGTCCCCCATAATTACTTTTTCAAGGAGAAACAATGTCTGACTTCAACGGTACCTACGCTCTTGACCCAACCCACTCCCGCATCGGCTTCTGGCTGCGTCACGCAATGGTGACCAAGGTTCGCGGCGAGTTCACCGAATATGAGGCTTCCCTCTCCTATGGCGAGAATAACTCCGCGACCGCCACCATTAAGACCGCCTCTATCGACACCAGCAACACTGACCGCGACGCTCACGTTCGTGGCGAGGACTTCTTCAACGTTGAGCAGTTCCCAGAGATGACCTTCACCGCTACTGAGTTCAACATCAATGGCACCGAAGGCACCGTGACCGGCGACCTGACCATCAAGGGCATCACCAAGCCAGTCACCCTTAACGTTGAGATTGCTGGCGTTGCAGTTGACCCTTACAACCAGACCCGCCTCGGCTTCGAAGCCACCACGAAGATCAACCGCAAGGACTTCGGCATTGACTTCAACGCCCCACTGAACACCGGTGGCGTTCTCCTCGCCGAGGAAATCAACATCGAGATCGAAGGCTCTGCAATTCGCCAGGGCTAATCACCTCCAGCACAAAGGCCAGGACGCTAATCGTCCTGGCCTTTTCGCTATTCCACCGCCTTGAGCTCTGCCATTTCGTAAGCTTGCTTGCCCACCACATCCGCATAGCGGGAAGGCATGCAGGTAAGCACAAATACCTGGTGTTGTTTACCCATGAGCCCAAGCAGGTAATTCATTCGTGCAAGTCGCTCAGCGTCGGCATAGCCAAGTGCGTCATCAAGGAAGATTGGTACGCCCTCGTGGTCCGACACCAGTTCGGCCACGGCGAAGCGCGTCAATATTCCCAACTGTTCCCGAGCGCCACCGCTGAGATCAGACAACGTGACGGCAGTGTCATCGAGGATGCGCTGCTCGATGTCTAGCTGATCCGTCAGCTCAAACGAGACCTGTGGCCCGAAAAGCACGCTTGCCAAACTAGTCAGCTTTTCTGCGAAAGGTTGAGCGTAACGGGCTCGAGCTTCATCGCGGTGGCGCAGCAACGTCTCCCGCAGCAAAGCGATTCCCTTTGCTTGTTCGAGAACCCGATCAAAGCGATACTGCGCAGCCTCCGCTGCTTCCCTGCACCGAATGAGTTCTTCGGCAGCGCCCTCGGCGGCGTTGATCTGCCCACGACGTAACTCAATATTCTTTTCAGCGCTGTGCATGGTTACTTGCAGTTGTTCCAGCTTTGCTTCGGCGCCTTCCAGCAGGCCCTTCACCAATTGCATATCAGGAGTTGCGGCCTTGAGTCGTTCAACTTCCTCTTGAACCTCGGTTACATGGGCGGTGGCAGTTTGGACATCCTGATCCAACTCCTGCTCTGTTTGTGTAGCCGTCGCGAGCGTTTGGGCAAGCTTTTCTTTCTCACTTTGGGCAGCCTCGAGGTAGGTTTCCTGCACTTTGAGCTCAACAATCTTGTTGTTCTTGGATTCGGATTCCAAAGCACGCTTGGAAGCCTCCATCTCGTTTTCAGCTTCGGCGAGCGTGGTTTCAAGCTTCTCAACCTCAAGCTTTGCTGCTTCGAGGTCTACTTCGTGCGGATCCGATTCAGCTACTTTACGAGCCAGCACGTCAGCTGTAGCGCGAAGAGCCTTCTCGTCTCTACCCGCTAGAGCCACATCCCGCTCGCGCAGCGCAGCGTCCAACGCACGCACCAGCTCTTGTTCAGCTTCAAATTTCGCGTGTGCTTCATCGGCATCAGAACATTCGAGCTCACGCAGCAGATGCTGCAATTTTTCACGAGCAGAAGAAAGCTGCGCTTTATCTGACTCGCCACCTGCAGCCGGGGTAAAAGTCGCGGAAACTGTACCGATCTGCAGGTTGGTTTCTTCAGTCAGCGCAATGTTGCATTCGCCGAGCGTGACATCTTTTCCAGCCACCTTAACTGTTGTTGGGCTGGAGGCACTCAAGGCAATAGTTGCGGACTGTGCGCTCACCTTTGCTTCGGCAATCTTTACTGCGAGTGTGGCCTCGTTGAGGGCTTGAATCGTGGCGGCCTCGACCGGGTTCGTCGGAATGCGTTCGCGCAATTCGCGCACCGCGGAATCACGGGCGTCGAGGTCTGCCAGCACTTCCTTGATGCTGGAAAGTTCAGTTACGGCCCGTGCTTGGTCGAGAGTCTGGCGCGCAACAGTGAGCTGCTGTCGCAGCTGCGCCACAGCGCTCGTGGACTCCTGCTCTTGTTTCTGCGCAATGGCCATCCGCTGAATGTGAGTGTCTTGAGCTGCACGCAAGTCTTCCAGTGCTTCGCCTAGTTCCACGCACTTCTTGTTGGCGACAACCAATTCTGTCTGCAGCAACGTCCGTTGCTCCCGGGCAGCAATGGCAACAGAAAGACGATGTTCAGCAGCTTGTACTGCCGCCATCGCTTTATCAAGCTCAGCCTGCTGCAGCAATGCGCTCTCGTGTTCGGCACGTCGCGTAGCTAGCTCAGCCTTAGCGTTGGGAATGGCTTCCGCAGCGTCTGCAAGCCGGCGGTTTTCGCGCTCGATGTGGGCGACATCGTCCTCCAGTCGGCGGACCTCAGCCTCTGCTGTCTCGAGTTCCGCCAGCGCTTTATCCTGCTCACTTTGAGCGGACTCAAGTTCCAAGCGAGGCTTACCCTTCAGCGTGTAATACCGCTGGTAGCGCTCGTCTACTGCTTTCATTAGTTCGGTGTCATCGGTGTTCGAGGCGTCACCATCGAGCTGTTCCAATGCTGCACCAAGTGCGGGGATTCCGGCAGCGTTGATCACCGGATTTACCTCACCTTGAGGCACCAAAAGTGCCTGCGCGAGGGATACATCAAGGTGCTCGGAAAGCAGTTCGCGGAACTTGTCTTCTGCTTCTTTGCCCTTGTACTCGGCCCGGCGTGGCGCTTCAATAGTCAGTACCGCTGAAGTCTTCTTCTTGTATTGCTTGGCAATGCGGAAAGTCACGGGCCCCAGGGTCGCACGCATGGATACGAAAATTGGCTGATCATCACCAAGGGTTTGGATGCTCTTTAGCTGCGCGGTGTTGGAATCGAACTTGACCTTGGGGTTTTGCAGCAACTGGAGCGCTTCGACCACGGTGGACTTGCCGGCTTCGTTGTCTCCCGAAATGACGATGACACCGTTGTCAGGGATATCGGTGAGCTTGAAGTGCTTCAGGCTGCGGAAGTTGCAGATCTCAATGTCATGAATGCGCATGTCTTAGGCCCCCTGAGCTAGTCGGAACATGAGTCGAACGGCGGCGTCAGCAGCGGGATCATCCGAAGCCATGAGCTCCTTCAGTGCCTCCCGCGCGTAGCCAGTGATGTCAAGGTTGGCCAGGTCATCCTCAGTGGGGACTGCCATCAATTCCATTCGTCGCTCGCGTGGTTTAAGGGAAGCAAAAATCTGCTCAAGCTCCTCCAAACCGGTTTCGAGGTCCCGCAACGCCCCAACATCCAGAGTGCCCTGCAGTCCATATTTAATAGCCACTTGGGATTTATCTGGATAGGCTCGCAGCTTCGAGAGAAAGGCCGCCACGTCTTCCTGGGAATTGAGTTCCTCATCCAGCGCCTCGAACGTCCAGGTTCCGATCTTGACTGGAGTGACCTTGAGTGCATCACCTACCTCAACAACCAAGGCATTGCCCGAGTTGTTCTCGCCACCGGACATGGAGGCATGATCACGGAAATCGGTAACTTCCGGGGAACCAGAGAACCACACTGCCCCAGTGGAGCCAAGTGATTCAGTGGAGTGGGTATCGCCTAGCGCGACATAGGCGATGCGCCCGTCGGCAAGCGCGGCTTCGACGGTGGCTAGATCGATGAGGTCGGGGCGGAATTCGCCGCGCGCGGCAACCTGGCCGTGTCCGACGAGGATACGGGTAGTTCCGGACGGTATTAGCGGAGCGAGCGCCTGGCTAACGAGGTCGGTGGCTGCGCGTTTGGAAAGTAGTGGCGCACCGACGATTTCCACTCCCTCGGCAACCGTGATGGGCGTGCTATCCGCGATGACGTGCACGTTTTCCAGAGCCTCGGTCCGGTGGAAGATGCTATCGGCGGTGAGTGGATCATGGTTGCCGGGAAGTAAGTACACCGGGACAGGTAGTGCTTTGAGGGTGTCTAGTGCTCGGCCCATGGTTTGGGGGTGCAAGGAGTTCGCGTCAAAGACATCCCCTGCTACCACGATAAAGGCGCAGTCATGCTCGCGCGCCACCTCACCTAATCGTGTGATGGCGGCTAAGCGGGAGGCGTCGAAGCGCGCTTGAGCTTCCTCTGAGAGGAACCAGCGGGTCATTCCAATCTGCCAGTCCGAGGTGTGCAGAAATCTAATGTTTGTCATGGCTCAACTCCTATCACGCGCCCCGGACACCATCCGGAAATCATTCGAACATGCCTGCTCACGGCCCTTATTGTTGGCGAGTGAGGAAATCGTAGAGATCTTCCAAATCGCTCACAGCCCGCAGCTCTTCCACCGCCGTGTAGGACACGGTGCGCATGGCCTTGTGCAGGATGTCTGGGTCGGCGTCGTCGATGGCGGGAGCTACCTTTGGGCTTGGCAAAGTGGGTAGCTCGCCGCCGTCCCAAAAGTGCTCGTTGTCAACGTTCACGGAGGCAGTGCGCGAGCGGGCTTCCTCCTGCATTGTGCGTTCGAGCTGTGCGAAGTTCAGTCCGCGCATGTCGAAGAGCATCGCCGGGGACTGCCCTACCTTGTCTGCAAAAATCTCTAGTGCAGCGACCCCGTGCTTGCAGCAATCAGAGTTGTCGGGGCAATCGCAGAGGATGCGGACATCGGTGGGAGCGTCTGCGAGCAAGGTTGTGACCATGCCCGGCGTGAGCCGCCCGGCGCGTGCATTCGCCAGCGAGCCGGGTTCACTGAGCAACGCTGTGGTGAGTGCGCGCATGTCATCGGAGGCGCGTCGAGGGAAAACGACGGCAACGGTGAAGGGGTCGTTCTGTGAGCCTGCAACTGACGCGAGAATTCGGTCTCTATGCACGGCAAAAGACACGACGTTGCCATTGCGGGCGTAGGCAATGCCACGGGAAATCCTGCCTGAATCGGCGCGGAGCTCGTAGATCTCTTTGATGAATGCCTGCTGGTGGGAAAGTCCGACGGTGCGTCGTTTTTCCGCCGGTGGCGGTGTCTCTACTCTGGTCTTTCCACCGAAGTTGGCATAGATGACATTGTCTTTTCGTGCGCGCACCGACATTTACGATTCCCTCCCTCGGTAACTCATGAGCAGCGCCAGGTCATCTGGGGACAGCTCAGTGATCCACCCCTCGCCTGCGCCGACAATGGCGCTGGCCAGGTGCATCTTTCCGTCCAGGATATCTTGAATGGATTCTTCCATGGTGCCGCGCGTGATCATCTTGTACACGCGCACGTCGCGGCGCTGTCCAATGCGGAATGCGCGGTCGGTCGCTTGGTTTTCTACCGCAGGGTTCCACCATCGGTCCATGTGCACGACCACATTGGCAGCGGTGAGGTTCAAACCAGTGCCACCTGCCTTGAGCGACAGGATCATCGCAGGCGGACCGTCTGGGGATTGGAATTCGGCCACCATGCGGTCGCGCCCGGTTTTGGACACGCCTCCGTGCAGGAACGGGATATCGCGGCTCAGTCGCCCGCTCAGGTACGGCACGAGGAGGTCGCCGAAGGCCTTGTACTGGGTGAAAATCAGCATCTTCTCCCCGTTTTCCGTACAGGTCGCCACCAAATCCATCAGCGCCTTGACCTTGCCAGAGCGGTGCTTGCCACGCCTGGTCATCAGCGAGCCATCTTGCAGGTAGTGCGCCGGGTGGTTGCAGATCTGTTTGATGCGGGTAATGGTGGACAGCACCAAGCCACGCTTCGCGATCCCCTCCGCCGACGCGAGCTTTTCCTTCACGTCCTCCACCAGTGCGGTGTACAGCGCGGCCTGCTCTGCCGTCATATCAACGGTTAGGATCTCCTCGCTCTTTTCCGGCAGGTCATCGATCACAGCCGGGTCAGTTTTGAGGCGTCGCAGGATGAACGGCGCAGTGAGGTCACGCAGCCGCTGCGTCATCATCTCATCATTTTCCCGCTCGATGGCCTTGGCAAAGTGGTTGCGGAAAAAGGACGCCGACCCCAGCACACCGGGGTTACAAAAGTCCAGGATGGACCGCATTTCCGACAGTCGATTCTCCACCGGCGTGCCCGTCAGCGCGATGCGGTGCCGCGAGGGCAGCGAACGCACGCTTTGCGACGCCTTCGTCGAGGAATTCTTGATCGCTTGCGCCTCATCGAGCACCACGCGATCCCAGTCGACCTGTCCCAAGAGTTTGAAGTCCCTGCCGACCACGCCGTAGCTCGTGATCACCAGATCGCATGCCCGGGCTTTCTCCAGGAACTCCGCCCCCGTGAGACGAGCTGTTCCGTGGTGGGACAGTGTCTTTAGCGATGGCACGAAGCGTGCAGCCTCTGCCATCCAGTTCCCAACCACGGACGTTGGGCATACCACCAGGGTGGGGCCACGGTCCGGGTATTTGTCTTTTTCCACTGCTACCAGGGTGAGCAGCTGGAGGGTTTTGCCGAGGCCCATGTCGTCGGCAAGCACGGCGCCGAGTCCGGTGGCGCTCATCCACACGAGCCAGTCCACGCCGCGTCGCTGATATTCGCGCAGCTGGGCGTGGACGGTGTCGGGGATGGCGACTCGTTCGGGTGCGGGAGTGTTGGGCCCGCCGAGGAGGGCCGTGTGCCAGCCGGTGCCGGTGAATTCGATGGGGACGTCTTCGGCTAGTTTGAGGGCCAGTTCGCGCAACTGCGCGATACTGACCTGGGAGATCTCCTCCAGGCCCTTGTTGAACCGCTCGAGCATTTCCTGTGCTTGCTGCTCGAATTCATCGGCTCGTGGATCGCCGTTGGCGCGTGCGAGCTGGGCCCGCATCATGGCCGTCTCCATGCGCTTCTTCAGCGACTTCCGGGAGGTTTTTGACAGCTCCTCCACGTATGCGGAGATCTTGTTCAGCGCATCCGTGTTCGCCATGACCCACTGGCCACGCAGGTTGATCAGCCCGGCCTTCGAGGAAACGAGCTCGGCCATCTCCTCCTCGGTGAGCTCAACGTCGCCCAAGCTAAGCTTCCAGTTGTACTCAACCAGCTGCTCCAGCCCAATCTGGGACTTCGTCGGGGCGATCGCCCTATCCCCAGGATCGGTGGTTTCCAGGCGCATCTTCGGCTCGTAGACTGCCCACGCCTTTGGCAGGAGCACCACGAAACCGGCGGCACGCAGCTTGGCGACGTCATTGGTAATAAACGATACCATTTGCTCGGTCGTTAGCGAAACATCCAGGTCACCTGTGCCGTCCCGCAGGAGCGCGTCCGAACGGCCGGCTTCATCGGCGAGAACTGGCGCCGTGTTTTCCAGAAGTTCTTGAAGCCGCTCTAATAGCTTCCGGGTCACCGGATCCAGCTGTGAGGTGCGAATAGGTTGCGGGGAATCTGAGTCGAGACGGATCTGCACCCGAACCATCCACCCACGATCATCAGGGGCGATGCTTTCCTCTTTGGGTTCCTCAACAATCACCACGAGGGAAACGTCTGCCCCTGCGATTGATTCTTTCCATGCCTTGAGCTGCGAGACCAGCTGGGGACCACCACGACGAATAGGCGTGGAGCTGAGCAGAGAATCGGCAAAGTCGTGCCACGCGTACGGACGCGGCAGTTCATAAAGCGGTTTGAGCAGCGCGTTGGCGATCCAATGTGGCAGCTCGTCGGCCAAATCCTCCATCACCCCGGAACCGCCATTGGCGATGAGTACGCCAGGAGCAGCTGCCGTCATTTCGGCCATCCAACCGAGCTCACCAAGACCGGTGGCCAATTGCCACTGCGGCCACCACTTGGAGTCCTCCCAGCGGGTGCGCAGCACCACTCGGCCCGCTTTTACAAACCGTTCCAGACCTATGAAAGCCCTGATCAGCCACAGCAAATCTGGGGCGATGAATGACCGCTGCGCCATCGGGGTAGCAGGAGTCTCGAGGTCGAAGATCGCCAACTGGGCAAGCAACTCGACCGCCTGTGGTGGGGCGTAGGCCGCAGTAGGGATATCGAGGGATACTTCCCTCCCCTTCGGAGTGCGGAGCGTTGTTTTATGCACGTGGCGGAAGCTTTTGCCGTCGAGAAGCGCCGTGATCAGCGGAGGTAACGCATCTGCGGGGAGATTTTCGGGCACCATAATTTTGTGCCCCTCCACCTGCTCAATCCACAAATGGAGCCCGGAGGAACGCGTCCAGAATCCGTGGAGCAGGTGCGAGGTCATATATAAGGTTCTACCAGTTATTTGGCAGGGGGCTGCAAAAATGACAAAAGGGCGCCCGGGGCACGATAGGATACTTTAGCTATATGCGGTCCCACGCATAATTAAGTGGATCTTCCTCGGAAGGTTCGTGGCCCAAAGCTGCCGCGCAACGCCACGTCATACGACAAGCCCCTGGAGGAGAACGCCCTACCGTGAGTGAACACAGTTGGTTCATCGTTGCGATCATCATCTACATGGCAGTGATGCTCGCCATCGGCTACTGGAGCTACCGCCAAACCAAGCGGTACGACGAGTACATGCTCGGTGGACGAGGCCTCGGCCCGGCGGTGGCCGCGCTGTCGGCGGGAGCGTCGGACATGTCCGGCTGGTTGCTGATGGGCCTTCCCGGCGCACTGTTTGTCGCCGGTTTCTCTGAACTGTGGATCGCTATCGGCCTGTTGATCGGCTGCTGGGCGAACTGGAAGTGGATCGCGCCGAGGCTGCGCGCCTACACGGAGGCTGCTAAGAACTCGATTACGGTTCCGAGCTTCATCGAGAATCGCCTGGGTGATTCCTCCCATATCCTGCGCGTGACGTCTGCCCTGGTCATCCTGGTGTTCTTCACCTTCTACGTGTCCTCGGGCATGGTGTCCGGCGGCAAGTACTTTGAGTCCACGTTCGGTGGCGATTACCTGACGGGCATGCTGATCGTCGCGTCGATCACCGTCGCTTACACCTTCGTGGGTGGCTTCCTCGCGGTGTCCTACACCGACGCTGTGCAGGGCCTGATCATGTTTAGCTCGTTGATCATCGTGCCGGTCATGGCCCTGATTGCGCTGGATAATCCGATGGATATTTTCGGCTGGCAGACCACGAACGACTACGGCCCTTACACCAGTGGCGAAGGCAACCCGCACTACTTCAGCATGATTTCCGGTGTTTCCCTGGCCGCGATCATCGGCAACATGGCGTGGGGCTTGGGTTATTTTGGCCAGCCGCACATCATCGTGCGTTTCATGGCCATGCGTAAGCCTTCCGATGCTGTTCCTGGCCGTCGCATCGGCGTGTTTTGGATGCTGTTCTGCATCCTGGGCGCCGTGTTCACCGCGATGATCGGCACCGTATTCTTCGCTCAGAATCCTGACATCCAGGTGACTGACCGGGAAGCCTTCGAAACCGTCTTCCTGGACATGGGCCGGATTCTCTTCCACCCATTGATCGCAGGCCTCGTGCTCACCGCAGTCCTCGCCGCCATCATGTCCACGATTTCCTCCCAGCTGCTGGTGACCTCCTCCGCTCTCATCGAGGACCTGTACATGATCACCGTCAAGCGCCAGCCTCGCCAGAAGAACCTCATGTGGCTGTCCCGACTGTCTGTGCTGCTCGTCGCCGTTGTCGCGGGCGTGCTGGCCATCAACCCATCCGACTCGATCCTCGGACTGGTCGGCTTCGCCTGGGCGGGCTTCGGTTCGGCGTTCGGCCCGCTGGTCATCGCCTCGCTTTACTGGAAGCGCCTCAACGTGCCAGGCGCCATCGCCGGTATGGTCGTGGGCGCGGTGGTGTCCTTCGCATGGGGCCAGAGCCCGCTTTCCGACGTCCTCTACGAAATCGTCCCAGGCGTCCTCGCGAGCGTGCTGTTCATGGTTGTCGTGTCCCTCATGACCAAACCACCAGCAACCCACATCACCAACACCTTCGACAAGGCAGTTTCCCTCTCCCGCGAGAAGGGCGACCTGACCCCGGAGATGCTTCGCTAACAAATTCGAAGGATCCTTTTGAGGCGGTTTCGCAGTCTAACTAAGTGTGACTAGAAACCGCCTCTTCTTCATTTCCCTTGTCCTCACCACGCTCATCCTCACAATCCTCGACCGCCCCACCTACCCCTCACCCACCCCATCGCTCAACAAAACCCTGCCGCACGTCCCCACCGTCCCGCAGCGCCAACTGGTGCACGGCTACGACCGCGACAAATTCGGCGACTGGGCCCCCACGCTTATCGACGGCCATAGCTGCACCACCCGGGACCTCATCCTCTCCCAGGCCTTTTCCTCCCCCGTCTCCCCGTCCTGCTCCGTCCCGAAGACAGCCGCCCTCGACCCCTACACCGGCTCCCCACTAGGCGACGACATCCAAATCGACCACATCTACCCCCTCCGGGCAGCCTGGGACCTCGGAGCCCACTCCTGGAGCGCCGAACAACGCGCCCGCTTCGCCAACGATCCCCTCAACCTCGTGGCCGTCTCAGCTGCAGCAAACCAAGAAAAATCCGATTCCTTGCCCTCTGAATGGCAACCAACCCTCCGCACCCGATGCTGGTACGCCCGCAGGCTCGCCCTCATCGCAGCCACCTACGGGCTTCCCCTACCAAAAGATGACATCGCCACCATGAAGCGAGCCTGCTATGGTGAACTGTTGTTTCGTCCCTAAACTTTGGAGCTCAACTTGCTAATCCTGCACATCCTGACCGCCATCCTGTTCCTCGGCCCAGTCACCGTCGCTACCTCTACCTTCCACGTCAAGGCACTCGCAGCACACAACGGTGACGCCGACGCACGCGGCGCAGCAGCACTCCTGCACAAGATCAGCAACACCTACGGCATGCTCTCGCTCCTCGTCCCACTGCTGGGCGTCGGCGAATTCATCGAAAAGGGCCTCTTCGACAAGGGCCAGTTCCACGCAGCCATCGGACTGTCCGTAGTGGCCTGGGCCGTCCTCTTCTTCCTCATCCTCCCCCGCCAAAAGAAGATGATCGCAGCCCTCGGACTCGACCCAGAAACCCCAGCAACCGAAATCGCCGACTGGAAGAAGGCCAAGGGCCAGCTCTCCATGTTCGGTGGCATCTTCGCGCTGCTGTGGCTGGTCACCGCCGCACTGATGTTCATCTAGGGAAATCTTTCCCCTAATTGGGCACGAATTCTGGCGTTTCCCCAGGACAGCGTGCCAAAGGACGGGAAAGATTTCGGAGGGGAGGAAAAACCTCCCCTCTTAGGACAGGTTTTCCGGCAAAAAACCAGGAAGGCTTGCCCAAAGACGGGAAAGATTTCCTCCCGACACAAAAACATCCCCCATTTGAACCTCCTGTCCTGGCATTTTGCCGGGATTCTGGTCCAAATGGGGGATGTTTTTCAGCTTTTTAGCGTCCGCCGCGGTATCCGCCTCGGCGGTCGTCGCGATCGCGTCCGCCACGGTAACCACCGCGGTCGTCACGGTCGCCACGGTATCCGCCACGATCATCGCGATCGCCACGGTATCCGCCACGGCCACCACGATCGTCACGGTCTCGGTCGCCGCGGTATCCGCGTCGATCGTCGCGGCTGCGACGGCCGTCGGAGTCGCGGTCACGGAAGCCGCCACGTGGGCCCATGTCTGCGCCTGGGGCTGCTTCGATGTGAATCAGCTGGCCAGAGATTCGGGTGTCTGCGAGACGTTCCAGCACGGAGGCTGGCATGTTCTTTGGCAGCTCGACGAGGGTGTGGTCGACGGCGATGGTGATGCGGCCGAAGTCCTTGGAGTTTAGGCCACCTTCGTTCGCGAGGGCGCCGACGATGGCGCCTGGGCGCACGTGCTGACGCTTGCCCACTGCGAGGCGGTAGATCTCCATGTCGCCGTTGCGTTCAAAGCGAGAACCACGGTCGCCGCGGTCACGGCGCTCAAAACGATCGCCTCGGTCGCCACGGTCATCGCGGTCAAAGCGATCGCGACGGTCACGGCGCTCTGGTGGCAGTTCCTTCATGAGGAACTCGTCGCCAGCCTGTGCCTGGGTGGCCAGGGCTGCGGCGATGTCTTCGAGAGGCACATCGTGCTCTTCGGAGTATTCCTTCACCAGGGAGCGGAAGAGCGCGATTTGCGAATCTTCGAGGGACTCGGTGATGGAGTCAGCGAACTTGGCCTTGCGGGACTCGTTGACCTCGTCGACGGTTGGCAGTTCCATTTCCACGAGGGTCGCGTTGGTGGCGCGCTCGATGGAACGGAGCATACGGCGCTCGCGTGGGGTCACGAAGAGGATTGCCTCGCCGGAACGACCTGCACGACCGGTACGGCCGATGCGGTGGACGTAGGACTCGGTGTCGTGAGGGATGTCGTAGTTGAATACGTGCGTGATGCGTTCAACGTCAAGGCCACGGGCAGCAACGTCGGTAGCGACGAGGATGTCCAGGCGACCGTCCTTCAGCTGGTCGACGGTGCGCTCACGCTGTGCCTGAGCGATGTCGCCGTTGATGGCGGCTGCGGAGAAACCGCGGGCGCGCAGCTTCTCTGCCAGCTCTTCGGTTTCGTGCTTGGTACGCACGAACATGATCATTGCTTCAAACTCGGTGACCTCGAGGATGCGGGTCAGGGCGTCGAGCTTGTTGCGGTGCGCCACGTTGAGGAAGCGCTGGGTGATGTTCGTGTTGGTGCGTGTTTCCGACTTAACGGTGATCTCGCGAGGGTCGTTCAGGTACTGCTTGGAGATGCGGCGGATGCCGTTTGGCATGGTCGCGGAGAACAGTGCGATCTGCTTGGACTCAGGGGTGTCAGCGAGGATACGCTCGACGTCTTCCTGGAAGCCCATGTTGAGCATCTCGTCGGCTTCGTCGAGGACGAGGAAGCGCAGGCCGGAGATGTCGAGGGAGCCCTTCTCCAGGTGGTCGATCACGCGACCTGGGGTACCCACGACGATGTGGGCGCCACGGCGCAGACCGGACAGCTGAATACCGTAGGCCTGACCACCGTAGATCGGAAGCACATTGAGGCCACCGAGGTGATCAGCAAATTGCTGGAAGGAGTCCGCAACCTGCAGTGCGAGTTCACGGGTAGGAGCAAGCACGAGGGCCTGAGGCGCGCGGACTTTAGCGTCGATACGCGCGAGGATTGGCAGCGCGAAGGCGGCCGTTTTGCCGGTACCGGTTTGAGCGAGGCCGACGACGTCGTGGCCTTCCATCAGCACTGGGATTGTTTGGGATTGGATCGGGGACGGGGTCTCGAAGCCAACCTTGGCAATAGCCTTCAGCACTTCTGCAGGCAGTCCCAGGTTTTCGAAACCTTGCGTGGTGTCGTCCTCAGAAGTGTTCGCGTCCCTGATGTCGTCATTGACATCCAGCGAAGTTTCCTGAGTTTCCGACGTTGTGACATTTTCCAGCTCTTCTACGCCGCTGGCAACGTTATCGGTGTTACTCATCGCTTAACCACGCTACGCCACTTGGGGCCAGATTGCGAAGTTAATCAAAAATTGCCCTCAATTGATAACAATTCGTCAACGACGCCCTCACGCTAGATTAAGCGAATTTATAGTCGATTTTATGAAAAAGTCACTTGCCCTCATTTTCCTATCAGTTTTGGCCACCACTTCCCTGACCAGCTGTTCCGGATCCTCGGAATCTCACGATTCCGTAAAAGACAAGGACGGTCGCACGGAAAAAGAAGCACAAGTGAATGAATCAGAGGTGTACGTTGACGGCCGCCTGATGAAACTGATCGGCGGGGCTAATCCTGACGACTGGTCGGTCGAAATGACGGCGGATGAGTCCGTAAAGCTGATCAAAAAGGCTCAGGAGGACTACCGCGCTAACCCAAGCAAGCCAGTGGCGGTCCATGTGACGGTCGACGGCACCTCCACCGAGGTCGTTTTTGAGGACCCTGCGGTGGATCTTGCTGGGCCGTGGGAGAAGTTCGCGAAGGAAAGCACGAAGCTGAAGGACCTGCCGGACACCGTCCACCACTTCGCGGGCACCGAGTCGCACCTCGACAACGAGCTGTCCTCCTACACCGACCGCGTTCCCGTGGACCAGTGCGTGAAAAATATTCAGGACATGGCCAGTGCCCTCGCCACCCTTGATCCTGCCCTCGACAATGACTACGCCGCCCACATCGGCGCCTACTCCTGCGGCGAACAGGAATCCGAGATCGTCTTCCACATCTCCCGCAAGCAGGCCGAGTTTGCCAAGGATATGGCCGCAGCCTACGGAAAGATCGACGGACCAGCCACCTACTCCGAGATCTACTACGACGGCACAACCGGCGAAACCACCTTCACCCCAGATGGCGGTGGCGAGAAGTTTGCCGCGCTGCAGGAGGTCGTCGAAAAGCACGCCAACGTCGCGCACTAACCCCGCGCTTATCGACGAGCGGGTGCATTTTATGCGGAAGGCCGGAAGAAATGTACAGTTAGGCTGTCACAATTCTCTATGAAGACAAGGTAATCCCATGTCCCCAACCGTCAAGGGTGCCGGGCTGAAGGCCCGTCACATTCACTTCATCGCCCTCGGCTCGGCGATCGGCACCGGACTGTTCTACGGCTCCGCCGGAGCAATCCAGGCGGCCGGCCCGTCCGTGTTGTTGGTTTACTTGCTCGGCGGCGCTGTCGTTTACTTCATGCTCCGCGCACTCGGCGAGATGGCTGTCCAAATGCCTATCGCCGGGTCCTTTGCAGAGTATGTACGCGTGCACCTTGGCGGCTGGTCCGGCTACATCACCGGTTGGATGTACGCCTTCGAGATGATCATCGTGTGCTTGGCGGACCTCACCGCCATCGCGATTTACATGAAATTCTGGTTCCCTGACACGCCACAGTGGGTGTGGGTAGCCGTCACCCTCCTTATTGTTGGCGCTGCGAACCTCGCCTCGGCCCGCTGGTTCGGCGAGCTTGAATTCGGCATGACCATTATTAAGGTCTCCGCAGTTGTAGCGATGATCCTCGGCGGCGCAGCCATCCTGATCTTCAACCTCGGCGACGGCAATCAACACGTGGGCATTGACAACCTCTGGAACGACGGCGGCTTCATGCCAAACGGCGTCACCGGCATGATCTCCGCATTCATCCTCGTGCTCTTCGCCTTCGGCGGTACTGAGATCATTGGTGTCACCGCGTCCGAGGCTGAAGACCCGGAGAAGACGATCCCGAAGGCTGTAAACACTGTCCCGGCGCGTATTTTGCTGTTTTACGTGCTCGCGATCTTCTTCATCGTCTCGATCAACCCATGGCGCACTATTACTGGCGAGCAGTCCCCATTTGTGCAGATCTTCGGCACCTTGGGCGTGAATTGGGCCGCCGCGCTCCTCAATGTTGTGGTGATCTCCGCGGCGCTCTCAGCCATTAACTCTGACTTGTTCGGTGCTGGCCGTGTGATCACTGGCATGGCTCGTTCTGGCCAGGCACCTGCGTTCATGGGTGTGACCAAGCGCGGTGTGCCAGTGATGACCACCATTTGCCTGCTGATCGTCCTCGTGGTGGGCGTGGTGGCGAACTACTACATGCCAGAATCCATCTTCTCTACTATTGCAGAGCTGGCTACCTTCGCCACGATTTTCGTCTGGCTGATGATCCTCCTCGCCCAGGTCGCCTCCAGGCGAAACATGCCAGCCTCCGAAGTCGCTGAGCTGAAGTTCCCAGTGCCGTTCTGGCCATACGGACAGTACTTCGCCATCGCATTCATCCTGTTCACCTTCGGAATCATGATCTGGCAATCCGACTTCCACTTGGCACTGATCGCCGGCGTCGTGTTCACCCTCATCATGAGCGTCCTGTACTTCGCGGTGCGGGCGGAGAAGAAGTAGGTAGTCAGGACATTCCCGCGTTTCGCGGCAACGATAATCCCCGTTAGATATTGGACGTGTAGCACTTTTGAAGTGGCGATTATCTAACGGGGATTATCGCTGTCGCGGAGGCCTCCGCGTGACTGGCTCCCCCAGCGCCAACCGCTCGCGCACTTCCCGGATAAAGGCCGTCTCCTCTCCTAGATATGTCCGCAATTTCGCCTTCGTGATTCGAAGCATCTGGAATCCCGCATTGATGAGGGCATCGGTCCGCTTCTTCTCTTTCACCAAATCCGCTGGATCCGTATACTTTTCGAGCCCGTCCACCTCAACAATCAGAAACCCTCCGATGAGGATGTCCACTCGATACCGCCCCAGAAGCCAAACTTGCAGGTCAAAGTCGGTGATGGAGGCTTCGATCAGTTGCGCTCTCGCTTCGGACTCGAGTGGGCTTTCGCTTCGACCGTCGGCAAGCCCAAGTGCCCTGCGCACCTGCTTCATCCCCGGCAGCCCCGCGAAACGCTCGAGGGTGGTCGTGAGTTCATCGCGGGTGGCGTGGCCGTGGCGGAGGGTGTAATCCATGATGGCCAGGGCGTCGGCGAGCGATCCATATCGCGACACATCAAAGATCACACGCGACCGGATAGCCACACGGACGCCATCCTTCACCACAAAATCATGTTCCGGCAGCTTCCAATTGACGTAACGCGTACCGGCGAACCACTGACTGCGTGGCGGAACAGGAACGTCGCCGGGCAAACACAAGGTGGCGGGACCGTCGCGGAGAACTGGCATGCCCCACACGCGCGCCGCTGCCTTGCCGACGAGCACAGCCCGATACACCGACATGCCCGCGGCAATCGCCCGGACCCGGGATTGCTCCCAGGGCGCTAGGTCCAGGTAATAGTCCTTCCTCACCACAACCTCACGAGCCAGAAACATGAAGGCGCTCTTGTGGGAGAGCTCCCAGATCGCACGAGCTTCGGAATCGAGCTTTCGGAGATGAATCAGCTGGCCAGGTGCAAGATCTTCAAAGTTCATGCCTTGCACTATTGGCACAGGATGAGGAGGAAGTGAAGCACCCCCGGCGGAAGGCTGTGGATAAGTCGGGTTATCCACAGCCTGGCACATGAAGGCGGGGCCCGGGGCTTTTGGGTTGGCGTGGATTCTGGTAGTTAGGGTCGGCGGTCCGTCGCCCCAACGATAATCTTCGTTAGATAATGGCCACTTCAAAAGTGCTACACGTCCAATATCTAACGGAGATTATCGCTGTCGCGGACCCCGCGACAGCCCCGCCTACCCCACCACCGAAGCCAACGCCCCTACTACTGAAAGACCACACACCGCCCAATCAATAGCTCGGAATGGGACTGGCCGAAGAACGGTCCGCTTTCCTGGCAGTAGGACTCCGGCGGTTTCAAGGGGCAATTGTCGGCCCGTGCTGTGGACGAGCATGCGCGTGATGAGGGGAAAGATGACGTATCGAACCCGACCCAAAACCGACTGACCAGAAACCGAATACGCCGAGGCGTACCTGCGCCCCATGGGCAGCAGGTTCAATGCTGTACCCAGAACATAGGTCAGGCGTTGATTTACCCCTATGGATTGGAGCGCTTTGGCTAGGTCGGAGATCCGAATATAGGCGCTGGCTGCGAGGAGGCTGGCGATGAGGGCGCAGCCACGCATGCCTAGGGATAGGGCGAGATCCCAGTGGCCGCTTGGCACGTGGATGATGGCGAGGGACGCGAACATCGGTAGGCAAAGGCCGAGGAGGACCGGTAGGCGTCGCCAAGCTGCGATCAAAGAGACCACAACTATGGAAAGAGAAAACCACACGTCGTTGACGCTGAGCACGGCAATCCAGGTGCTCAGCGCCAACAACAACATGGTTAGTGGGTTCATTGGGTGACTCGGGCAGGGAGGGATCGGACGACGTAGTAGACGATGGCGAAGACGGCGGCTTTGTCGAGGGGGTCGGAGATGAAGGATTGCATCGTCACGGATTGGAGCAGCGAGTTGCCCATTTCGCGGAAGGCGGAGACGATCGCGCCAGTGCCGACACCCGCGGTGCCACCGTAAACGAAAGCCGCGATTGGCGCAGCGAGTGCGCCACAGATGAGGCCGATGACGGCGCCGCTGATGATCCAGGTCCATATGCGATCGAAGAGGCCACGTTCCTTGGCCAATCCGGCGAGTAGGCCGGTCAGAGCGCTGATAACGGCGAACGGCAAGGCTGCTGGGTTCAGCAGTCCCCAGACTACGGAGCTCAGCGCACCGGTTGCCAGGCCAGCGGCGGAACCTGCGAGAACGGCGACGAGCACGGTGCCGATGGAGTCGAGGTACAGCGGAATACCGATGGAACCGATCACTTGGCCCAGCACCATGTTCAGCACGAGCGCGACCGGGATGAGGGTAAGTGTGCGAGCGCTGAGGTTAGGAATTGCGCCGGCGAGCAGCAGCGCCACGCCGAGCAGGTATCCGCCCAGGGTGATTAGTGCCTCCGTTGATCCGCCGACGGATTCCCAGGACGATGGGCGCACGAGGACGAGGTACATCCACGTGGCGATAATGACAACGAAGCCCGAAATTGTGAAAATGCGTGACACAGTAATCCCCTAGTAAGTACAGTGACTAGCCCCCTATGTCACCTCGGGGAACAGCTCATTCTAAAACCAGTTGGTTCACCGGAGCAAAGACGCTACACAATTCCGCGAATTCTTCCTGGTGGGATACCAGCACGGCGCCAGCGCCAGGGGTGGCTAGATGTTCGGAAAGTGCCTGGAGGAACAGCGTGGTGCCACGGGGATCTAGCCCCACATCGGGCTCATCCAGCAGCAGAATTAAACGCCCCGTTCCAAGGGCTGCGCCGAGTTGGGCGAGTTTCATATCTGTGGTGGACAGGTCAAAAGGGTGGACAGTAGCGTCCAGTGCCAACTTCGAAAGCCACGGCTCCGGAACCATCGCACCGACTGTGGTGTGGATGAGGGCGTCGTAGGGGTCTTGCACCATGTATGCGCAGTCGTCCCGGTCAGCTAGCGCGCGCAGCAGCGTGGTCTTCCCTGAACCGTTGGGGCCGCGCAGCCAGAGGACTCCGCCTGCCGGAACGTGGATGTGAACTGGGCCGATGTGGAAGTCGGTGCGGGCTGGTCGCAACCATTTCTTTTTCGTTCCGCGGGTGCCGGTCAGCTCCACGTCGAGTGCGACCCCGGTCTGCGTTGGCACACGCGCAGGCAGCTGTGGTGGGGTGCGGGGGTCATCGCCGATAAGTGTTACGGGCAGGTCTGGATAGTGCTGGTGGGTGGAAAACAGGGTGACAGTGGTGGGCAGGGTGGCGAGGAGTTCACGCAGGTCGGTGGCGGATTCGTGGTCGAGGCCTGCGAATGGGTCGTCGAGCACAAGGTTCGCTGGTTCCAGCACGAGTACGGAGGCGATGGTGAGTTTGCGTAGTTCACCGCCGGAAAGGGTGAGCGGGTTGCGTTCTAGCAGGTGGGTGATGCCGAGTTGCTGTGCGATATCTTCGCAGCGTTGTTGCATCTCTTCGCGATCCACCCCGCGATGCTCCATCCCCACTGCGATCTCTTCGATCACCGTGGAGCGCACGTAGGACAGGTGGTCTTCAGCAACCGAGGAAACGTACGCCGCGCCCTGCTGTTTTGCCAGCTCTTTGGCCCGGCGCGTCAGCCCGGAGCCGGAGTAGCCGAGGTATTGGTGGATCATGGCAGCTGGCACGCCCGGAGGAATTCTGCGTGCGCCGCCTCGATATCCACCGAGGTGACCAGGTGCGCGTTTGCTTCCCTGCCCCAGTGCCCGCGGAAGTCGGCGATGGTCTGCCCGCGGGTGAGGCCTTCCCGCTTATCGACGTCTACAGTCACATCCACCCCGTCACAAGGCACCTTTCCCAAGGCGATCATGCAGGTGAGCAGGTCGTGGATCTGCGCGAGGTAACCTTCGCCTTGTACTTCGTGGAATTCGAAGTAAAACCGCAGCATGTCCGGCAGGTATCCGGAGATCGGAAGATGGCTGGTAGCGGCGATAATCTCGTCCAGCCGTTGTGGGTCAATGGTGAATTGTTCGGTCACTTCGAGGGAGCACACCGTTGCTTTGTTGTGCGCGAAGAACTCGGCGGCTGCGTCCGGGTCGACCCAGCTGTTCCATTCGGCTACCGGGGTGGTGTTGCCGCGGTATAGGTAGGCGCCACCCATGATGGTCTTCTGGGCGGGACTGTCGCACATCGCTGCATTGGTTGCGGGACCTGTGATGATCAGGTGGTCGTGCTGTTGGCGCCACAACTGCTGCCAGTTGGTCTTCACCTCAACTGGCTCCGGCGTGAGATATCCGAGTCCTGCATCACCGTGGGTTTCTGGGGTGGTGACCAGCTCTTTCTCCAGCGGTCCTGCTTGTCCTGCTGCTATTGGCACGTCCGTGACGTTGCATTTTTCCAGCACGAAGTGCGTATTGATCGCGCCCTGCTCCGCCGTCGTATTTCCCGCTGTGGTGGTCACCCCGACGAGCCGAATCTCGCCAGCCCGATGCAGCCCAGCCAGGTAAACCAGGGCGAGGGCGTCGTCGATGCCGGTGTCGCAATCGAGGAGAACAGCTGGAGTCACGGTGGCCCTTTCTTAGCGAAGCTACTGCCCCAAGAGTTTAGTTGCGATCAACCCACCCACGCTTATCGACGGCCAAAGGTTGTCAGCCGACCTCCAAACACAATCGCGCACCAGAACCAGCGATGACCTCTACCCTGCCATTTTCGCTCGTAAAGGCGCTATCCCCGTCCAGCTTCACCCAACTTTGAAGCATTTCGACGGCGTACTCCCCTTTCCCTTCTGCCAGAAGAACTTCTAGAAATAGGGCAAGTTCCTCCAGCGTTAGCGCTGCGAGGATATCCGGAAGAAACTCACTGGTGGCCAAGTCAGAAAAGGAAGGCACCACAAAATTCGTCTGCACGCGTGACATAGCTACGCAGCCTAGCCGGCAACCCTACAGCGGAACTGCTAGTCTCGGGCCTAATACCAGCAGCTAGAAGGAGTGTTTAGGCGTGAAGAAGCGCATCGAAGTTACTGGAGCCGTCATCGTTAAGGATGGAAAGGTTCTTGGCGCAAAGCGAGGCGAAGGAAAGTCGCTCGCTGGCTACTGGGAATTTCCAGGTGGAAAGATCGAGCCCGGCGAAACTCCAAAGGAAGCTCTGGCCCGCGAACTTCGAGAAGAACTGCACATCGACGCTGAAGTCGGCGAGTTTGTCACTACGACTGAGCACGAGTACGACTTCGCAATTATTGTTCTTTCCACCTACTACTGCTCGCTTGAAAAGGGCGAGCCAAAGCTGACCGAGCACGCAGAAGTTCGCTGGCTCACAGGCGCTGAAATGCTCGAATTGGAATGGGCCCCAGCAGATATCCCTGCCGTTGAAATCATTGCCAAGGAGTTCTAATGAAGGGGGCTTGGCACTCAAACCTGATAGATGATGTGATTCACGGTTTTGTCGATCGCGAGCACGATTCACATCAGGTTTTTGACCCGCGGCTCATTGCAAATGCCAACGAAAATGAGACGATGCTCGCTGCCATTCAGCACGAGCTTCATAACTGTTCTTCCTTCAAGTTTTCGATCGCTTTTATTTCCGCGAGTGGTTTGTCTTTCCTAAGAGAAACCCTTCGAGAATTCCCTGGCAGGGGCACGATCGTCACCTCTCGCTATTTGGATTTCAATGAGCCAAACCTATTCCGGGAACTGCTTGAAATCGAAAACCTCGATGTGTTCATTTATGACCATCCTCATGCTGGTTTTCATGCCAAAGGCTACATATTTGAAAACTCTCCATTCTTAACGGCAATCATCGGAAGTTCCAATCTCACCGCGAAAGCATTGGTTGCCAACCAGGAATGGAATATTCGCTTCTCCACCCAGGAATCTGGCAGCATCGCTTTCCAAATTTCTGACGCAATTGACCGCCAGCTGCAGCATTGTGTGCCACTCACAGAAGAATGGATCCAGCAGTACGAAAGCGAAAGAAAGACGCTCGTACGTGAAGCTGTCATTGACCTGTCGGACGAAACCAGTCTCCAGCAAGACACCATCGAGCCAAACGCAATGCAGGTTGAGGCTCTAAAGTCCCTCAACGAGCTCGTTGAGCTTGGACAGAAACGGGCCATCATCGTATCTGCGACTGGTACCGGTAAGACGATCCTCGCAGCACTTGCCGCAAAGCAGTTCAATCCAGAAAAAGTTCTGTTTGTCGTTCACCGCGAACAAATCGCGAAAAATGCATTGCAGGAATTCCAAAAGGTATTCGGACTCCCGGAAAGCGAATTCGGTCGTTTTACCCAAAATATTCGTCAATTGGATCGACGATTTGTCTTTGCAACTTCCCAGACACTCTCGAAGCCAGCAACCCTTGCTTCAATTGATCCAGAGTTTTTCGATTACATCATCATCGATGAATCTCACCATTCCGGTGCAAAAACATTCCGCAGCATCATCGATCATTTCAAACCGAAATTCCTCCTTGGGCTCACCGCAACGCCAGAACGAACCGACTCGATCAATATCTACGAGTTGTTTGACTACAACCTGGCCTACGAAATTCGGCTGCAGCGCGCATTGGAAGCAGGTCTTCTTGCACCGTTTCACTACTACGGTGTTTCTGATTTCACTCGAAATAGCGTCACATCCGACGAGACGTCCGACCTTGCCTTCCTCGTCAGTGAAGAACGCGTCAAATTCGTGGCAGAGAAAATGCAGAAATACGGTTGGGCTGACAACGTCAAGGGCTTGATCTTCTGCAGCCGAAAGGATGAAGCACGCGAGTTGTCGCAGCTATTCAACAAGAAGCGCGTGTTTGGAAAGCTCCTGCGCACTGCAGTACTGACAGGCGAGGATTCAGCCTCCGTACGTGAAGCCACCGTGCGAGAGCTCGAAGAAGGACGACTCGATTACATCCTGACCGTCGACATCTTCAATGAAGGCATCGATATCCCATGCCTCAATCAAATAGTCATGCTGCGACCGACTCAGTCCAGCATCATTTTCACCCAACAATTGGGTCGTGGCCTGCGTCAGTACCGCGGCAAGGAACACCTGCAAGTTATCGACTTCATCGGCAATTACGCGAACAACTTCATGATTCCAATCGCACTTTACGACCGAAAATCTCGAAGAAAGGAAGACCTGCGCAAGATGGTTATTGAACGAAAATCAATCGCAGGCCTGTCCAGTGTCAACTTTGATGAAGTTTCAAAGGAACGAGTTCTTCGTTCAATTTCTGCCGCGAAACTCGATTCCATCGCGGAGCTCAAGAAGGACATCAATCAGTTCAAGGACGCACACGGTCGTCTTCCAAAGCTCATCGACTTCGCAAGCCTTGATCTCACAGACCCAGTCATCATGGCGACTACAAAGGATTCGCCAAATTACTGGAGCTTGCTTCACCGGTTGAAGTTCGTTGAAAGCAAGCCTTCGGATTCTCAGCGGCGCTACCTCAACTTCCTGTCCGGAGAACTATTGAACGGCAAGCGCCCTCATGAGCTCATCGCGTTGCAAAAGCTTCTTTCCGAAAAGAAGGCCTCCGCAGCAGATTTGAAGCGAGCGATTTCTCGCCAAGCAGTTGAATCCGATGACTCTACTTTCGAATCCGTTCTTCGAATGCTGACGTTCGAATTCCTAACCTCCCAGCAGAAAACGGAGAAGAAATACGGCGCCGACCCAGTACTTGTTCGTGATGGCGCAAACTGGGTGTTGCACCCTGATTTCGAAAATTCCTACTTTGCCAAGGACAATTCCGAATTCCGTAGTCACGTCGACGACATCATCGAAACTGGCCTTTTCCTGTCCCGCGAGCGTTATTCGCTTTCGAATACCTTCACCATTGGCCAGCGTTATTCACGCAAGGACGTCTGTCGTCTCCTCAATTGGGAGGGCAACTACGAAGGAATCGTCTACGGATACAAGTGCGACCTCGCTACCCATTCCTGCCCCATCTTTGTCACGTATCACAAGGGCCCTGACGTCGAAAGCAGCGTGAACTACGACGATCAATTCATCGATCAGTCAACCTTGCTTTGGAATTCACGAAGCAATCGAACTCTCAAGAGCAAGGACGTTGCACCAATCGTCAACGGAGACGTCGACGTCCACGTCTTTGTAAAGAAAGACGATGGAGAAGGCACTGATTTCTACTACCTCGGCACCGCACTCCCAACGAATGTCCGTGAAGGAACCATGTCCGGTAAGGAAGGCGAGGGCCTCAGCGTCGTTCGAATGGATCTCAAGCTGGAACACGAGGTCGATCGTGAGCTGTACGACTACCTAGAGACCCCTTCCTCCGAGTAGTCCGCCAAGCCACCGGCCCGTCGATAAGCCCTTACTTTTACCCCCGCGGGAACTTATTTCTGCGAGGGTTCATCATATGTGGTGATATCTGTCACCAAGGAGGGCTTATGAAGAAGGCTTTGGTTGTTATTGTTGCGCTGGTGCTTGCGTTGATTGCGCTACGGCCGGTGATTGTCGAGCATGTGGTTTTGCCACTGCAGCTGCGGTCAAGTGGCATCAAAGACACGAAGGACAGCAATGACTATGAGAGTGAGCTGTCGAAGATCGCGCCTCGTGGCACGGACCTGAGGGTCAAGGAGATGACTTCGGTAGATATGGTTTCCGCGACCATCATCCTGCCGGAGAACACCTCGAAGGAGGAGGTGAAGGCGTTCTTGGATAAGGCCCAGCCTGTGGTCGAAGAGCAGGCTGCGAAGAAGAAAACCAAAACCAATGTGCATGCGAAATTGGATGGCAAGAAGGTGATTTTCAGTCACGAGGAACGCACCCCACCGCTTTCTGAACAATGGTCGAAATCCGAAGCATTGCTGCCGCAAATGGGCGACAAGGCGGACACGATGATGTTCTACCTCGAATACATCACTCTTTCGGACAACAAGGAGTACAGCTCTGGGGCCGAGTGCGCGAAGGCGCTTTCCGCGAAGCAGGGCATTCTGGCCGGCGAGTTCACATCCATCAGCACGCTCAAATGCAATGGCGCGCACGTCTCCTTGGACAAGTCGGACAAGGCGGACGAGTACATGAAGGACTTCGCCGCCATCATGGAAAAGCTTCCTGGTATTCCCGAAAAGACCTCCATCTCCATTGAAGAGAACGGCTTCCTGTTCATCCACAAGGAAAAGGAACTTCCTGCAGAGGCAAAGTCCGCCTTCGAGGCGTGGCCGCACGGGGAAACCAAGACCTACAACAAGTAGTTTCGCGCTGCTCCGCCCCCTTTTTACCCCCGCGGGAACATTGCCCTGCGGGGGTTCATCTCATGTGTTGTTATCAAAAACAAAATCTGAAGGAGGTTCAAGGTGAAGAAGCTGCGGTGGCAACTCACTGGACTTGCCATCCTCATCGCGTTCGCCTGGGTCAGCAACACCTTTGACAAGGCGGTCCAATGGTTTGAGCGACGCGAAACAGAAAGCCAATTCACCACGCAAGAAAGCAAAGACTACCAGCGCGAACTAGAGGCCATCGTCCCGGCAGGGTCCGAAGTCCGTACCGCGGATCTCACCGAGTCCAACGCCATGGCCGCCTACATCACCCTTCCGCCCAGCAGCCCCACCGACATCCGCGCTTTCCTCGAACGCGCCCAACCTGTCATGGACGCCCAGCTGGCAAAGAAGGACACGGTGAGCTCCATCGACGTGCTTTTCGACGGCCATCCGGTCACCTTCTACCACGAAGACGAGCTCCCGAACCTAGCCGAACAGTGGGACATGGCCAACACTTACCTGCCCCAAATGGAACACAAAACAGACACGGTGAATTTCCTGCCATCGACGGTCGAATTCTCCGAAAGAGAGACCGCATCCCCCGCTACCTGCGCCAGCATCCTGCCAGCCCGCAAGGGAGCGTTCGATTCCAGCTTCACCACGGTGATGTTCTCGAATTGCGGTGGGACCAGAGTGTACTTCACCGAAGATACCTACCTCACCGATTTCGCGGAGATGATGAAGCAGCTCGAGCCATTTCCACCAGATTCTTACCTTTTCGTCCGAGAAAACGGCGAACTCGACATCCGCCTTTCCAAGGACACCTCAGCTAGAAACACGGCGGTACTGAAAAAGTGGCGCCATGGCAACGTCCAAATAGAAACGAAGAGATAACAATTCGCATTACCCCAGGACAAGGAGAAAAAGCCTTGATAGTTTATACGCACAACTTTGATAATCAATTGAGGATGTCATGAACAACACCAAGAAAGTGCTGGCCATCTTGGCTGCCATCGCAGTCGCCGTCATCGTCGCCGCCAGCCTCACCTTCGTGACTCTCAAGGACAAGTTCACCGGAGATACCCAGCCCGTAGCGGCAACTGAGACTCCAATCGAAACTCCGTCCCCTTCCCCAAGCTCCTCCGCTTTGCCTTCCGATCCGGAAACGTCCCTGACGCCGGTAGCTGGCAAGTTCGAGGACGTCGAAAAGCTCGCGTCCGAGCTGCAGCCGCTGCTTCCGGAGGGTGCGCGCGTCACCGTCGACCCTAAGGGCAAGATGCAGACCGTGACGGTGTCCGTGCCAGAAGAAGTCAAGGACGAGGACATCGCCCTAGCACTGGAGCGTATGGAGAAGGTTTCCGTTGCCGCATGGCAGGCAAACGGCGTCAAGACCGTCTTCGGTCGCCGCTACAAGGACGACTTCGTGATGCTCGTCGAGCCATTCACCGACCGCGAAGCCGGCAACTTCCCCGAGGTTTGGAATGCCGCAATGGCTGCCACCCCAGCTGTCCGCGACTTCACCAAGGTGGCCCGCACCACCCCAACTGCGGTGTTCCTCCTCGACGAAAAGGAACGCACCCCCAAGGACTGCACCGACTACATCAAGCAGGTCCGCGGCGAGCTCAAGGAAGACCTCCTTCCAGATAACTACGACTTCGTCTACAAGGTCCGCCACTGTGGCCCGAACAGCATCAACGTGATCGCCAAAAAGCACCACATGGACGCCAAGCTCGACGCCGCCGCCGGCCTCATGGGCGAAGGCACCGTCCTGCCGAACGACACCCACGTGGTCGTGCGGATGGACAGCGACATCGACGTCTCCAACCCCACCCCGCTTGACGACGCCACCCTGGCCAAAATCCAGCAGGCGTGGCCATTGGGCGAAGTCATCCACGTCAAACACCAGCAATAACAACCACTTCAAGGACACAACATGAAACGCACACTCTCCGCACTCATCGCATGCCTTGCCCTCGTGGGCTGTAACTCCAAGGACGAGCCAATCGTTGCCCCGGCGCCATCTTCGTCTTCCGAAGCGCCTTCTTCTTCTTCTGCTGCTGCTGGCTCGGAACAGATCGCACCACCTGACAAGACCAAGTCCAAGAGCTCCGAGGATGAAGTCAACCAGGCAGCCTCCGACAACGCAGCGCCGGCCACCGCCGATGACCAGGTCTTCGTGGAAGAAACCATCGGCCAGTACATCTCCATCCTGCCTCCAGGCGTACAGGTCAAGGGCGACCCTAAGGGCCTAGACAAAATGATCGCCGTCGATCTCCCAGCTGACCTGCAGGGCGAGGAGCTCAAGCAGGCAATGAACCAGATCCATCCGATCGCCGTCCAAGCATTCCAAGAACACCAGATCAACACCCAGGTCGGCCGCCGTGACGACGGACTGCTATTCATCGTCTCACCATGGTCGTACGACATGAAGGAAGGCCTCGTTTACGACCAGTACGAAATGGCAAAAACGAACCGTCCAGTGATCAAGGACTTCTTCGACTACGCCCGCATCACCGATCTGTCCTTCGTCCTCAACGATTTCGAATACTACGACAACGCAGGCTGCGTTAAGGCCCTGCGCAACATCTCCAACAACTTCGAAGACAAGGACCTCAACCTCTCAGGCCAGGAACTCTTCATCAAGATCCCTGACTGCGGTGGCATAAACGTCATCGTCCACGGCTACGCCGGATACATGGATCCAAAGCTAAACAAGATCGCCGACATCATCGAAGCCCAAGGCACCATCCCAGAAGGAACCCAGCTCAAGGCATACTACGATGGTCATCTCGATGTAGTCATGCCAGCGCCAGTCGACTTCACCGTCAAGGACCGCGTCAAGCCATTCTGGAACCTCGGCGAAGTCGACGTCCGCCAGTACTAGAAATCTTTCCCCCATTTGGACTGACTTTCAGGCGTTTCCCCAGGTCGCCTTGTCCGATTGGGGGATGTTTTTCTTCGCAACCGAAATCTTTCCCGCCAAAAGACACCTTTTCAAGCGTTTCCCCAGGACACCTGGCCCGAATACGGGAGGTTTTTCCTCCCCACCGAAATCTTTCCCCTGAAAAATCACCATTTCCAGCGTTTCCCCAGGACACCTGGCCCGAATACGGGATGTTTTTCAGACCTTCTGAACTTTGACCCGCGCAAGCGTTTCCTTGCCATGGAAGATCCAGACGATGGCTGAGATCATGGCGACCAGGGAGCACGCTAGGAATGCGGTTTGGTAGCCGTAGGCGTCGGCAAGCATGCCCACGAGGATGGGGCCGGTGATGGCGCCGAGGTCTTGGGCCATTTGGAAGTTGGCGAGTACTTTGCCACCGGAGCGGTCGTTGCCGATGAGGTCGGCGAGGGTGGCTTGTTGTGCTGGGTTGAGGAGGCCGCCGCCGATGCCGGCGAGGAAGCTGAAGCCGATGACCATGAGTGGTGTTGTGGCGAAGCCGAGGACGCCGGTGAACAGCAGGTTGAGGAGCAGGCCGGTGACGATCATTGGTTTGCGGCCGTTGGAGTCGGCGAGTCGTCCTGATACTTGGATGGAGAGGGCGCTGCCGAGGGCGAAGGCGGCCATCGCGAAACCTGCGATCGCGCCGCCTTTGTGGAAGACGGAGGCTGCAAACAATGGCAGGATGGCCACGCGCACGCCGAAGTTCACCCAGCCGTTAACAAACCCGGATAGCAGCGCCGATTGGTAGGACGGGTGGTGGATGACCTCGCTGACGGGCATCGCCGGCGTCGCGACCTTGACCTGTTCCTCCCCTGCCTTAGGCCTAAGCAGGAAGCCGACCATGCAGGTCACAAACAGCAGCGCAACGCCATAGATGATGAATGGGATGCGCATACCCAGCGGCTCGACGAGCGCTCCCAGTACCGGCCCGAGCACATTGCCGATGAGGAAAGCGCTGGCATATGCCGAGGATGCGCGCCCGCGGATTTGTGGCGGCGAGTGCTGCACGATAAAGCCCATCGCAGACACAGTGAACATGGTTGAGCCGATGCCACCGATCAGTCGCAGCGCCAAAATGTGCCAAAACTCCTGGGCAAACGCGATACCACCGGTGGTCAGTGCGACGATGACCAAGCCCATCATGTACACGCGCCTGCTGCCGAGCTTATCGACGGCCATGCCTGAACTCGGGGCGAACAGGAGCCTCGACAAGGCAAACACCGACACAACGGCACTAGCTGCGGCAACTGGGACATCAAAGCTTCGCGCGAACTGAGGCAGGATCGGCGCAATGATGCCGAAGCCCAAAGCGATAACGAAGGCGCCCGAGACGAGTACCCAAATTTCGTAAGGGATGGCGGTTTTTTGCTTGTCAGCTGCGGAGGATGAGGTTGTCATGGCAGTAACCAGGCTATCATCAATTAATTTTCGAACACCTGTGCTATTTTTGGATTAACGTGTCCACCCCATGTTTTAGAGTTGCGCCATGATCAAATCCACGAAGAAATCACCGTTCACCGCCACCATTCATGACCTTCGCCGCCTCCATTGCACGCCACTTGAAACGGTGGCCATGACGATGAAGCATCCACGCTCACTGGCACGAAACACGGCTTCTTGGCGCCCACCAACAATCCACATGCCCGCCAAATCCGCAGTGGATCCCATCGCCATCACTGTGACTAGGCACCGCGTTGGACACCTAGCGAGGGCAAGAATTCGCGGATACGGCGAGTCACGCACCCCTGCTTACATGATCGCCATCCGCCTGACGTCTCCTGAAGGGCGCACCATCGGCAAGACGGAAGCTGAAACCTGGGCGCGCGCCCTCCTACCCGATTCGGGCAGATTTTCCGTGCACCGCATCGATGGTTTGGGCGCGCCAACATTTTGCTGGATCGTAGATCAGCACTTCATGCCTATTGAATCCCCTGCGTCCCTGTTTGAATCGCAGAGGTCAGCAGCCTAATCCTTGTCGGTAGCTTCGACATCGTCCTCGCCGTCGGCTTCGTCATCGAAGTCGTCGTCGAGGTCATCCTCCAGGTCGTCCTCGAAATCCTCGAAGTCATCTTCCGCCAATTCTTCGGCAAAGATGTCGTACACTTCCGGCTCGAACTCGTCCTCGTCAAAAGCGGTGAGCTGGGACTCCCAATCTTCCGCCTGGTCAGCAGCGAGGGAAAGGATATCGAAGAGGCGATCAAAGTCGGTGAAACTGCCCAGGTCAAGGATCTCGCTGACCTGCGAAGCAACATCGGACTGAATGGACTCGAAAAGACGAGCACGATCCTCGTCGCTCAGCTCAGACGCGTCATCGCTTTCCCACACCTCGGAAATAGCCTCATCGACCATCTCCTCGTAGGAATTGTCCACGGACACGAACGCCACAAAAGCAGTAGGTACGTCCTCATGAACATCCACCAGAACGCGGACCTCAGAGTTCTCGGCAACGTCAGCGATCACCAAGTTTGGATCGTCGGTGCTCTGGTAGAACTCCAGGTCAGCGATGCGCTCATCAGTGCCGAGCAGCAAGTCGCTCAGCAGGGTAACCACCTGGTCTGTAGCAACATGGCGATTCACAGTGGTCAGCGCATCCTCAACGGAGAACACGACAGACACCAGCACAGCCTCAAAATTCTCGTCATCCTCATCCACGTCAGCTGCGGCAATGTAAACGTTGGCAGCTGGAAGAATTGGATCGATTTCCACGAACTGGATCTCCAGTTCAGCGGTAAGTGGAACGAACAT
Organism: Corynebacterium sp. H130; assembly: GCF_037572395.1. Classification (NCBI taxonomy): domain Bacteria; kingdom Bacillati; phylum Actinomycetota; class Actinomycetes; order Mycobacteriales; family Corynebacteriaceae; genus Corynebacterium; species Corynebacterium sp. H130. Next base: position 71,294 of record NZ_JBBHLA010000005.1, on the reverse strand, counting down.
AGTGTCGTCGTTGACGCGAGACTCAATGCCCTCTGCATCGAGGGCGGCGGCGATATCTTCGAAAAAGCTCATAACGTGACACGTTCCCTTCGTCGAAACAGTGCTGGCAGGAGTCCAACTCGTTTCAGCCTAGTCGCACATTCAACAAGGCGCTGGGAAACCCGCGCAACACAAGCACTTACGTGCGTTAAAACATCTGCTCTGCCAGAGCAATCATGTCCCGTTCCCGGCGCGCATCCGGGCGCTTCGGACACGACGTACACAGCCCAGAACCCGGAGTTCGATAAATCATGCAACACGAAGCCCGACGGGCAAACACAAAACAGTCATCGCCAAGTTCCGGTTCAAAGTCGCAAATCGCCCCGTCAACCACGGCCCGGATAGGAACATCAGGCCCCGCACCAAGGCCCGCAACCAGTTCTTCTCCCACCTCGACTCCCAAAGCAGGATCGAAATTGTTGTTGCCTGCCTCCAGCGCAGTTTGGCGAAGCGCATCCGCAGTAATGGCCCACAGCGGAGCAGGGCGCAATGAGAATTCGCTGCACAGCACGTCGATAAGCGGTGCCACCGACTCCGCAAGCTGAGCACCCGCGTCCCGCGGGCTAGACGCAGCCACATCGGTGTGGAACCCACACCAAAAGCCCTCGTTGCGCAGCTGGCCCTGGGAGAAATCGAACGACGGGACGGCCTCGTAACCAACCATCAAATGCACGGAAGGAGCGATCACAGAGTTGCCAAAACAAAACCACCAGAGCTGCGCCAACGGCTTCTCCCCCATGCGGAACTCCGACTCGCCACTGCGGACCACCTCAGCGACCCAATCGGTGCCATCGACAGGCGTGCCCGCGTACACAAAATTGTGGAAACGCGGAACGTCGGACACGAGCTGGGCCCACGGCAGGGACATATTTCTCCTCTGGAGGTCGGGAAGCACTACCCTTGTCATTATGGTTAATATCGTCGATCGCGACACCACTTTGTGCATTTCTCTTGCAGCCCGCCCATCCAACCACGGCGTGCGCTTTCACAACTGGCTCTACGCCGAACTCGGACTGAACTACCTCTACAAAGCGGTGGCACCCACCGATATCGTTGCAGCCATCGCGGGTATGCGTGGCCTGGGAATCCGCGGCGCAGGCGTATCCATGCCTTACAAGGGCGACGTGATTTCCCTGATCGATGAGCTTGACCCAAGCGCAGCCCGCATCCAGTCCGTCAATACCATCGTCAACACCGACGGCCACCTCAAGGGCTACAACACCGACTACATTGCTGTGGCTTCCCTGTTGAAGTCCCATCAGGTGGATCCCAGCCTCAAGGTCGCAATCAAGGGCTCTGGCGGCATGGCGAACGCTGTCGTCGCAGCCCTCGATGACTTCGGAATGAAGGGCACCGTCGTAGCCCGCAACCACGTCACAGGTGCAGCCCTCGCGAGCCGCTACGGTTGGGAATACTCCACCGAGGTACCGGCCGATGCCAAATTGTTAGTAAACGTTACCCCGATGGGAATGTACGGCGACGACGAAGCCGTCCAGGCGTTCACCGACGAGCAGATCCAAGCAGCCGAGATCATCTTCGATGTAGTGGCCTATCCAGTACAAACGCCACTGATCACGGCCGCCGAGCGCCTCGGCAAGCCAACGATCAACGGTGGCGAAGTTGTTGCCCTCCAGGCAGCGGAACAATTCGCTTTGTACACCGGAATCCGCCCAACAGACGAGCAAGTCATGGCAGCTGAGGAATATTCGCAGCAGAATTGATGTTGGACTGATCCTGGCCCCATGCCAGGCAACCAACACGAAAGGCAGCAACATGACAAACCCAGTTATTACCGACGCTCTCGGCTCCGACGCCGCCCGCCTGAACGACAATGCCGGCCCCACCGGTCGCATGCTTATCGGCGGACTCGACCATGCCGTCCGGATCCAAACCGGAGCGATCGAAGGCTATGTCAACTGGCTGCGCCGCAATAACCCACAAGCGACCCCTGCCGACCTCCAGCGCGAAATGGACAAGCACTTCAAACGCCTTGCCACCGGCTCTGGAGGCGCTGCCGGCCTCGCCGCCGCCGTCCCAGGCGTCGGCTTTGTTACCGGTGCAGCAGCAGTGGGCGCTGAATCCCTCGTCTTCCTCGACGCCGCAGCTCTCTACACCGCAGCATCCGCGCACCTGCGTGGCGTCGACATTCGCGACCCAGAACGCCGTCGCGCGCTGATCCTCGTCGCCGTCCTCGGCGCACCTGGCACCGCGCTCGTCGACACGCTCATGGGCGACATGGACACCAAGGAAGAGCAAGACGTCGCCACCCGCATCAACCGCATGAGCCTGCCGACGCTCAACACCATCAATGCCCAGCTGATGAAGATGGCCCGCTCCCGTCTGACCAAGAAACTGAAGACCATGTGGATCGGCAAGATCCTCCCACTGGGCATCGGCCTCGTGGTCGGAACCATGGCCAACCGGAAGCTCGCCGATCAGGTGATCAGCAACACCCGTGAATCCATGGGGCCAATCCCGGCACAGTTCCTAACCCCGCTGCCGGCAGCACCGGAAAACACCGACAGCAAGCCGAAGAGAAAGCGTTTCCTTTTTAAATAACATGCCCAGTCGTTCCCCGATGAGGCGACTATGGGGAATCATCGCCAGCTATCCCCTCACCACCGCCTCCGCAGTCCTGGCCACCATCGGCGTGGTGACGTTCGAGCTCTGCATCCCACTGCTGACTCGAGACGCCGTCGACGTCGCCACCGGCCAGGCTTCGGGGAGCACAGCAACTCGGCTACTGCCGATGTATCCAGAGCTCACCGCCATCGTCATCGTGATGATCGCGGTGGCTCTCGCACGTTTCCTCTCCCAATTCGGGCGCCGCTACACCGCAGGGCTGCTCTCCATCAACGTCCAGCACCGCATCCGCATTGCCCTGCTCGACACCCTGCAGAAACTCGATGGCCCAGGTCAAGACCGCATCCGCGTGGGACAAGTGGTCAGCCGATCAATCTCGGACATCAACATGGTCCAAGGCTTGGTCGCGATGTTCCCCCTCGCGGTCGGACATATCCTCAAGCTGGCATTCACCGTCACCGTCATGGTGATTCTTTCCCCACTGCTGGCCGTCGTGGCACTGGCCTCCCTACCACTGATCTTCTTCGGAGCACTCGCCTCCCGAAAGCCCCTGTTCGCGGCCACCTGGGCAGCACAACAATCAGCAGCAGACCTTGCCACCCACGTGGAAGAAACCGTCACCGGAATCCGCGTGGTGAAGGCGTTCGCCCAGGAAGAACGCGAAATCGACGCGCTGGAAAAGGCAGGACGCAAAGTCTATGCCATGCGCATGCGGGCGGCCCGCCTTAGCGCAAAGTTCCAACCGCTCGTCGATCAGCTCCCCCAGCTGGCAATGGTTGCGAACATCGCGCTTGGTGGCTGGCTCGCAATGTCCGGGCGCATCACCATCGGCACCTTCGTCGCCTTCGCGGCCTACCTCTCGAGCCTCACCAGCGTCGCCCGCATGCTGTCCGGACTTGTACTGCGCATCAACATGGCCGGCTCCTCGGTCTCCCGTGTCTTCGAAGTCCTCAGCCTCACCCCGCACCACACAGACCCGGACAACCCCACCCTGATCCCGAACGGGCCCGTGGGATTGCGCTTTGAGAACGTAAACTTCAGCGACAACAGGCACCACATTCTGCGCGACCTATCTTTTGAAGTTCGACCCGGGGAAACACTCGCGCTTGTCGGGCCGCCAGGCTCCGGCAAAACCATGGCCGTGCAGCTCATGGGCAAGTTCTACCAACCGGACTCCGGCCACATCGCGCTAACCAGCGCATCCGGATCCATCCCGTTCGAAAATCTTGCCGACACCGATCTCCGCCAGGCCCTCATCTGCGTTTTCGACGATTCCTTCCTCTACAGCGACACCATCCGAAACAACATCACCATGGGTGGTGACTACTCAGACGAAGACGTCGAAAAGGCAGCTCGTGCGGCCCAGGCACACGAATTCATCATGGGCCTTGGGAAGGGATACCAGGAGGTCGTCGGCGAGCGTGGCCTCACTCTTTCTGGCGGGCAACGCCAGCGCATCGCCCTCGCCCGAGCTTTGCTCGCCCGGCCACGGATCCTCGTACTCGACGACGCCACCTCCGCCATCGACGCCACCACCGAAGCACGGATCTACCAGGCACTTCGCGAAGATTTCCGCGACGTCACCATCATCGCCGTCGCACACCGCACCTCCACGCTCGACCTCGCCGACCGCATCGCACTATTCGAAGACGGCCACGCCACCGCCGTCGGTACCTTCTCGCAGATGCGAGAAAACGAGCGCTTTGCGCACCTCATGGACCTCGGGTTCCGCCCAGTGTCCGAGGAAGGCCTGCCTTTCGACGACGGCACCACCGAACCCACCTGGGACGAACTCTGGCCTGATGCCTCACCCACTAGGAAACCAGGCATGAGCTCGGCAGCCGCAAAGGCTGCAGTGTCAATGGTTGGTGGCCCAATGGGGCGCGGAGGCGGAGGCAAAGGTGGCATGGCCATGGCAGCAGCTATGCCCGCTACGCCAAAACTCATGGCGCAGGTAGCAAAGCTGCCACCGGCAACGGAAGAACCAAAAGTCGACGCTCACCACGCCCGCACCACTACCGAGCCGTTCGCACTCATGCCACTATTCCGGCAGGTGCGCTGGCTAATCCTCGCAGTCATGGCCTGCCTGATTATCGGCGTGGCTGTGGACCTAACGTTCCCGAGCCTGGTCCGCTTCGCCATCGACCACGGCGTCATCCGCCAGGAACCCGGAACGCTATGGACCATAAGCGCGGTTGGCGTCGCGATCGTCTTCATCGGCTGGCTCACCGCAATCGCCCAAACGATCCTCACTGCCCGTACAGGCGAACGCCTCCTCTTTGGGCTGCGCCTGCGCACCTACGCGCACCTCAACCGCCTGGGGCTCGACTACTTCGAGCGCACCATGTCTGGCAAGATCATGACCCGCATGACCACGGACATCGACGCCCTGTCTTCATTCCTGCAAACCGGCGTGGCACAGGCAATCGTCTCGCTAGGAACTTTGCTCGGTATTTCCGGAATGCTGCTCGCCACCGATTTCAACCTCGCTCTGGTCGCATTAGCTGTCCTACCGATCCTGATCCTCATCACCTGGATCTTCCGCCGTGTTTCCTCCCGTCTTTACACTCAGGCACGCGAGGAGATCAGCCAGGTCAACGCCATGTTCCAAGAGAACATCTCCGGCCTTCGGATCTCCCAAATGCACGGCATGGCTGACCACTCACTCCGCGAATTCTCCGTGGCAGCCGAAAAATACCGAAGGACCCGCATCACCTCCCAGACCGCGGTCGCCCTCTATTTCCCCGGTATCGGCGCCCTCAACGAACTCGCCTCCGTCGCCGTCCTCGCCTTCGGTGCAGTCCAGGTGCAGCGCGGCGAGCTCTCCCCCGGCGTACTCATCGCGTTCATCATGTACATGGGCCTGCTGTTCGGCCCGATCCAGCAACTCTCCCAACTCTTCGACGGCTACCAACAAGCCGCCGTCGGCCTCACCCGAATCTCCGAACTACTCGGGATGCGGGCCAGTGTCGTCGACAAGGGCGAACGCGCGGTGGGCGACGCTGCGCGCGGGGAGCTGGCGCTTAACGACGTCACATTCTCCTATGCGCCCAACCTGCCGACCATCAACTCGGACTTTTCCCTCTCCATCGCCCCAGGCAGCACTGTCGCGTTGGTAGGCCCCACGGGCGCGGGCAAATCCACCGTGATCAAACTCCTCGCCCGCTTCTACGACCCCGTCTCTGGTTCCGTGTCGGCATCTGGGTCCGACATCCGAGAATTCCCGCTGCACGACTGGCGACGCACCATCGGCCTCGTCCCACAGGAAGCCCACCTATTTAGCGGAACCGTCGCGGACAATATCGCCTACGGCAGGCCAACAGCCACGCCTGAAGAAATCACGGACGCAGCCCGTCGAGTAGGCGCGCTCACCGCAATCTCTGCAATCCCTGGCGGCTTCAACCACCCAGTTGGAGAACGCGGCCGCGGACTGTCCTCCGGTCAACGCCAGCTCATCGCTTTGGCCCGCGCCGAGATGTGCCAGCCAGACATCATGCTCCTAGACGAAGCCACCGCCACCCTCGATCCCGCCACCGAGGCTACGATCCTGAACGCCTCCGACCGCGTGACCTCAACGCGCACCTCCGTGATTGTGGCGCACCGCTTGGCCACGGCGGCCAGGGCAGACAGGATCATCGTCATCATGGACGGCGCGATCGTGGAGGACGGCAGCCACGAATCACTACTTGCGCTGGGTGAGCGATACGCGGGCATGTGGAACGCAAGTTAAGGATCCGATCCTTTAATTAATCAGGAAAGAAATACACAGCTCACAGGCCCACAAACCCCCTCCCCATTCCTCATGCTGACTGATCAACAGCATTACTTCCGGGGGTACCTCTCGAATTGGCGGTTAACCGCGTGACTTTATGGGCTAAAACACGTTAGCCTGTAGGGAACTACTACAGTTGAACCTGACGTAATTTTTTACAACGGAAATGAGGCGAGACCCTGCCGTGAGCAGCGCTAGTAACTTTGGTCAGAACCAGTGGCTGGTTGATGACATGTTCCAGCAATTCCAGAAGGATCCGCAGTCTGTAGATCCAGAGTGGCGCGAGCTTTTTGAAAAGCAAGGCGCCCCTGTTGCACCTGAGGCCGAGAACGCCCCTGCTACCCCCGAAAAGTCTGCTCCAGAAAAGCCAGCGGCTTCCGAATCGAAGCAGGCACCGAAGGCAGAGAACCCTGCTACCAGCAAGCCGTTGCGCAGCTCCGGCCCTGCAAGCAATTCCCTCGAGGCTCAGCTGAAGAAGCAGAAGGAAGAGAAGCTCGCTAAGTCCCCAATGGGCCGCGCGAAGGATCTTCCTGAGGCTGAACAGGCTGCGCTGAAGGGCATTTACAAGGCAATCGCGAAGAACATGGACGTCTCCCTGGAGATTCCTACCGCGACCTCCGTTCGTGATATGCCAGCTCGCCTGATGTTCGAGAACCGCGCGATGGTGAACGATCACCTCAAGCGCACCAAGGGTGGCAAGATCTCCTTCACCCACATCATTGGCTACGCGATGGTTCGCGCCATCATGGCTCACCCGGACATGAATAACGCTTACGACGTCATCGACGGTAAGCCAACCTTGATCCGCAACGAGCACATCAACCTCGGCCTGGCCATCGACCTCCCGCAGAAGGACGGCACCCGCGCACTCGTGGTTGCTGCCATCAAGGAGACCGAGAAGATGAACTTCGCCGAGTTCATCGACGCCTACGAGGACATCGTTAAGCGCGGTCGCGAGGGCAAGCTGACCATGGACGATTACCAGGGCATCACGGTCTCCCTCACCAACCCTGGTGGCATCGGCACCCGCCACTCCGTCCCACGCCTGACCAAGGGCCAGGGCCTCATCGTGGGCGTTGGCTCCATGGACTACCCTGCTGAATTCCAGGGTGCATCCGAGGACCGCCTCGCGGAACTGGGCGTCGGCAAGCTCGTCACCATCACCTCCACCTACGACCACCGCGTCATTCAGGGTGCGGAGTCCGGCGAGTTCCTGCGCACCATGTCGCAGCTGCTTATCGACGACGTGTTCTGGGATCACGTCTTCGAGACGATGCACGTTCCTTACACCCCAATCCGTTGGGCTCAGGACGTACCAAACACGGGCGTGGACAAGAACACCCGTGTCATGCAGCTCATCGAGGCTTACCGCTCCCGTGGCCACCTCATCGCAGACACCAACCCACTGCAGTACAAGCAGGAAGGCCTGCCGGTCCCTGACCTGCGCGACCTCGACATTCAGTCTCACGGCCTGACCCTCTGGGACCTGGACCGCACTTTCCACGTTGGTGGCTTCGCTGGTCGCGAAACCATGACCCTGCGCGAGGTCCTCAAGACCCTGCGCGCTGCATACACCCTGAAGGTTGGCTCCGAGTACACCCACATCTTCGACCGCGACGAGCGCACCTGGCTGCAGGATCGCCTCGAAGCTGGCATGCCAAAGCCAACCCGCGCTGAGCAGAAGTACATCCTGCAGAAGCTGAACGCGGCTGAGGCGTTTGAGAACTTCCTGCAGACTAAGTTCGTTGGCCAGAAGCGCTTCTCCCTCGAGGGTGCTGAGTCCCTGATTCCTCTGATGGACGCTGCCATCGACACCGCTGCAGGCCAGGGCCTCGATGAAGTTGTGATCGGTATGCCGCACCGCGGTCGCCTGAATGTCCTTGCCAACATCGTCGGCAAGCCGTTTGGCCAGATCTTCAACGAGTTCGAAGGCAACATGTCCATCGACACTGCTGGCGCTTCCGGTGACGTGAAGTACCACCTCGGTGCTGAGGGCAAGCACATCCAGATGTTCGGCGATGGCGAAATCAAGGTCACCCTGACCGCGAACCCATCCCACCTTGAGGCCGTCAACCCGGTCATGGAGGGTATCGCCCGCGCTAAGCAGGACATCCTGGACAAGGGCCCAGACGGCTACACCGTCGTCCCAATCCTGCTCCACGGCGACGCTGCGTTCGCAGGCCTGGGCATCGTCCCAGAGACGATCAACCTGTCTCAGCTGCGTGGCTACAACGTCGGTGGCACCATCCACATCGTGGTGAACAACCAGATCGGCTTCACCACCACCCCAGACTCCGGTCGCTCCAGCCACTACGCAACGGACCTGGCAAAGGCCTACGGCTGCCCAGTGTTCCACGTCAACGGTGACGACCCAGAGGCTGTCGTATGGGTTGGCCAGCTGGCCACCGAGTACCGCCGTCGCTTCGGCAAGGACGTCTTCATCGACCTCATCTGCTACCGCCGTCGTGGCCACAACGAGGCCGATGACCCATCGATGACCCAGCCAAAGATGTACGACGTCATCGACGACAAGCCAGGCGTTCGCGCACAGTACGCTGACAACCTGCTTGGCCGTGGCGATCTGTCCGACACTGAGGCTGAGGCAGTTGCCCGCGACTTCCACGACCAGATGGAAGCCGTCTTCAACGAGGTCAAGGCCGAGGAGAAGAAGGGCCCAGCGCACCAGGAAGGCATCACTTCTTCCCAGAAGCTGCCTCACGGCCTGGAGACCAACATCTCCGAGGCGGACCTCGCCGAAATCGGTGGCGCATGGCACAACATCCCAGCTGACTTCAAGGCACACACCCGTGTCGCCCCAATCGCTGAAAAGCGCGCCAAGGCTGCCATCGAAGGTGGCATCGACTGGGGTTGGGCTGAGCTCATCGCCTTCTCCTCCCTGGCAAATGCTGGCAAGACCGTCCGCCTCGCTGGCGAAGACGTGCGCCGTGGTACCTTCACCCAGCGCCACGCTGTGATGATCGATCCGAACACCGCTGAGGAATACAACCCGGTCCACGAGCTCGCTCAGGCCAAGGGCAACGGCGGCAAGTTCATGATCTACAACTCCGCTCTGACCGAGTACGCAGCCATGGGCTTCGAGTACGGCTACTCCGTTGGTAACCCAGACGCCGTCGTCGCTTGGGAAGCACAGTTCGGTGACTTCGCCAACGGTGCTCAGACCATCATCGACGAGTACGTCTCTTCCGGCGAAGCTAAGTGGGGCCAGGAATCTGGCGTCATCCTGCTCCTGCCACACGGCTACGAGGGCCAGGGCCCAGACCACTCCTCCGCTCGTATCGAGCGCTTCCTGCAGCTGTGCGCTGAGGGTTCCATGACGGTTGCTCAGCCAACCTCCCCTGCGAACTACTTCCACCTGCTGCGTCGCCACGCACTCGGCGAGCTGAAGCGTCCGCTGGTCGTCTTCACCCCTAAGTCCATGCTCCGCATGAAGGCTGCCTCCTCCTCCGTGGAGGAGTTCACCCAGGTGAAGAAGTTCCGCTCCGTGATCAACGACCCAGCCATCCAGGATGCATTCGGCAAGGTCATTGGCGACACCTCCAAGATCAAGACGGTCCTGCTGGTCTCCGGCAAGCTGTACTACGACTTGGAGAAGCGCAAGAAGAAGGATGGCCGCGAGGACGTCGCAATTGTTCGCCTCGAGCAGCTGCACCCAATCCCTCACAACCGTCTGCGCGAAATCTTCGAGATGTTCCCGAACCTCGAAGAGGTCCGCTTCTGCCAGGATGAGCCTGCAAACCAGGGCCCATGGCCGTTCTACGCACTCAACCTGCCAGAGCTGCTTCCTAACCTGCCAAAGATGAAGCGCGTCTCCCGCCGCGCCCAGTCCTCCACCTCGACGGGTATCAACAAGGTGCACCAGCTCGAGCAGGCAGCGCTTATCGACGAAGCATTCGCCTAAAGCTCTCTAGACTAACGGCCCTTCCAAGGATTTTCTTGGAAGGGCCGTTTTGTGCGCAATAGATCCCTCCCACACAGTAAGATAGATCTGCTTAGATATTTCTTAGGCTCGAAAGGTATTTCATGTCGTCGCGCCTGTTCCACCCAGCCGAGCTGGGGGATCCATACGACATTGCCGATCAAAGCACGGCAATGTTCGGCGCCGGTACTTGCCTTTTCGGTTTTGTATTCTTTAATGCCTGCGCGGACTTCACCCCTGCAGATTCCATCGTTTCTGCCCTTACTCGCTTCGCCGGTGCAGCTTGCGCAATCGGCATTGTCCTAGCCACCCAGTACGCCCTGCCGAAGTCGATGAAGCAGCTCAAGATCCTTATCGTCATCTTCGGCACGGTTGGCGCACTGTGCCAATTCATGGGGATCAACCGCCTCATGCAGGCCCAGGCAGAGGTTTCCACCTTCATGGGTTTCCACTACTTGGCGCAGCTCTTTTATACCCTCTGCCTGAGCACTTTTGCCCTCTGTATTTTCAGGCACAGGTACATGCCCAATTGGATGGCGATTGCACTCCTGTTTGCCGAGCTCATCTGGACCGTTAGATACTTCAGCGAGCTCAACTCCCCCCCGCTCCGCTGTGGATCAGCCTTATGGCGTGGGGTCCTGGGCTTTGGGCAGTACTTGCAGCGAGCGCTGGTTTCATTCTCGCAGGAATGAAGATGAAAAGGACCTCAGCTGCATCAATGCAGGATCGCCATTAGCAAAATCGATACCCCGCCACTACATTGGACCAAACTGGCAAGATATTCAGACTTTTTGCAGGTTGTAACTGCTGTGCCGTACCTTCGTTTTTGCAACACATCAAGCAATTAACGATTTCACGTTGCCCTAATCAACCCTGCTAATATTTAGCTGTCGACAAAACAATCATCTGGGAGGTGCCATGCAGAAAGCTGCATTAGGCACCCTCTACGAAGGCCGCGATCAAGGCCAGGCAATGCTGTACGCAGCCTTCGGCTGGGCGTTGTACCTAATCCTGGTGACTTTCGCGGATGTCAATTGGCCAGATGGCGCAGACTTCAAATCTATGATTTCCGCGTTGGCGCGGTTCGGGTCCATCATTGCTTTTTTGGGCGCTGCAATTGCGTTTTCCCACTCGATGCCTCGCTCGTTGCGCACTCCTGCGATCATCACGTCAATCCTCGCAGTTGTGGGTGGAGCGATACAGCTCTCAGGCGTCATGGATCTCATGCAACGAGTGCCCGACATTGGCGCTTTTAATGCCACCTTCCTCGTCGCCCAATTCGTGTACTCTCTGGCGTTATTCCCGCTGTCTTACTGTCTCAGGAGGCACCCGCTCTTCCCTGAATGGCTCGGGGTGGGGCTTGCGATCGATGGCCTCTTCTGGATCCTTTACTACATCGTCAACTTGCGGGACTTTGAAAACTTGTTCTTCGAAATCCTAGCCTGGGGACCATCGATGATCATCGAAACTCTGGTGGGAATTTACTTCATTCGTGCAGGCATCAAACTGGTCAAGATGACTCAGCCAGAATAAAAGGGGCGCCGACCAAAAGGTCAGCGCCCCTTCTACTATTTCAGGTGTTATGCCTTTGCCACCCGGGCAGTAACGCCCTTGAGCACCTCGGTACCTTCCACAGGATCCGTGGTGACCTCAAAGGATGTAGCAAGCGTCTCAGCAGCCATGTGCTCTGCGTGACGCTTAGCCCACTCTTCCTTATCGGCAGGAACGGACAGGACCACAGTGATGCGGTCAGAGACATCGAAGTCTGCTGCCTTACGAGCATCCTGCAGACCACGGATGATGTCGGCTGCCCAACCTTCAGCTTCGAGTTCTTCCGTGACTGTCATGTCCAGGGACACGAGGCCACCAAAGCCGTCCACCTGTGCGGTGGATTCTGGGTTTGCGGCGACGAGTCGTTCGGTGAATTCGCCGTCGTGAAGCTCGATGCCGTCGGCAAGCACCACGTCGCCGGAGCGGGTGTAGTTGCCGGCCTTGACAGCCTTGATGGCGCGCTGGACATCGCCACCGAGGCGCGGACCTGCGACCTTGGCGTTGACAACGACCTCGAAGCGGCCGACGGAGTCAACGTCATCCGACAAAACAACCTCCTTCACATTGACCTCATCGCGGATGATCGCGGTGAAGTCAGCCAGGCGTGCGGACTCCGGCAGTGCCACGGTCAGGGATGGCAGTGGCAGGCGGTTGCGCAGCTTGTTTGCCTTGCGCACAGAGGAGGCTGCGGAGCAGACACCACGCACACCGTCCATGGCCTCCACCAATGCAGCATCGGCTGGGAAGTCAGCTGCGGCTGGGTAGTCCGCCAAGTGGACAGAGCGCTCCCCTGTCAGGCCCTTGTAGATCACCTCGGATGCCATTGGCAGCAGCGGTGCAGCCACGCGGGTCAGGGTCTCCAGCACGGTGTAGAGGGTGTTGAAGGCCTCTGGGTGTGCCTCGTCGCCCGCCCAGAAGCGGTCGCGGGAACGGCGCACGTACCAGTTGGTCAGGACGTCGCAGAAAACGCGGATTTGGTCGCACGCGGAAGCGATATCCGTGTTGTCCAGCGCCTCCTGCATGCCGGCAACCAGGTCGTGGGTCTTGGCCAGGATGTAACGATCCAGCACGTCCTCGGAGTCGACGGACCAGGTAGCAGGCTTGGAAGCGTAGAGCTGCAGGAAGCTGTACGCGTTCCACATTGGCAGCAGCGCCTGGCGCACGCCCTCGCGGATGCCCTGCTCGGTGACGATCAGGTTGCCACCACGCAGGATTGGCGAGGACATCAGGAACCAGCGCATCGCGTCGGAACCGTCGCGATCGAAGACCTCGTTGACGTTCGGGTAGTTGCCCTTGGACTTGGACATCTTCAGTCCGTCGTCGCCAAGCACGATGCCGTGAGCCACAACCTTCTTGAACGCTGGGCGATCGAACAGCGCAGTAGCCAGGACGTGGAGGGTGTAGAACCAACCACGGGTCTGGCCGGAGTACTCCACGATGAAGTCAGCTGGCGAGTGGGTGTCGAACCATTCCTTGTTCTCGAATGGGTAGTGCTTCTGGGCGAACGGCATGGAACCGGACTCGAACCAGCAGTCAAGAACCTCTGGGACGCGGCGCATCATGGACTTACCGGTTGGGTCGTCTGGGTTCGGGCGGGTCAGCTCGTCGATGTATGGGCGGTGCAGGGAGGTCGGACGCACGCCGAAGTCGCGCTCCAGCTCGTCCAGAGAGCCGTAGACGTCCACGCGTGGGTAGTTCTCATCGTCGGAAACCCACACTGGGATTGGAGAGCCCCAGTAGCGGTTACGGGAGATGTTCCAGTCGCGAGCCCCCTCCAGCCACTTACCGAACTGACCGTCGCGGATGTGAGACGGCATCCAGTCGATGCCCTCCTTGTTCAGCTCCACCATGCGGTCACGGAACTTGGTCACGGCAACGAACCAGGATGGCAACGCCATGTAGATCAGTGGCTCGCCGGAACGCCAAGAGTGCGGGTAGGAGTGCTCGATGGTCTGCTGACGTACGACTCGGCCAGCAGCCTTCAGATCCTTGATGATCTGCTTGTTCGCGTCGAAGATCAGCTGGCCCTCGTATGGCCCCGCCAGCGAAGTGAACTTGCCGTCCATGCCCACCGGGATCACCGGATCGATACCGTACTCGGCGCAGGCAAACATATCGTCTTCACCGAAGGCAGGTGCCTGGTGAACGATACCGGTGCCGTCCTCGGTGGTCACGTAGTCGGCGACGATCACCTGGAATGCATTCGGCTGATCCAGGAAGAAGTCAAAGATCGGGGTGTACTCGACGCCCTCGAGCTCAGCGCCCTTGAAGGTCTGCTCAACTTCGTACTCGCCCAGTTCCTTAGCGTAAGCACCTACCAAAGCCTCAGCCAGCACGTACTTGGTTCCGTCCTCAGCCTTCACCAGCGCGTAGTCCACCTCAGGGTGAACTGCCAGCGCCAGGTTAGAAGGCAGGGTCCACGGCGTGGTCGTCCAGGCCAGGAGGTTGGCGCCCTTCAGGGCGTCGTTAAGCTCGCCGCCCCGCTTGCCGACGACCGGGAAGGTGACAGTCAGTGTTGGGTCCTGGCGCATCTTGTAGGAGTCATCCAGGCGGGTCTCCTGGTTGGACAGCGGCGTCTGCTCGGCCCAGGAGTATGGGAGGACGCGGAAGCCCTGGTAGATCAGGCCCTTGTCGTAGAGCTCCTTGAAGGCCCACATGACGGATTCCATGAAGTTCAGGTCCATCGTCTTGTAGCCGTTGTCGAAATCGACCCAGCGAGCCTGGCGGGTAACGTACTGCTTCCACTCCTCGGTGTACTTGAGTACGGAGGTTGCGCAGTACTCGTTGAACTTGGCCAGGCCCATGCCCTCGATCTCGCCGGTCTTGATGCCAAGCTGCTTCTCTGCCTCAAGCTCGGCAGGCAGGCCGTGGCAGTCCCAACCGAACACACGGGCAACCTTCTTGCCGCGCATGGTCTGGTAGCGAGGGATGATGTCCTTGACGTAACCGGTCAGCAGGTGACCGTAGTGAGGCAAGCCATTGGCAAACGGAGGGCCGTCGTAAAAAACGTACTCAGCGCTTGATTCGCGATTATCAAAAGATGCCTGGAAAGTCTGATCCTTGGCCCAAAAGTCCAGGACATTGCGTTCCATTTCTGGGAACTTATTTGACCCGCCTGAAAGGTCTTCGCGCGGGTAAACGCGGCCGGTCTCGGTCATTGTTGGGGCTCCTCGCAGCTCGATTCATTTGGCTGCCGGGACGCCCAATGTGGACGCGGTACCACCCCGCTTGGACCCTTTTGAAAGGCCCCGCTTCATTTGGTCTAGAAGGTCTGTCACGGTCCCACCCGCCCGGTTCTACTGAGCCCATTTAAGGCCGTTCTTCCGGAAAGCTCCCCGGTGATAGCCGGATCATTGCTCATGTGGGCTCGATTATATCCGAATCGACAAAGCACCGGAAATAGGTTGCTCAGGTCGAGGGGTATTTTCGGGGAAACCCCGAGTTTAGGAAACTGAGTTTCGGGGCTTTGCTCGGCAAAATTCCGTGATTTGGCCCGAAACTCGGGTTCCTAAAATCCCCCTTCATCCCCTATTTCCGCTTGCTGCGCAGATCCATGAACCACACAATGAGCCCCACGATGGCGAAGATAACCACCAGCATGTACCACATAGGGTCACCGGTAGAGACTCCGGCGACGAAGCATGCAAATGCTGTCATGGCGAGCAGCATGGAGATCACGGTCATGTGGTGATCCTTTCATTGGACAGCACAACTCCCCCTCAGCGGAATCAGTGCTGAGAGGGAGTGTGGTTTCAAAATGCTACTGCTGGTCTGGGTTGCCAGCTGGTGCGGCAGGGCCACGGGAGACGAGCTCTTCGAGCTGGGTCTCGAGGAGCGTCTTCATGCGGGTGCGGTACTCGCGCTCGAAGGTGCGCAGCTCGGAGATGCGGCCTTCCAGGACGGACTGCTGCTGCTTGACCGTTGCCATGATCTCAGTGTGCTTCTTCTCAGCGTCAGCCTGCAGAGCGTTGGCCTTGTCCTCAGCCTGCTTGAGCTGGGTCTGGGACTGAGTGGTGGCGTCGGCGATCATCTTCTCGGAACGCTGGGTGGCGTCGGCAATCATTGCCTTTGCCTTCTGGTCAGCGTCAGCGGTCATCTTGTCAGCCTTGGCGCGTGCCTCAGACAGGGTGGCAGCGGAAGCGGAGTTTGCATCGTTGATGGTCTTCTCTGCTGCTGCGCGAGCCTCGTCGAGCATGGACTTGGACTCTGCACGAGCCTCGGAGGTGAGGCGATCGGACATTTCCTGAGCCAGGCCGAGGACGCGGGCTGCCTGCATGTGAGTGTCTGCGGTTGCGACGCCAGCAGCGCCTGCACCAGCACCGGCAACTGCTGCGGCAGCGGCTGGGGCGGCAGCAGCAGCCGCTGGCTTGGAGGAAGCAGCCTTCTTGGCCTCTTCCTTCGCAGCCTGAGCTTCCTGGCGAGCCTTGTTTGCCTCATCCTGCAGCTTCTTGTTAGCAGCTTCAGCGTCGGCAAGCTTCTTCTCAAACTCTGCGCGGACCTTAGCCTCAGCGTCGGCAGCAGCCTTCTTCTCAATAGCTGCGGTATCGACGGCAGGAGCTGGGGTTGCTACTGGAGCTGCAGTTACCTTGCCACCGGACTTCTCAAGCTCGGCGACCTTCGAACGAAGATCCTCGTTCTCTTCCTGGAGCTGTGCCAGCGTGTCCTCAACGAGGTCGAGGAACTGATCTACCTCATCCTCGTTGTAGCCACGCTTGCCGATTGGAGGCTTGCTAAAAGCGACATTGTGCACGTCAGCTGGAGTCAGCGGCATTGACGGTTCCCTTCGCGATACTTTGCAACCTCCAGCGGGTTGTGGAGGCACGCTGTAGATGATTCCACAGCAAATTTCTTTACAGTCTAGTTAATTCTCCCAAACAACGGTAGCGAAACCCCGATTCACACCGAGAATTCTTTGCGCTTGCTGAATGGAATTTGACATCTAATTTAGCATTTTCCACTAAATCGTGCGGAATGAGCTGCAGTTTCTAAAATGCAGCCAGCAAACCAATAGCAAATTGCAGGCCAATAAAAAGCACCAGAATTGACACATCAAGTGCTACCCCACCCATTCGAATGGGTGGAATCAGTCGCCGCAACGCCTTCACAGGCGGGTCCGTCACCACGAAAATAGGCTCAGCGATCATCGCGAACCATGTCGGCGGCCGGAATTGCCGCGAAAAGGACTGAATCATCTCAATCAGGATGCGGGCGATGAGCAGATACAAATAGATCTGCAGTACCAGCATGAGAATCGAAGTAATAGTACTCACCCGAAAAACCTTACGTTATTGGGGGAAATCTTTCCCCTATAGGGGCACGCCGTCCTGGGGAAACGCTGGAAAACCTGTCTAAAGACGGGAAAGATTTCAGGAAAAGGGAAATCTTTCCCCCATTTGAACCACCCATCCTGGGAAAACACCAGAAAACCTGCCCAAAGGCGGGAAAGATTTCATCCCGCCTCCAACTGGGGAGACGGGATGTTCTAGATAGAGCCGCTGCAGGCCACAGGGAATCCGCGGGGCTTAGCCCAGGCGTGCTGCTCGCTTGAGCTCGTAGCCGGTGATGTTGGCGTTTTCTGGGACGATGGCGAAGACGCGGGTGTCGAGGCGCTCCATGCGTCCGCGGAGTGCGAAGCACAGGCCGGCTGCGAAGTCGACGACACGGCGCGCGTCGGAGCCTTCGAGGTCTTCCAGGTCGAAGACGACTGCGTCGCCGTCGCGGAATGGCTCGCCGATCAGGTTAGCTTCGTCGTAGGCGCGGACGATGACGGTTTCGATGGTTGGCTCGTAGGAGCGTGGTGCTGGCTCGTATGCGCGGGCGGTTGCCTCGGTGGAGTATGCAGGAGCTGCGTCGTAGCGACGCTCATCGCCGTAGTATGCCTCATCTTCGCCGTCGTATGGGGTAAGGCCGAAGAACTCGTTGAACTTTTGGAAAACTGCCATGGTGGTTTCCTTTGCGTCGGTGGTGTGCAGCGTGTTGTGTTTTTTACGGTAATGGTCTAGACCCGAGAATTGCTGTTCCGACACGCACGATTGTAGATCCACACGCAATTGCTTCCGTCATATCGCCACTCATCCCTGCGGAGAATTCCATGGGGCGCCCGTAGGTGTTTGCAAGCTGTTGGTGCACCTCGGATGCTTGGGAGAAGGCATCGCGAGGCTCCCAGCCCAGGGGTGGCACGCACATGAGCCCGGCAAGATGCAGGTGGGGTGCGGACTCGATGGCGTCGGCAAGCTTGGCGACGTCCTGGGCGGCCACTCCCCCGCGCGCAGCATCCCCGTCGAGGCTGAGCTGAATGAGGCAAGGCAAGCTTTCCTCGGACCGGTCGCCGCGTTCGATGGCCAGGCCGACGCCACGGCTGAGGGCGTCGGCGAGGCGGATGGAATCGACGGAGTGCACACAGGAGGCCCATCGGGCTACGGAATTGGCTTTCTTGGTTTGGATCTGGCCGATCATGTGAAATGCCATGTCTGGCAGGGATTCGGCCTTACTACGCGCTTCCTGCTCGCGGTTCTCCGCTACCTCAGTGACGCTGAGCTCATGGAGAAGGGCGATATCGGAGGCCGGATGAAACTTGGTGACCGGCAACAGTTTGACCGATTTCGGATCCCGGCCTGCGGCTTCGGCTGCCTCAACGATCTGAGCCTGAACTTGAGCAAGTCTCGTGGCTAGTTCCTCTTTGCGAGTCATGGCAACCACACGATGCCTGCCTGGCGACCAGTGGTTCCTTCCCTGCGGTAAGAGAAGAAGGATTCGTCATCGATGGTGCACCTCGGGTCAGAATCGATGGCTTGAACTCCTAGGGACAGCAGTTGGCGGATGAGACCTGCGCGGATATCGAGCCCCCAGGTGCCTTTGGTGGTGCGGACCTTCGAGCCGGGAAGGCGGGCCTCGACATCATTGGCCATTGCTTCGGGAACTTCGTAATTTTTGCCTGACGCTGCAGCTCCCATCAGGGCGTGGATTTTCGCCGGGCGAGCTCCGAGCTCCACCATCTTCTCCACGGTCTTGCGCACGATGCCGTTGCGAGCGCCCATTCGTCCCGCATGTACGGCGGCCACCACGCCCGCTTCATCGTCCGACAACAGCAGCGGAACGCAGTCAGCAGTTAGCACCACGAGCGCCAATTGACGCTGGGTGGTGACCAGCGCATCGGTAGCTTCGACAGGTTGGTCGCACGGGCCATCGACCACGGTCACGTTAGGTGAATGGATCTGTTCCATCCACACCAGCCGGTCCTCTGGGAGCTCGAGAACATGGGCGAGTCGTTGCCTATTGGCAGCGACCGCAGCTGGGTCGTCGCCGACGTGGTCCCCCAGGTTGAAAGACTCATATGGGGATGCAGAAACCCCGCCTGCACGGTTGGTAAAAACCTTGCGGACGGGGCGGAAATCTTTAGTCAGGGCCATGCCCCAACAGTTTAGCGGAGGAAGCTAGGTGGCTCGAGATCGTCGCCGAAGTCGTCACGACGGCTGCGACGACCGTAGTCGCGGCCACGGTCACGGTCGCGATCCTCGCGACGGGTGAACATGCCCTCACGGTCGGAACGGAGCTGATCACGAACAGCCTCTTCGCGACGGTCGTACTCGGACTCTACATGTGCAACCGGCTCAGCTGCTGGTGCTGGCGCAGCGTCCTGGAACAGGCCACTGGAAGCAGGTGCAGGAGTAGCAGTTGCAGACTGTGGCTGAGCAGGAGCTGCAGCCTGTGCGTTGATCTGGGCGGTGTTGTTTGCAGCACCGTCAAAACCAGCAGCCACGACGGTGACGCGAACTTCGTCGCCGAGGTTGTCGTCGATGATGGTACCGAAGATCAGGTTGACCTCTGGGTCAGCCTGCTGCTGAACCATCTCGGCAGCCTGGTGAACTTCAAGGAGGCCCAGGTCGGAACCGCCAGCGAAGGACAGCAGCACGCCCTTTGCGCCCTGCATGGTGGACTCAAGCAATGGAGAGTTAATGGCCTGCTCAGCTGCGTTGACAGCACGGTTCTCGCCACGAGCAGAACCGATACCCATGAGAGCGGAGCCAGCGTCGGCCATCACGGAGCGAACGTCAGCAAAGTCAACGTTGATCACGCCAGGCGTGGTGATCAGGGAGGTAATGCCCTGAACACCGTTGTAAAGGACCTCGTCAGCGGAACGGAACGCGTCCATCATGGACAGGGATGCGTCGCCAAGCTGCAGCAGGCGGTCGTTTGGAATAACGATGAGGGTGTCGCAGACCTCGCGCAGTGCCTCGATGCCTTCGATGGCTTGCTTGGTGCGACGCTGGCCCTCGAACTTGAATGGACGGGTAACGACACCAACGGTCAGCGCGCCCTGCTTCTTCGCGATGTTAGCCACGACTGGAGCGGCGCCAGTACCCGTGCCACCGCCCTCGCCTGCGGTAACGAAGACCATGTCTGCACCCTTGAGGGTCTCCTCAATTTCAGACTTGTGGTCCTCAGCGGAAGCACGGCCAACCTCTGGGTTAGCACCAGCGCCGAGACCGCGGGTGGCCTCACGTCCGATATCAAGCTTGACGTCTGCATCAGAGAACATCAGAGCCTGGGAGTCGGTGTTGATGGCGATGAACTCGACACCCTTCAGGCCTTCCTCGATCATGCGATTGACAGCGTTGACGCCACCGCCGCCGACGCCGACGACCTTGATAACGGCCAGGTAGTTGTTCGGTGAGGTCATGTGCTTTTCTCTCGCCTTTCGAAAGTTGTGAAGAAGTCCATTGCAACAAGGGCAACGCAGGTGCGTTCGTGCTTTCCATCTTCACGCACTTTTGCGGAAAACAGTCGGACATTTTGCCCCGCGTGTCGGTACCCTAAACTAAAGGTTTAGGGTTTTGACGTGCTCTTTCCCACCCCAGTTTAAGGGATGAGCGTGACCATGCCAGGCGCACTGACGTTCCAGCGCTGCCCTTCGCGTTGCAGCACGGTAGCCGTCGCGCGAGCCTTGTCATGGGTCTGTTCAGCGGAGCCCCAGTACACTTCCTTGCCACCAGCAAAATACAGCTTTAGCTCGTATTTGCTTGGGGCTTCAACACGCTCAAGCTGGTCTCGAACAGGAAGATCAAGCGCACCGACAACCTTGGCAACGTCAGCAAACACAGCCGGATCATCCTGGGAAGTGCCCGTGACTTCTACCGTGCCGATCGGTGGTTGCTCGATCACGAAGGGGCGGCCTGTGTCGTCGAAAAGGTGCGGCCCATCAGCGCGGTTGGCAAATAGCGTCGCGCGACGCTCCTGCACCGTTACCTTCACAGTGTCAGGAAAACTGCGATCGACGTTTACCTTCGACACCCACGGCATGGTGGCGATGTTTTGGGCCGCCTGCTGCGTATTCACCCGCACCAAAGGGGCACCCTTGACCACGCCACTGGCTGCATCAATATCTTCCGCTGCAGTGTGGACATTGCCTTCAACGCTCACCTTTGCCACCTGGAAGGCGGGCACAAAAAGCAAGGTCAACGTCGCAATAACCGCGAGCAATACTGCTACGCCGGCAGCTCCAAGAATCGCTTTTCCACGTAACTTCATAGGGCTTAGGCCAATTCGAGAAGGATTTCCGAAGCCGCATGCGTCACACTACCCGCGCCCATGGTCAGAATGAGATCGCCTGGGCCAGCGACGGATCGCACAGCTGCTGCAACCTTGTCAAAGTCCGGGACAAACTGAACTGGCTTGGTCACCTTGCCAGAGATGATCTCGCCGGTCACCCCGTCGACTGGTTGCTCACGCGCGCCGTAGATATCCAGGACGATGACCTGATCCGCCAACGACAGTGCCTCAGCGAACTCGTCAGCAAACTCAATGGTTCGCGAGTACAGGTGTGGTTGGAAGGCCACGATGACCTTGCCACTCCGCTCAGCTGCGACCTTCTGCTGCGCCGCGCGAAGAACAGCCTCAACCTCAGTCGGGTGGTGCGCGTAGTCGTCAAAGACGCGCACGCCCTCAAACTCGCCCGAGGTGATGGTGCCACGGTGCTCAAAACGACGACGCACACCGGTGAACTCGCCGAGCCCCTCCGCGAGCTTGTCGACGTCCCCGCCCACCAATCGGCCAGCCAGCAACGCTGCCGCCGCGTTCAAAGCCATGTGAGCACCTGGGATGTGCAAATCAACGGTGAGATCACGCTCTTCGATGCGCATGGTCACGGTCGAGCCGAACTCGGTGGACACGCGATCGGTTATTTCTACTCCGACCGGGATCTCTGGGTGTTGTTTCGCAGCAGCGGTGGTGCCATAGCCCAGCACCCGAATCCCCCGTTTCAGGGTGCGCTCGCCGAGCGCTGCAGCGTGGTCATCATCGAGGCAGACAACCAACGTGCCCGTGTCCGAAATGCGGTCAGCAAAATCATCAAAGACCTGGAAGTACGCCTCGCGAGTCTTGAAGAAGTCCAGGTGATCAGGCTCAATGTTGGTCACCACAGCCACGGTTGGCTCGTAGCGCAACAGCGAAGCATCGGACTCGTCGGCCTCGGCAACGAAGGCATTCCCGGTGCCGTGGTGAGCGTTGGTTCCGGACTTGCTCAGCTGACCGCCGATGGCAAAGCTCGGATCCAGTCCGGCAGCCTGCATGGCCACAACCGTCATGGAGGTAGTGGACGTCTTGCCATGGGTACCAGCCAGCAGCACCTGCTGGTAGCCAACCATCAGTTCAGCCAACAGGTCAGAACGGCGAATAACAGGAATCCCCGCTTCGCGCGCACCCACCAATTCCGGGTTGTCCTGTGGAATCGCAGCGAATGAAGTCACCACGACGGTAGGAAGCTGACCCGACAGCTCCAAATTCTCTCGGGCATGCCCGATTGCAACCTTCGCACCAGCGGAGGTGAGGGAGAAGATAATGCGGGAATCCTTGGCATCGGATCCCGTGACGGTCATGCCACGGTCAAGCAAGATACGTGCCAGGCCGGACATGCCGGCACCGCCAATACCAATCAGATGAACTCGGGAGAGGTCAATGGAAGCAGTCACGATGATCAAGGATCCTTTACGTTTTTGAAATTTAGTTCTTTGCCAGGCCAGCGACGATGCCGGCAATTTCGCTTGCTGCGTGGCCAAAGCCGGTAGCTTGGGCGGCTCGCACCATGTGTGAGCGCAGATCGTCGTCGCGAAGCAATGCGATGACGCTTTCGCCGAGCCGTTCGCCGGTGAGTTCAGCGTCGTCGATGAGTTGCGCTCCCCCGGCCTCGACGACGGGCACGGCGTTGAGTGCTTGCTCGCCGTTGCCGTGCGGCAGCGGGACGTAGAGCGCAGGGATGCCAGCAGCCGTGACTTCAGCGACGGTCATCGCTCCGGCGCGACTCACCACCAAATCGGCGATGGCGTAGGCAAGGTCCATGGTCTCGATGTAAGGCACCGCAACGTAACCAGGGAACATGCGCGGTTCCTTATTCTTCTTGCCGTAGGCATGCAGCACCTGGAAACCAGCCTCGACGATCTCCTCGATACAGTCGGCCAGAGCATTGTTGATTGAACGCGCGCCCTGGGAACCACCCGTGACCAGCAAGGTGCGCTTCGCAGGATCAAGACCCCACTTTGCGTAGCCAGCGGTCTTCTTTTCCCACGACTGCTCCTGTGTCAGGCTCGCCTTGATTGGCACGCCTACAACCTGGCCCTTCATGCCGGAACCGTCAACCGCGTTGAGGCCGAGTCCGCCGAGCTTCACGCCAAGCTTGTTTGCCATGCCAGCGCGGGCATTAGCCTCGTGGACAACAAACGGCACCTTGTTGAGCTTGGCGGCAATATAAGCCGGCGCCGACACATAACCGCCAAAACCGACGACAACGTCGGCTTCGATCTTGTCCAGAATCTTTCGGGTCTGATTCACAGCGCGAACTACTCGAGACGGCAGCTTCACCAAATCGATGCTTGGCTTGCGCGGAACAGGAACTGGATCAATAAGTTCGAGTGGGAATCCACGTCCTGGCACCAGCTCGCGCTCCAAGCCCTTCGGAGTGCCCAGAGCAGTAACCGTGGCGCCGTGCTCTTCTACCAGTGCGTCAGCCACCGCAAGCGCAGGCTCAATGTGACCTGCTGTTCCACCGCCGGCAACGAGAACCGACAATCCTTCATGCGACATTTCTAGCTGTTCCTCCTGCGCTCCGGACGGCTACCGGGTTGTGGCGGAGTCTGCCGAGTCCGCGACCGCTGCCGATAAGCTTGCCGACGTTGTTCACTTCTTTGATCGACGCTACCACCGCGGGATGCCCTCGCGTCCGACCGTTCGGTGCTGCGACGTCGCACCACTGGCTCTCGACGCGGCGACTGCTTCGTGGCCGGTTGGCTCGTCCGAATCGGTTCAATGTCGGAAACATCCGGCTCTCGCAGCATCAACATGCGATCGACGGTTGGGCGACCATAAGACTGCATCGCGGAAATGGCCTCTGGCTCATGGCGTGCGCAGCTAGCGAGCAAGCCCATAGAGCCCAAGGTGATGATCGCGGACGTACCACCCGCAGAGATCATCGGAAGCTGAATGCCCGTAACTGGAAGCAAACCAATGACGTAGCCGATGTTGATGAATGCCTGCGTAACCACACCAGCGGTGAGCGAAGCAGCCATCAAAGCCATGTATCGGTTGTGCGACTTCAGAGCGGTTTGAGTGCCGTAAAAAGCCAGGCAGAGGAACGCCAACACAACCAGTGCGCCGCCCCAAAGCCCCAGTTCTTCACCAACAATGGCAAAGATGAAGTCGTTTTTCGCCTCCGGCAGGTAGAACCACTTTGCGCGGGACTGGCCCAGACCGACACCAGTCGCCGAACCATCGGCCAGAGAAAGAAAGCCCTGATAGGACTGGAAAGAACTCGAGCGAGTGTCGTGGAACCTACCGAACAGTGCGTCGAAGTACACCGTGAAGCGCTGCGAACGGAAACCACCGCTCATAATCAGGTAAATCAGGCCCAGGACCAGGACAATGCCCATGGCAAAGATGTAGTAGAGCTGCACGCCAGCGAAGAACAGGACAAAGGCGACCATGATCAGGAAGGTCAGGCCCATGCCGATGTCGCCTTCCAGAATGATCAGGCCGGTCATGATAGCCGCCACCACGGTGAATTTGAGGAATCGCGAATCCTCCGCGATCTTCTCATCACTTACTCCGAGGAAGGAAGCACCCCACACTGCGATCGCAACCTTTGCCAGCTCGGAAGGCTGGAAGCGCACCGGGCCAAAGGCAATCCAGGACTGCGAACCAACTTCCTCGCGGCCAGTACCGATACCGGGAATCAGCACCGCAATGAGCAGCACGATGGCGATAAGCATCAGCCATGGAGCAAGCAGACGCACTGTCCCCGGCCGGGCACGCATCGCTGCCCACATGGCGATAAGGCCTGCGATCACCATGGCGGCCTGCCTGGTCGCCATGCCCCACACCGAGCTGCCTTCGACAACAGACCAGGTCATGGAGGAACTAAACACCATCACCACGCCAAGGACCGTCAGGAAGCTCACCGCGATGAGAATCATGGTGTAGTTGGCCAGTGGTCGAGAGTTGAGGTCTGCAAACGCCCCAGTTATCTTGCGCCACACACCCTCGCGTTGCGATTTCTCCGGCGTTGTCATGATCTCACTCCCCTCGAAGTTTCTTTAAGTGTCCAGATTACGGGCGGCTTCCGCGAACATGTCGCCTCGCTGCCCCATTCCGGTGTACATGTCTAGCGATGCCGCTGCTGGCGCCAACAAGACCACGTCTCCTGGCCCCATAACACCTGCGGCTGCTGCCACAGCCTGCGTCATCGCCTCTTGCGGATCCGTTGACTCAACGAGCGTGATCGGAATGTCAGGCCGAACTGCGCGCAGCGCGTCGGAAAGCACGCCCTTATCGACACCCAACAGCACCGCATGCTTGATGCGCGCGGCATGCGCCCGAACCAGGTCAGTCACGTCAGCGCCCTTGAGCTGCCCTCCGGCCACCCAAACGATGCTCTCAAGGCCGCGCATCGCGGCATCTGCAGCGTGAGGATTCGTTGCCTTTGAGTTATCGACAAAGCTCACGCCTGCGATTTCGTGAACAACCTGTCCGCGGTGTCCGGAAACCACAAAGCTTTCTAGTGCCTCGGCGATAGCAGTTGGTTCAGCGCCCATCGCGCGGGCCATGCCGGCAGCTGCAAGCGCATCTAGTTGGCCTGCAGGTCCGGCCGGTGAAATTCCGGTCGCTGGTGCGAGCACGACGTTGTCGCCGAAAGCCCGGTCAACGAGCATGCCGTCCTTGATGCCGAGTTGGCCTACTGCCGGCTCCGCCAACGTGAAGCCGACCAGAGTCGTGTCGGTCAGCTGCCGGGAGGCCTCCAAACGCTGCACTTGTTCACATACCGCGGGATCATCCGCGCCGTAAATAGCGACCTTACCTCGAAGGACTTTGGCCTTTGACTCGGCATATTCTAGGAAGCTGCCGTGCCAGTCGATGTGGTCGTCAGCCACGTTGAGGAGGCAACCGACCGCTGGGCTGAGCGAAGCAGACCAATGCAGCTGGAAGCTCGACAGCTCAGCGACGAGAATGTCGATGCGCCCCTGGGCTTGCAACGCATCGCCCACCGCAACGCCAATGTTTCCAACTGAGGCAGCTTTCATCCCTGCAGCTTGCAACATGGCGGTGGTCATGGCCGTCGTGGTTGTCTTGCCGTTGGTGCCGGTGATCGCCACCCAGGTGTGTGGTTCCCCGAAGGCTCCAGCCTGGTCTAGACGCCATGCCAATTCGACATCGCCGATCACTGGGATGCCTGCCATGTGGGCGTCGATAAGCACGGGGGTGCGTGGCGCCCAACCGGGTGAGGTGACCAGCATGCTGAATTCGCGAAGTTGCTCGCGTGCCTCTGCGACGCTCATTTCCGCGATCCCGCAAGCTTCGGCGAGTCGCAGGCGCGCAGTTTCATTGTCGTCCGCCACCGTCACTTTCACGCCGAGTTCACTGAGCATGCGTGCGCAGCCTGCGCCCGACACTCCCGCTCCTGTGACAAGGACGTGGCCTTGAAGTTCGTGTGGAAGCGTGAAAGTACTCATGGATTACACTCCTGAGGCTGCAAGCCAGTCGCTATAGAACAACGCCATGCCAACCATGCAGGCCATTGCTGTGAGCAACCAGAAACGAATAACAACGGTGGTTTCGGCCCAGCCGCCATTTTCAAAGTGGTGGTGGAACGGAGCCATGCGGAAGAAGCGGGTGCCTCGAGTACGGAAGACGAGAACCTGGATCACAACCGACGCTGCTTCAATAACGAACAGCGCGCCGATGATCACCATGAGAAGTTCGGTGTGCGAGGTGACAGACAGACCTGCGACCAGGCCGCCCAGAGCAAGGGACCCAGTGTCACCCATGAAGATCTTTGCCGGCGCAGCATTCCACCACAGGAAGCCTGCACAAGCACCGAAGCCCGCTACGGCAAGAATGGCGAGATCAAGTGGATCACGAACAGCAAAGCATCCTGGTTCAACGGTCACGTCGCAGGAATTACGGAACTGCCAGAAACCGATCAGGGTGTAGCAGCCCATCACCATCGCCGTCGTGCCGGCAGCCAGGCCGTCAAGGCCATCGGTGAGGTTGACGGCGTTCGACCATGCAGAGATGAGCAGGTACATGAACACCAGGAAGATAATGGTTCCGAGGATTCCCCCGCCCACCGCAATGTCGAAGGTATCAATATCGCGGGCAAAAGAAAGATGCGTAGAGGCCGGAGTTTGGCCACTGGAATCCGGGAACTGTAGCACCAAGATGCCAAACGCCAGCGCGACCACAAGTTGGCCAACCAGCTTGGCGGTCTTATTCAGGCCCAGATTGCGGCCCTTGGCCAGCTTGATGTAGTCGTCGGCAAAGCCCAGGATGCCCAAAGCCACAGTCAGACCGAGCACGATCAGACCAGATGCGGTAAACGCCTGCATGCCATTGGTCAGGGCGTACAGGTTGGCGCACACATACGCTGCCACGATGGCGACGAGGATTGCGATTCCACCCATGGTCGGAGTGCCACGCTTACGCATGTGCGAACGTGGGCCATCCTCGCGAATCTCCTGTCCCAGCCCCTCCGCGCTGAAGTAGCGGATGAGCAGTGGTGTAAGGAAGATAGCCACCAAAAAGCTAACCGCACCGCTAATAATGATCTGTGTCACAGTTGTCTACTTATCCTTTAATCTTTGCTGCCACGCCTCGTGACAACTTCACCACACGGCCGCTAGCGGTCCGAACCCGGTTTGCCCAACAATCCCTCAGCAACTCGCCACAGACCTGCAGCGTTGGAGGCCTTCACCAAAACAACATCGCCTGGGGAGAGCTCTCGATCCACCGCATTGATGGCTGCGTCTACTGAGTCGACAGTCAACGTAGTTATACCTTGCTCGTGGGCCGAAGTGGCCAAGGCATGACTGTTGACGTCTGTACCAACTACGATAAGCCTGTCGACCTGCATCTTGACCAGCTCGCCGGCCAGGGCTTCGTGCTCCGCAACTGCATCGTCGCCAAGCTCACCCATTTGTCCCAAGATTGCCCAGCTGTTTACGTCCGCACGGCCATGAGCGGTATAGGACAGCGCAGCGATACCAGCCCGCATAGAGTCCGGGTTGGCGTTGTAGGAATCATTGATAATGGTGACGCCGTCAGCTCGGGTCTGCACGTCCATGCGGTTTGCGGACGCACTTTGGTGCTGCGACAGCGCCTTTGCGACGTCAGCGGCACTCAATCCTGCTTCCAGGCCAACCGCTGCAGCCGCCAATGCATTGGACACTTGGTGTTCGCCAAATACTTGGAGCTTCACTGGGTAGCTCACCTGATCACCCTTGAGACGCAGCTTGAAGCTGGCTCGAGCGACCTCATCAAGGCGGATTTCGGTGGCATAGAGGTCGGCACGTCCCTTGGCTGAGGTGAAAACCACACGGGCCTTCGTGCGACGATCCATGTTGCGGACGAAGTCGTCGTCGGCGTTGAGCACCGCGAGCCCCTGCGCTGGCAGAGACTCCACAAGTTCGCCCTTTGCCTGGGCGATGTTTTCACGGCTGCCGAACTCGCCCAAATGGGCCGAGCCAACGTTGAGAACTACACCGACGTGTGGCGGTGCGATCTCAGCGAGGTGCGCGATGTGCCCAATACCGCGGGCGGACATTTCCGCCACGAGGAACTTAGTGGTCTCAGTGCAGCGCAACGCCGTGTATGGGTGACCGATTTCGTTGTTAAAGGAACCAGGAGGGGCCACGGTTTGTCCGACTGTGCTGAGGACGGTAGCCATGAGGTCCTTGGTCGACGTCTTTCCAGCCGAACCGGTAACACCCACCACGGTCAAGCCGTGCTCTGCTACGCAGGTGTCAATGACGAAGCGAGCCAGCTTACCCAGCCCAGCCAGCACCGACGCCATATCCTGTGCCTTCTCCCCTGCCATCGCGAAAGCGTCAGCATTTGAGGCTGGAACATCTGTGACTGGCACGATGACGGCCGGAACTCCGACCTCACGAGCAGCAAGAACCGCTACAGCTCCCGCTTCCACTGCAGCTTCAGCAAAGTCGTGTCCATCGACACGCTGTCCCGGGAGCGCAACGAACAAAGAACCAGGAGTGAGTTTACGAGAATCGAACTCCACGCTCCCGGTCACAACAGCTGCCGGATCAGCCCCGCCGGCAAGCGTGCCGCCGATGGCCTCCGCTATCTGGGCAAGAGTCAGATTAATCATTCTTGTGCTCCACTTCGTTTTGCACGGGCACGCAGGGCGTCGCGCACATGCTCACGATCATCAAATGGGTGGTTGATGTCCCCAACGAGCTGGCCGTTCTCATGTCCCTTGCCTGCAACAATAATCGCATCTCCGGTGCGTGCCCATTCGACAGCGGCAATAATTGCAGCGCCACGGTCACCGATCTCCTCGATCACCGGGCTGTGGCTGACCATTTTCTCTGCTTCCTTCGCACCAGCCAACACCGCAGCGCGAATCTTCGCAGGATCTTCGGAACGAGGATTGTCATCGGTGATGACCACGTAGTCAGCCAGCTCGACGGCTGCCCGGCCCATCAGTGGACGCTTGGTTGCGTCACGATCGCCACCAGCACCCAAAACAACTGCCACTCGGCCATTGGTCTGCGCCTTAACGCTTTCCAGAACTGCGACCACAGCGGCCGGCTTGTGGGCGTAGTCAACCACAGCGAGGAAGTCCTGGCCTTCATCGATGCGCTCCATGCGGCCTGGCACACCTACCTTGGCGATGCCGTCGATAAATGCGTCGATGTTCGCACCAGCAGACGCGGCCATTGCGACGGCGAGCGAAGCATTCGCTACGTTGAACTGACCGGGGAGAGTGAGATGGACATTGTGGCTCTTGCCATCAATGACAACATCAAACTCCTGGATACCGGCCGGGGAAACGCTGACCTCGCCGATGGTGATGTCGGCAGGCTGGGAGCCGGTGCTCACAGTCACGCACTCCGATCCAGCGATGGTGGTCATTTTCTGGCCCCATTCGTCGTCGACCATGATGACGGACTTTTCCGCACGCAGTGGTGAATCTGCGCGGAAGAAACCGGCCTTGGCTTCGAAGTACTCCTCCATGGTGTTGTGGAAGTCGAGGTGATCCTGGGAGAGGTTGGTGAAACCACCGACGGCGAAACGGGTGCCGGCGATGCGCCCCAAAGAAATAGCGTGGCTGGACACTTCCATCACCACGTGGGTGCAACCCTCATCGCGCATCAGGGCGAAGAGTTCCTGCAGTTTTGGCGCTTCAGGAGTGGTCAATTTGGTAGGAACAGCCTCACCGTTGATGCGAGTGCCGGTAGTACCAATGATGCCCACCTTGTGGCCTTCCGCCATCAAACCAGCTTCGAGCAAGTAAGTAGTGGTGGTCTTGCCGGAAGTTCCGGTGACACCAATGACGGTGAGATCCCGAGAAGGATGTCCGTAGACCGCAGCGCTCACGTCGCCCAGCACCTTACGAATGTCCTCGACTTCAATAACAGGGCGGGTGTCGCCCTTCTTGTGGAGGATCTTATGACCGGCGTGGTCGGTGAGAATTGCAGCGGCTGGAGTACCCTCGGCATACTCGGCGCCATGCGCATGCAGACCCGGCAATGCAGCGAACAGCGATCCCTCTCGCAACTCGCCCGAGTTAAGGGTGATGTGGTCAAAAACCAGCTCCGCCGGCGACGTGCCACACAAATGGCCACCGCTGAGGGTTACGAGCTCGGTGAGGGTAATGGACATGATTCTCCTAGGGTTATTTTATTGTGCTTGCAAGACTAATTGGCCGTCGACAGGTCGCGACAACGGCACGTTGTCCCTGTTCAGCAGCCACGATCCGATGTCGTGGAAAAGCGGAGCGGCGGTCTGTCCACCGTCACCGTGCACACCGCGTTCTGGCTCATCGAGCATGATGGCAATGACGAAACGTGGGTCATCTGCAGGCGCGATTCCGGCGAAAGTAATCCAGTACTTGCTGTTGGAATATGCCTGCGTAGTCGGGTCGACCTTCTGAGCGGTACCGGTCTTACCGGACACTTGGTAGCCCTCGATCCCCGCGCCGACGCCAGTACCCTGCTGTACACCAGTCGGATCCTTTTGGATCACGGACCGGAACATGTCAGTGACTACACGCGCTGTGTTTTCGCTGACCACCCGGGTCTTAGCTGGCTCAGGTTGTTGTTGCTCGGTGCCATCAGGATTGGTGACCTTCTTGATGATGCGAGGCTCAATGCGCTCGCCACCGTTCGCCAACGTCTGGTAGATGCTTGCCATTTGCAGCAGTGTGACAGACATGCCCTGGCCGATCGGCAAGTTAGCGAAGGTACCGCCCGACCACTGGGAACGCGCCGGAAGGAGGCCTTCCGATTCGCTCGGTAACTCAACGCCGGTGGAGCGACCGAGACCAAATTTGTCCAGGTATTGCGCAAAAGAATCCTCGCCCACGCGCTCAGCCAGCATCAGGGTGCCAACGTTGGAGGACTTACCAAAGATGCCCGTGGTCGTGTACTTCACATCGCCGTGCTCCCACGCGTCGCGAACGGTAACGCCGGACATGTGGATGGATCCTGGCACGGTGTGCACTTCATCGGGCGTCGTCAAGCCATTTTCGATCGCAGCAGCTGCGGTGATGATCTTCGCTACCGAGCCCGGCTCAAACGGGTGCGTCACTGCCGGGTTGTCGAAGCTCTTGCCCTTTTCCACCTGCTTTGCGACGTCACCTGTCGGATCAATCGTGTCGGAATTGGCCATCGCCAACACTTCGCCGGTCTTTGCGTCCAGTACGACTGCGGAGGCTTCCTTCGCCTTCGAGTTGACCTTGGCCTGTTCAACTTGCTGTTGGACGTAGGTCTGAAGGTCGAGGTCAAGGGTCAGCTCGATCTTAGAGCCGTCGGAGGCTGGAATTTGATCGCGAGTGGTGCCTGGGATGGCTTGGCCATCGGCGGAGAAATCCTGGGTGAGGCGGCCGTCAACGCCTGCCAACAATGCATCGGAACTGGACTCCAGACCAAACTGGCCTTCGCCGTCCATCGAAATCTTGCCGATGATGTTTTCTGCGATTGCCCCGTTTGGATATTGGCGAATGTCCTGATGGTCTGCTGCGACGCCTTGGAACTTCTGCGCGATGGTTGCTGCAACATCTGGATCGACGTTGCGCACGAGCACCTCATAATGAGTGTCTGCACGCAGCTTGTTCTTGATGTCATCACCATTGACCTTGGAGGTCGAGCCACCGGATTCGCTGATGATCTTCGGGATCTCCCGCGCCATTTCCTCGATCTTCTCATCGAGTTTCTGCTCCAGCACGGACTCCCGCTGTTCCTGCGGGATCGACGCCCACTGCCCCTCCAGCTGCAACGTCTGCTTGGCGCGTTCCTTAATTTCACCGCGCAGACGCTGTGGCGACACGGTCAGGGAGCGCGCTTGCATGGTGTACGCGAGGAGATTGCCTTCATGATCAGTGATGGAACCTCGACGAGCTGGATCGACGTAAACGTGGGTGCGCTGAGCTTCTGCCTTTGCTTGGAATTCTGGCCCCCAAACAATTTGAACCCACCCGAGGCGCGCCACGAGTAGGGCCGCAGCAGTAACAGCGATTCCACGAGCCAAGCGCATTCGAAATTGTGGCTCGTTTACCTTATCTGCCTGCCCTGGACGCATGCTCAGGCCATAGCGACGCTTTTCCCCGTTTCGCACCGGCTCGGAAGCAGGGCGACGTGCCTCAGCCTCGATCCGATCAGAGGACAGGTCCCGAGACGAGTAACCCCTCCCCGTTGGGGAGGCGTTCCTGGAATGAGACCGTCCTTTGCGAGGCGGGGTCATCTAACTCCTTGATCCTTCTCGTTTCCGTCAGTTAGCGCGTGCGCGGAGCGTATGGAGCTACTGCAGGCACGGAAGCGTTATTCTGCGGAATCGGTTGAATGTTGTCGGTGACGTCCTTGATTTCGTTCGGGTTCGTCGAAGCCTGCTCTGGTCGAATCGGGGCTCCGTTCACATCAATAATAGGACGGGTGGCCACTGGATCACTGGGACGCTGCTCCGTAATGGCCCCATCTTTTTCTACAGCGAGGATTCCTGGCATCTCTGCCACAACCATGCGATTGTCGGCAGCAACGCGAGCCACCTCTGCAGCAGCTTTTGCCTGCTCAACGTCACGATTCAACGTCTCCAACTGGTTGTCCAGCTGCTGCTCCTGGGCGGTGAGTTTTTGCAGTTCAAAGGCCTGCTCCGTGGAAATGCCCGACAGGCCCATGATGCCCGCGATGGAGACGAACAGCATGAACAAAACACCAATGGCAAGGCGGATGCGGTGCGGATCTGCCTTCTGCGTGGTGACCCGGCGACCACGCACCGAGACAACCTGCTGGGACCCAAGCTTGCGCTGGAAGCGACGCGTGCGGTCCGGCTGCACTTCAAGTGGTCGCAGGCCACGGCGTGGTTCGACGGTACGCCCTGGCTGCTGGGTGCGCTGTGGACGCTCAAGCAGCGCCTGGGCTGCGCGACGTCGCGGGGTCTGTGGCGGGGTGATGGTGCTCATGAGAAGTCTCCTCCGTCATTAAGTGCGATGCGTTCGGCAGCCCGCACTCGGACAGGTGCGGAGCGTGGGTTTTCAGCGATTTCAGCTTCGGTTGCGGTCTCTGCTCCGCGGGTCACCAAAGTGAACTTTGGAGCGGTGCCAGGCAGATCCATTGGAAGCCCCGGCGGGGTCTTCGATTGAGTGAGGTCAGCCAGTGCCTTCTTCACGATCTTGTCTTCCAGCGACTGGTAGCTCATGAACACCACTCGCCCACCAAGCGCCAAGCGGTCGCAAATCATCGGGATAACGTTCTTCAACGCGTCCAATTCCCCGTTGACCTCGACACGAAGTGCCTGGAAGGTTCGTTTCGCCGGATGCCCACCGGTGCGGCGAGTCGCCGCCGGGATGGTGGCGTACAGCAGCTCTACAAGCCTTGCCGACGTAGTGAAAGGCTCCTTCTCGCGTTCTCGCAAAACTGCGGAGGCAATCTTTCCAGCAAAACGCTCGTCGCCATAGGCTTTCAGCACATGCGCAAGCTCACCGTGCGAGTAGGTGTTCAGCACGTCCGCTGCGGTAATGCCCTTAGTTGGATCCATGCGCATGTCCAGTGGCGCGTCCACCTTGTAGGCAAAGCCTCGTTCCGGCTGATCCAGCTGCATCGAGGACACCCCAAGGTCAAACAACGCGCCCGCGATGCCATACTCGCGAGCGCGTTCCATCACGACGCCCTCTTCCTGCTCAATTGCGTTCGACAGGCCGTCGAAACGCGTTTGCACAGGCTGGAACCGATCGCCGAACGGCCGCAGACGCTCGGTCGCGCTTGCCAGAGCGTTCGGGTCACGGTCAATGCCGATCACACATGCCTGCGGAAAAGTCTTCAGGAAATGCTCGGTGTGTCCGCCCGCGCCGAGGGTGCCATCGACGATCACGGCGTTCTCCCCCAGCTTCTCGACGGCCGGGCGCAGCAAATCCGCCATGCGATCGCGCATCACCGGAACATGTCCGTGATTAGCTTCGATGTCAAAGTTTTCCATGTGATCGTCTCACCCCCTCGGGTCGTTGTTTGGGTTGTCCGATACGTATAGGGCCCTGCTTGAAGCGAATCGATCTGATGTCGGGGAAGTACACCAGAGCGTTAGACCTCCAAGCAGAGTCCTTACACGCACCGCGCTTTACTTAAAGGAGCCCGCCCAGAATTTCGCCCTCGGCACTAGAGAACGAATCTTCCGTTTCGGCCTGGTAGGTGGCCCATGCTTGTGCATCCCAGATCTCAAGGAAATCAACCGAACCGATGACGACACATTCCTTCGTCAGCCCCGCATATTGACGGTGCGGTGCCGACAAGGTGATTCGCCCTTGCGCATCAGGCCGCTGCTCATCAGCGCTAGCTGCCAAGTTACGAATAAACGCACGAGCTTCCGGATTCGTACGAGATACCTGCGCCGCCTTGCGAGCACGTTCCTCGAACTCAGCCTTCGGGTAGATCGCCAGAGAGTGATCCTGCCCTTTAGTAACCATCAGCCCACCAGCCAGGTCCTCGCGGAACTTTGCTGGCAGCGTCAATCGCCCCTTGTCATCCAACTTGGGCGTGTAGGTACCAAGGAACATGCCCGGACCTACCTTCCCTCATGGATATTTCCTTGCGGTCTTGCAGTACACCGTCCCCCGCGACTAATTCGACACAAGAGACACATACCCCAACTACCGACACCCACCTTACCCCACTTTCCCCCACCTTCAACCCCCGACGCCCCACTTTTCCACCACCGAACATTGTTAATGCAGGTAGAGATGAAAAACTTAGCAGAAACTTATTTTGCCACTTTACGGTCGCTTTTTCACTTTAGTCACATTGGCAACATTGGCACCACTGGCTGCTATTTACAGGCCACTAGATTTTGCATGAAAACCGCAGGACACTGTCACCACAAGCAAAAATTGTCGACAAGGTGGGGCAAAGTGGAGGGCCGTGTGGGGACAAGTGGGGGATGTGAAATCTTTCCCGGCTTTGGGCAGCTTTCGGGAATTGGTTGGCGGGCTGGGGTTGAGGTGCCAACTCTCGGGAGGGCGATAATCCGCGTTAGATAATGGGCCTGTAGCACTTTTGAAGTGGGCAATATGCGACGGGGAATATCGTTGTCACGAAGCACGACACGAACAGCCCAATACCCCGCCCCCCCCCCCGGCATTGAGCTTGTTTCCCCATTCAGCGGCGCAACATTTTTACGCAATCAGAAAACGCAATCAGAAAACGCAAAAAGGGGCACACACCCACTTGGTGTGCGCCCCTACTTTGTCAGGGATCTTCTATTGCCCGTCTTCGAAGCGGCTGCGGAATCGTTCGTCCATTCGCCCTGCAAATCCGTTTCCACGCGGAGAGTCCACGCGAGCGGACCGCACTCGAGGTCGAGCCGAGATGTTTGTTTCACCGTTGCGCAACATCCATATGCCGGCACCGAGCATCAGCAGAAATCCCGCGACACTGAGGGCAATGAACCACATAGTCATCGGACTCAATGCGATTCCCCCGATAAGCAGGACGAGACCAAGCACACCGAGGGCGATTCCCTTGAGGGAGAAAACCACGCGAGTTTCCCCAACTGCGCCAGAGACGGCGGCGCCGAATTTGGGATCGTCAGCCAGCAGCGACTGCTCAATTTCTCGCAGTGCCCGCAACTCTTGTTCAGAAAGCGACACTGTTTCCTCCGATCGATCTTTATGACTGGTTCATAGTGTGTAACGCCCAGAGTATCGCGAAAGTTCCCAAAGATCGAAAAGTTTCCTAATAATTAGGCTGCAGCCTTACCCTGCACTCCACCTGATTCGACTTCATCCAAGAAGTGCTGAGTGAGCTCGATGAGATCGGCCACCAATGCTGGGTCAACTTCGTTATCCAAACCGCTAATGAGTCGAGAGCGCTTCTTGGAAAATGGCGCAAAACTTGAAGCCCATGCCACCCCATCGCTGCCCGCGAGCGCAACTCTGCCCCATGCCCCCGCGGGCAGCCGTCGACGCTTTGCCACAGAGGTTCCCGCGATGTACGCACCAGCAGTACGAAGAGCAGCTTGATAACCCAGCTCCATAGCATCGACATAGTTGCCTCGCCCATATTCCCGGACGGCGTCGCGAAGCAAGATGGAAGCACGGCGTATGAACGCAGCTTGCTTCGATCCGGCCCCACCGAGCGCTCGCGTCGTTGCAGAAACTACAGTTGCCATGACCTTTACCTCACTTTTGTTTAGCTCCTTCACTGATCCGTAGCCTAAACCGACCGCCGGACACCTAAATCCAAAATTAGAACACCAGTTCTAATATCTATGCATATTACCTAGTCAAAGCATATTTTACTCTTCACTTACCCAGTTTTTGCTCCGAAGTGAACAAGTTCATGATTCGATAGAGTTGTGCCAATCATGATCCGACATCTTGAACGAGCTGAATTCGTCTATCACACCCCACAGCTGGTGGATCTGTACATGAGCGCGATGGGTTATGCCCCCGACCTCCGCGAATCCTGGATCACGTCATGGCGTCGCAATGCAATGAGCGCCGGCTTCAAGGCTCTGGTTGCGCTCGATGAGGGGGGTGTCGTTGGAGTCGCGTACGGGCACACTGGCACCCCCATGCACTGGTGGCATCTGCAGGTTCAAAAGGGCCTTATCCTCGCCGAAAAGTACGAGGAGAACCGGCAGATGCTCAGCAGCTATTTCGAGCTGTCGGAAATTCACGTCTCCCCCGAAGCACAAGGGAAAGGCGTCGGCAGCATGTTGCTAATTGAGCTTCTCGAAGCGACCAATCGACCCTTCACACTTCTGTCCACGCCGGAAGTAGAAAATGAGGCAAACGGGGCTTTTGGTTTGTACCGCAAGTTCGGCTTCGAAGATGTACTGCGGAACTTTACTTTCACCGGGGATGACCGGAAATTCGCCATCCTAAAGGCAGAGTTGCCACTAGCCCCACGCAGGGGCCAAGCCTAGGTTGTGCAGCACTTCTTGGGTGGCCTTGGCAAAGTTCATGGTCATGAAGTGCAGATCAGGCACCCCTTCAGCCACGAGGCGTTCGGCCATTTCCGTCGAAATGCGGATGCCTTCTTCGCGCACAGCGCCGTCACCGCTCAGGGCCGCCTTTTCCAGACGCTGCCCCACTTGCGGGTTCATCGTCGCGCCCGAAAGCTCGATTTGGCGGTGCACCGATCGGAGCGAAGTGATCGGCATGATGCCTGGAATGATCGGCTTGGCGCCATGTTCAGGGTCTGCAGCTGCCAGGCGATCTCGAAGACGGAGGAAATGATCGACATCGAAGAAGACTTGCGTGATGGCGTATTCCGCACCACCTCGCAGTTTTTCAAGAGTAACTGAGGTGTCCTCGTCAAGTGACCCGGCGCGATGGTGACCTTCCGGGAAGGCAGCGATTCCGATATCGAAATGGCGGGCTGCAGGAATAGACTTGGTCAGCTCGATGAGCTGCGAGGTGTATTCCAATCCCTCAGGCGCCTTGATCCATTCTCCCAATGGGTCGCCTGGCGGATCACCGCGAAGGGCAAGGAGGTTGCTCAGCCCCGCGCGAGAATAGCTTTCGATGATGTCGACGAGCTCCGCTTTGCTGTGCTCAACCAGGGTGAGGTGGACGAGCGTGGTCAACGGCAATTCAGCCAAGCGTTGGGCGATGCGGAAGGTGCGCTCACGGGTTGACCCCCCGGCCCCATAGGTCACCGAAACAAACGAGGCTCCGAGGCCCTTAAAGGTTTCGGCTGCGGACCACAGGCGTTGCTCGGCGGCATCGTCACGCGGTGGCATGAACTCGACAGAGAACATGACGTCGTTGCTTTCGCGGAGCAATTCGGAAATGGGCTGCTGTCGTGTGAGAGTCATGGCTAGGTATCTTATTGTTAAAGACGTGCCCGTTGGCTGTTTTTGAAAATTTTTTGAGTTCGACGTCGAGTTAAGGATGTTTCACCGTGGCTGTATCTGATGTGCAGAATCCCAAGCTTTCGGAGTTCCCCGCAGCGGTAACGTCCTGCTTGCAGGAGTTTTTCGACTCCAAGCGCGCCCAAATGTTGGACATCGACCCGGTCGTTTCTCAAGCAGTCTCATTTCTTGAAGACATGGTCATCGGGGGTGGCAAACGCATGCGTCCAATGTTTGCGTGGAACGGCTATTGGGGCGCCCACGGTCATGATGACGAAGATCCTGCCGCAGTTTTGCGCGCGGTGTCTGCCCTGGAATTCATTCAGGCGTGCGCCCTGATCCACGATGACATCATTGATGCTTCCGATACTCGCCGAGGCTCCCCGACCGTGCATCGTCGCGTCGAAGCAGTCCACAAGACCGAGGGGTGGAACGGAGACGCCGCTGATTTTGGCGTCGGCGTCGCCATTCTTGTTGGCGATTTGGCCCTGTCCTGGGCAGAGGAGATGCTCCAAACTTCAGGACTCAGCCTCGCCGCGCTCCAGCGTGTCACCACCCCATGGAGCGCCATGAAGACCGAAGTCATCGCAGGCCAGATCCTTGACATCACCGTCGAAAGCTCCGGCAACGAAGACCCTGCGATCGCCGAAAAGGTCAATCGCTTCAAGACCGCGGCCTACACGATCGCCCGCCCGCTGCACATCGGCGCAGCGCTTGCCGACGCCCCACAGCCACTCATCGATTCGTACCTGGCGTTTGGCCACGACATCGGCATTGCTTTCCAGCTCCGCGACGATCTTCTCGGAGTCTTCGGTGATCCCGAAGTCACCGGTAAGCCTGCCGGCGATGACCTGCGTGAAGGCAAGCGCACGGTGCTGTTCGCCGAAGCGCTAAAAATCGCCGATGCGTCCAAGCCTGCCGATGCGCAGCGTCTCCGAGAAGGCATCGGATCCACTGCGGATCCTGTCGAACTCGCGGAACTTGCTGGCATTATCAAGAAGTTGGGCGCGGAAGAGGTCGTCGAAAAGCGCATTGCCGAACTCACCTCGGCGGGCCTGGCGCACCTCGATGACACGCCACTTCCTGACCACATCCGCACCGCTCTTCACGAGCTAGCCGTGCGCGCAACGAATCGTGCGGTTTAACGTGGCAGATCTTCGTAGGCTGACCTGGCTTGGGGCAATGGCGTCGCTGGCCATCGCACTAGCCTCATTCGGCGCAGGCGCCATCCGCAATCGCGGTGGCGTTTTGGAAGCCTTGGGGCTGTCGGTGCTGTCCTATGGACACGGCGCGGGAGTGTCCAACACCATTCTCTGGCTGGGACTATTCGGTTTCATCGCAGTGTGGGCAATGCTTGGAAACGCCCTGCGCCACACCCAGGTCACACTCGGACGGCTCTACCGCATGACATTTTGGTGGCTGCTCCCGCTGCTGATTGCTGCGCCCATTTTGTCGCGCGACGTGTACTCCTACCTCATGCAGGGAGCAATGCTTCGCGACGGCTTCGACCCCTATACCCAAGGCGCTGCCGTCAACCCCGGCCCAATGTTGCTGGAAGTAAGTCACGACTGGCGCAACACCACCACGCCCTACGGTCCGCTGCACCTGTGGCTAGGCGAGATCATCACTTCGATGGTCGGTGACAATGTTACCCTCGGTGTGCTGCTGTACAAGCTAGTTTCGATTTTCGGTTTCGTGCTCATCGCCTGGTCGGTGCCACATATTACGAAGGAACTCGGCGGAAACGAGACCTGGGCGCTGTGGCTCGGCGTAATGAACCCTGTCATGGTGTTCCACCTCATCGGTGGCATGCACAATGAGTCCTTGATGGTCGGCCTCGTGTGCATCGGCTTATGCTTTGCCGTGCGCAGGAAGTTCGTCCTGGCGGTCATTTGCATCGCCGTGTCAGTGTCGCTCAAAGCCACTGCTATTTTTGCTTTGCCGTTCGCAGTATGGATGGCAATGAGGTCAATGGTTAACGGTTGGAGTGCCCACGATGTTCGACGCAAGCTGATCGCATTTGTGCTCTGTGGCTCGTGGATGACGGCTCTGACGATTGCCGTCGTGGGAGCGGTGACCTGGGCATCGGGCGCATCGTGGGGTTGGGTTTCCCAGATTTCCGGCAACTCCAAAGTCATTAACCCGCTGGCGTTCCCATCTCTCGTAGCCAGTTTGATGACGCCAGTAGGCGAAGTCATCAATGAAAACCTGGAATACAACAGCTTCCTGTCAGTCACACGCCCGCTTGCGCAAGCGGTCATGTTGATCGGGCTGGTCACAGTCTGGTGGATCTACCGCCAAGATCGGGCGCGCGCCATCATGGGCACAGTCGCGGCCTACGCCGTCGCTGTGGTTTTTAACGCGGTCACGTTGCCGTGGTACTACACCAGTTTGTTGAGCCTGGTGGGAACGTATCCTGCGACGGACAAACTGCACAAGATTGTGACGTTCTTGTCCATCATCGTCGCTGCCTCGTTCGCGGGCAGCGGAAACCACATGCTGTATAACCCGGTGTGGATGTCGCTCGTGGTGATTGGGGCGTGGCTCGCAACGAGCTACGTGTTCCGAGCCCGCCCTCAAGCGGACTAAATAGCCATCGACTGGGCGCGACGCATGACCTCGCGTGCGAGATGCCCGTGCAATGCGTCAACTGGGCGACCAGGCAGGGAATCATCCTCGGTGAAGAGGTAGCGGAAAATTTCCTCATCGGAGTAGCCGCCGTCGGAAAGCAGAGCGATCACGCCGGGGACGAATTTGATCAGGTGGCCATCGTCCGCGAGGAAACGCTCGGGAAGACATTTAACACCATCTCGGGTCACAGCAATCAAATGATGATCGCGTAGCTGGTGCATGACTTTGGTGACCACAACGCCCATGCGCTCGGCAAATTCAGGAACAGTCAGCAGTGGTTCATCTGCAGGAAGCACGTCTTGTGCGGATGGAAAAGAGCTCACAATTGCTGAGTTTACCTGGGTCGGATAGCACTTTCCTCCTTCGGTACGCAATACTGTTGTGCATGAGCTATGTACAGGTCGGGGATGTCCTTGATGGTCGCTATCGGCTAGATGCCCAGATTGCCAAGGGCGGCATGTCGACGGTGTTCCGTGGCGAGGACCTTCGTCTGGGACGCCACGTCGCGGTGAAGGTCATGGACGACCGGTACCTCGACGACGCCATCTTCAGCAGTCGCTTCGTCCGAGAAGCGAAGTCGATGGCCCAGCTCAGCCACCCCAACATTGTCGATGTCTACGACTTCAATTCCGCCGGCGACCACGCCTACCTCGTCATGGAATTCATCAGCGGTGGCACCCTGCGGGAACTCCTCGCCGAGCGTGGCCCTATGCCACCCCACGCTGCGACTCAGGTCATGCGTGGCCTACTCACCGGCCTGTCGGTCGCACACAAGCAAGGCCTGGTCCACCGCGACATCAAACCTGACAACGTACTGATCAACGCCGATCATCGGGTCAAGCTGACAGATTTTGGCCTCGTTCGGGCAGTTGCACAATCGGAGCGCACTTCGGATCAAATCGTCGGCACGGTGTCCTACCTGTCTCCCGAGCAGGTCGCAGGCGAGCATATCGGCCCCGCTGCTGACGTGTACTCCGCCGGCATCCTCCTCTTCGAGCTTCTCACCGGCACCACCCCATTCGCAGGCGACACCCAGCTCGCGCATGCCATGCAGCGTCTTCACGCAGACGTGCCCGCCCCAAGTTCGCGCATCGAGGGAGTTCCGCCGCTTTTCGACGAGCTGGTCGCCGCGGCTACTCATCGCGACCCATCCGATCGTTTCCCCACCGCAGCTGAGTTCCTCGCCGCTCTCGAAGACGTTGCCACGGAGCTGGAGCTGCCTTCCTTCAAGGTGCCGGTCCCGCTCGATACGGCTGTCTCCCGAGCTACAGAAATAGTCACCGCTGAGCAACCACAGCCAGCCCAGTCGACCAGCATTTTGCCACAGCCCAGCGCGCAGCCGGAGCCGCCTACCACGGCGTTTCCGCCAGTCGCACCGGCGCCTGAGCCCCAGACCTCGGCCTTCCCTCCTGTGGCGCCCTATCAGAACACCGAGGTGGCGTTGCCGGTACAACAGGCACCTGCCACCCCAGCTGAGATTTCCTTTGAGCAACCAAAGCCGATGAGCAACCGCTCTCCTATCAAGTTGATTGCCTGGCTGTTGGTGGTAGCGCTATTGATTGCTGCCGTCGCTGTAGGTGGTTGGTGGTTCGGTTCAGGCCGCTACGGGGAAATTCCCCAGATCGTCGGTTTGGACAAGAGTACGGCGGTCTCGCGGGTGTCGACGGCGGGTTTCAAGCCGGTTGTCAGCGAAACGTATTCTGATGACGTGGCCGTCGGCAAGGCGGTGGGAACGCAGCCCCCTTTTGGCCAGCGAGTGCCGCGCTCTAAAGAAGTCGCGGTACTCATTTCCAAGGGCCAGCCAACTGTTCCAGCGGTCCCCGTTGATGGTGATGTGCAGCAATATCGCCAGGCGCTGTCCGAGCGCACTCTGAAATTGGAATTCGGCGCTGATGCCTATTCGGACACGATCCCTGTCGGTGGCATCGCTACGGTCTCTCCTGCAGCTGGCGTCACCGTGCGCACGGGCTCCACTGTCACTGCGCAGATCAGCAAAGGTCCAGCGCCTGTTGACGTCCCTGATGTCAGTGGCAAGGACGAGGCGACCGCAAAGAAGATCCTCACTGACGCGGGATTCACCATCCGGTCCACCACCTCTGCGTTCTCCGCAAAGCACCCTGCGGGTGAAGTCATCTCTACCAACCCCGGCCCCGGCACAAAGCTCAAGCGCGGCTCCGACGTGGAACTGAAGGTATCCAATGCGATTAAGGTCCCGGACTTGGTCGGAATGACCTACGACGAGGCAGTAGCGGCCCTCGGCGACGACATCACCATTTCCGTCGAAGAGACCAATGCAGCGGGAGACAAGCCTCAGGAGATCGTCGGTATGAGCGAGAAAGCAGGCGCACTGATTAACCCTGAAGGGGCACACATTTCGCTGCAGGTCGCAACGCGGATTAAGGTGTCATCTGTGATTGGAATGAGTGTTAATGAAGCTACCCAGACTCTTCAGGAGCAGGGTTTGAATGTCACCCTTCGTCGTGAAGGCGACACCGTGCTGATGCAATCCCCACGCGCAGGTAGCAAAGTTGATGTGGGCAGCACGGTTGAATTGACGGCCATCTAATGCTCAAGAGCCGAAACATGCAGGTAGTGTTCCTGTTACTCGCCGTTGGTGGCGTGATTCTCAGCCGAATCCGGGCAATTCCCCCGACCTTCAAATGGCCCATCGACCTCGAAGTTTATATCGGTGGCGGACGCTTTATTCTAGACGGCCAGCCTTTATATGATCATGGCGTCGCCACCAGCGGGATCGATCTCCCCTTCACTTATCCGCCATTCGCCGCGATCCTCTTCGCCACCTTCTCCTGG
This sequence comes from Corynebacterium sp. H130, assembly GCF_037572395.1. Lineage (NCBI taxonomy): Bacteria > Bacillati > Actinomycetota > Actinomycetes > Mycobacteriales > Corynebacteriaceae > Corynebacterium > Corynebacterium sp. H130. Next base: position 27,129 of record NZ_JBBHLA010000005.1, on the reverse strand, counting down.
CTCCCCCTGCCAGTCATCATCATTGGTTACCAGCTGGTGACGCTGTTCTTCGCCTACCTGATTGGCCGCTGGCTGGGACTTCCAGCATTCCTCATGCCGGTGCTCATGCTCTGTACGCAGCCTGGCTTTTCGACGCTTTCCTTCGGGCAGATCAACATCTTCCTGCTCACTCTGATTGTGGCCGATGCCCTGGACAAACGACCATCCTGGCTGCCTCGTGGCTCACTAATCGGTATCGCAGCCGCCATCAAGGTCACCCCAGCGATTTTCGTGCTGTACTTCCTGGCAAAGCGGGACCTCAAGGGCGTCCTTGGGCTCATTGGTGGTGGCGCCGCCGCTACTCTGCTGGCTGCCGCGCTGCGTCCGCAGGACACGTGGGAATACTTCACTGTGGCCCTCCCGAACGCGAATCGCGTGGGCGATCCCGCCTACATTCACAACGCCTCGATCAACGGCGTCCTGAGCCGACTGGGATTCGAGGCTGCGTCTGATGCAGTGGCCATTGCCTCCGTGGCCCTGGCGTGCTGGGTGGCGTACCGCGCATCCAAGCAAGGCAAAGACCTCGTCGCCTTGTGCGCCGTTGCTTCCGCAGGCTTGTTGTTCAGCCCGATTAGCTGGACCCACCACTTTGTCTGGCTGCCGATCATTGCAGTGGTTGCGCTGCGCGAAGGCATGCCCAAAGCCTTTGGTTGGTGGGTTGGCATTGCGACAACGCTCGGGTTGACGCTCACAGCCTTCAACTTCTGGCTCGCTGATGTGGCAGGAGCGCAGTATGCGCTCATCCTGATTGTGTTCCTGCTGTACTTCGCAAAAACTGGCGCCGCCTCCAATAAGGAAACGACGCCAGCACTTGCACCAAACAGTGTTTAATTACTGGTTGCGGAGCATCTCCGCAACCAGGAAGGCAAGTTCGAGAGACTGTTGGGTGTTCAGGCGTGGGTCACATGCGGACTCATAACGGCCTGGCAAATCAACATCAGTGATGTCCTCTGCTCCACCCAGACACTCCGTGACGTTTTCGCCCGTGAGCTCGATGTGAATGCCACCTGGGTGGGTTCCCAGCGCACGGTGGACCTCGAAGAAGCCCTGAACCTCATCGATGACCTTGTCAAAGTGGCGCGTCTTGTAGCCATTGGACGAGGTGTGGGTGTTGCCGTGCATTGGGTCGGACTGCCAAATGACCTTGTGCCCAGTGGCTTCCACGGCCTGAATGATGCCAGGAAGAACGGTGCGTACCTTGTCGTGGCCCATGCGAGCCACCATGGTCAGTCGTCCTGGTTCGTTTCGCGGATCCAGCTTCTCCACGTATGCGACGGCTTCTTCCGGAGTAATCGTTGGGCCGATCTTGATGCCAACTGGGTTCGCGATCATCGCCGCGAAGTTCACGTGGAAGTCTTCCAGACCGCGAGTGCGCTCACCAATCCAGAGCTGGTGCGCAGAAACATCCCAGATCTGCTCCTGGCTTTCATCCAGGCGCAGCATTGCACGCTCGTAGTCCACCAGCAGGGCCTCGTGGGAGGCGAAGATGGTGGCCGATCGCAGGCCTGGGTCGTCGACGCCACAGGCGTCCATGAAGCGCAAACCCGATTCGATTTCGCGGGCGAGAGCCTCGTAGCGCGCACCAGCAGGTGAGTTCTGTACGAATTCGCGGTTCCACTCGTGCAGGCGTCGCAAATCTGCGGTTCCAGAGCTGGTGAGGGCACGCACCAAGTTCATCGCAGCCGAGGAATTAGCGTAAGCGCGAATCATGCGTGCAGGATCGTGGCGACGAGCCTCGGGGGTCGCCTCCACGCCGTTGACGATGTCACCACGGTAGTTCGGCAGGCCGTTCGCATCCAGGTCAGAGGAGCGTGGCTTCGCGTACTGTCCAGCGATACGAGCCATCTTCACAACTGGCGTCGACGCGCCATACGTCAGCACCACTGCCATCTGCAGCAGCGTCTTGATATTGGCCTTGATGTGTTGCTCAGTGTTGCTCTCAAAAGTTTCGGCGCAGTCACCACCCTGCAACAGGAAGGCTTTGCCCAGGGCAACGTCGGCAAGCAAGCTCTTGAGGTCGAGGATCTCTTGTGGCACCACGATCGGTGGCACAGTTTCGAGGATGCGTCGCACAGCAGCAGCTTGCTTGGTGTCCCAGGTTGGCTGTTGATGGGCGTCCCGAGAGATCACATCGCGCCAGGTTTCCTCGATTCCAGGAGGCAACGGAGGCAGGCTTGGCAATTCGTGTACGGGGATATCAACTGTCCAACTCACACCTCAAAAACTACCCTATCCGGCAGCGTTCTTGGAGCTTAGGGGTAGAACTGCCATGCATGCCTTGAACTTCGCGAGATTATGGCGGGCGTCGACAAGCGCGTCATGAGCTCCCGACGGCAACGGCGGCAACTTCGGATGACCAGCCATCTCCCAATACTGCTTCAGCTCCCGGGTGTAACGTGGCAGTTCCTTCGGCAGCCCGGACATGTCGCCCCAGAGTTGTGCAAGAACGACGTGGTCGTACGCCCCGACCCACGCCCACAACTGGGGTGCGGTGCTTGCCGACGTCAAGAACTCGAATACTTCACGCCTGATCGTATCCCGGGATTTCCAGGCACTGTCGCTTGGATTCGGCAGCTGAGCGAGGACATTGGCTCTTACCCAAGGATTGGCTTTGCTGGCGTTGAATTCGGTAGACACTGCGTAGTATTCGCGCCCGTCTTCAGCGACGATGCCGATGGACACGAGGTCGATGGAATTACCGTCTTCGATGAATTCTGTGTCATAGAAGTAACGCACGGCCCGGCTTTCTAGGGTTTTAGTGTTTAGTTACCTTAGACAGTAGTCGGGGGCGAGCATCGGCAGTCTTTTGCCCCTGTGATTTCGGGAAAACGGCCGGCGGTTTCACGCTCCAGCCAAGCACGGGCACCTTGGAGATGCCGTGGAAAACCGCACCACCAATGAGGCTGAACGCAACGCAGGCCCACACCCACACGCTGGCATTATGCAGCGGATTGCTGTGGCCGATCTCGAAATTCACGCCACTGAACAGAACATGGTAGTTAAACAGAATCGTAAGCCCGAAGCCGTGCCCGATGTACAACACGAGAGTGTTGCGTCCAAAGAAGCGCAGCACGGGGAACACGACCGGAATTTTCGTCAGCGCGATCGCGAGTGTCAGAGCTGCCGGCAGCGTCAGAATGCGAATGAGAACGCGGACTAGCAGCTCGGAATCGTCAAAGCCCAGTGTGGTTATTCCAGGCACCACCCATCCGGCAAAGTCAACACCCCATTGGGTCTCCCACGCATGAGTTACTCGCCACTGCAACCAATACGTCAGGGCTGTGAACGCAAGACCCAACGGGTGCAAAGCGCGCTCTGCAAAGGCTGCAACGAGCTCCTTGAGCCTGACTCCGATGACGAAGATTGGCAGGTACAGAAGCACGTGGTTGAGAATGGACGGGCGTTCCGGATAGATGAGCAAAACCAGTGGCAGGAAGCTGGCTAGAACTGCCATCGGCGCGTTTAGGCCGCGGGTTGCCCACGCAAAAAAGGTCACGATGACCAGGCAGTAGAGAAACCACAGCAGCGAGGCACCTTGGAGGGCGGCCTCAAGAACCATGTCGATGGTCGGTTCTGGATCATCCAAGAACGTGTGCCACTCAGCGTATTTGAGCCACAGCTCGATCGGTGCCCACACTGCATACGGGACGGCAAGGAACCACAGGCGCTTCCAGATCAATTCTGCGAAGGAAAACCGGAGAATTTTTGCAGCGAGAAACCCGCTGACAAGAAAGAACAGGGGCATTCGGACGGGGTCAAGGAAGGCGTTGATTTTCGCGGGGATGCTGTATTCGCCATTGGGCACTGCCAAGGTTGCGTGCAGAAAGAGAACTCCAAGAATGGAAAGACCTCGGGCGGCGTCTGGCCACTCGAGGTACTGTTTCTGCTGCACTTTCGATATTCTCCTTCACCCTGGGATGTTGCCATCCCAGCAACATGAGGATTCAGACTATCGAAAATGCCGGAAATAGTTCAAATTAGTTAAGGGCGGGCGCCTTCTGGGTATCCCTTGCCAGCTTCCAACGACGCCTTCACTTCCTTGGCATACATATCGACGTATTTCTGCCCGGACAAGTCTGCCAGGGTGTGCATGACGTGATCGGTAAGTGCTCGAAGCGTGCCGTAGTCCTCTGGATCCAAACCTCGATCGCACGCAAACTTTTCCGGATCGATGGGAGCCCCCACCCTGATGCGAACCTTTGCTGGTCGTGGCACCCAGGTTCCGATTGGGTTTGCGTTCCTCGTGCCGATCATGGCAACTGGGACAATGGGAGCCTTCGTCGCCATCGCAATGCGAGCGATACCGGTCTTTCCGCGGTAGATTCTGCCGTCTGGCGAGCGGGTCCCCTCTGGGTAAATACCGAACACTTCCCCACGATCGAGCACGCCCTTGCCTGCGAGCAGGGCTGCCTGCGCTGCGTCGCCGGAGCTGCGGTCAATAGGAATCTGGCCAACGCTTGTGAAGAACCACTTCTGGATCTTTCCCACAAACCCCTCGCCGGTGAAGTACTCCTGCTTTGCAGGGAACTGAATCTGACGCGGGCAGAGCAACGGCAGGTAGAAAGAATCCATCACTGCCTGGTGGTTTGAGGCCAGAATAACGGGTCCATCAGTGGGAATGTGCTCCAGACCAGAAATCGTTGGTCGGTTGTAAACCCGCAGGATTGGCCCGAACAGGACGTTCTTGAATAGCCAGTACCACTTGTTTTGCATCGCCAACCTGCCTTTGAAGTCGCTTCGGTAACTTGTCTCACTTTACCTTGTTGAGGTCCCCCGGGCGACGTTATCCACGCCAAGCGAGGTGCGCCGCGCCAATCATTCCTGCCTCGCCACCGAGGCGCGCAGGCACCACCGAAGGGAATGGTCGGTGGCCTGCACCAACCACCATGCCACGCGCCTTATCGACGCCTTCGGCAAGGAAAAGGTCATGGTCGTTGGCTACTCCGCCGCCGATGACAACGAGCTCTGGATCGAGCATGTCAACCACTATGGATAGTCCTACCCCAAACCATTCCGCAAATTCGGCGATAGCCCGCTCCCCGATGCATTCTCCGCAGCGAGCTGCTTGAATAACGCTTTCTCCCGTCCACAGTTGTTCGGGAGCACCTTCTGCTACCGCGATTTCTTGGGCGGTTGCAGCGAGCGCAGTTCCTGAACAGTAGCGCTCTAGGCAGCCTCGCTTTCCGCACGGACACGGACGCCCACCCGGCACCACTGGAAGGTGTCCTAGTTCTGGGGCGGTGCCGAACGCTCCGCGATAAATCTCACCGTCATGCATCAGTGCTGCACCGATTCCGGTTCCGATGGACATGAAGACCCAAGTCTTGGTTTCTGTTGCTGCGCCGAATGCGTATTCACCGATGGCGGCGGAGTTGGCGTCATGCTCCAGCACAACGGGGACGCTGAGGCGCGAGGATAGTCGCTGTTTGAGCGGAGCGTCACGCCAAGGTAAATGCGGTGCAAAGCGTACGGTCTCTTGATTCTCGTCCAAGAAACCTGCCACTGCGATCCCGACTCCGCAAACGTCATGGGTGCTCATTAGGCGTTCGGTGAGCTCGACGATGTCGTCTTCCATGCTTTGAGCGGTGCCTTGTGATTGCTGCTGCAACCGGTCGATAATGCGTCCGTCCTCAGTAATGACCGCTGCCCGCACATTTGTGCCGCCGATATCGAAGCCAATGGTCACCGGGACGGTTTGTTTGGACATCAAAGTTCACTTTCTAGAAAAAGTCGCAGCAACATAGCTGAGTCGGAAATACACAGTATATCTGCTAGGTAAAAAGGGTTCTTCTGAACTCAGTGCCAAGCTGCTCCCACGTCCATTGTTCGGAGACATAGTTCCTGCCCGCTCGCCCAAGTTTTTCTCGTAACGAGGGGTTCGCTAGCAACTTCACCAAGGCAGCTTCGAGAGCATCCGAACTGCGCCCGCTCACGACAAGACCGGTGTCTGGCGTGACCGTCTCCGGGGCCCCGCCAGAGTCACCAGCAATCACCGGCAATCCAGCAGCTTGGGCTTCCAAATAGACGATTCCCAAGCCCTCAACATCCAGTCCTTTTCCGCGGGTACGCGCAGGCATGGCAAAAATGTCACTCAGAAGAAGCAAGTCAGTCCGGGCCTCATCAGTGACTCGACCCGTAAAAACAACTCCTGCGAGCCCATCGGCTAACTCCCGCAGCCGTTTCTCATAGCTGCCCTCCCCCACGATCACCAGCTGAGCATCCGGGAATCGCTGCAGAATTCGTGGCCACACTTTGAGCAACTGATCCTGCCCCTTGCGAGGAACCAGCCGAGCGATACATAGAACTACCGGGCCATCGTGGAGACCATAGGCCTGGCGTGGGCGTGCCGGAGGACGTCGATAAGCGCTGGCATCGACGCCGGACGGCAGGTGAACCCACATGGCCGCGGCCCCAAATGGGCGCTGGAGACGCCCCAGGGTGTAGTCCGAAATGTAGGTGACCGCGTCACAACGAGTACCGATGGAGCGAAGGACGCTGCGCCCTCCGGGGAACATCGACCAGCCCACTTCGTGGCCATGCGTGGATGCCACGACCCGGACGCCCGTCAAGGAATGCGCCAACAACGCGAGCGGAGCTGCGGATGGGAACCAGACGGTGTCGATGTTGTGCTCGGCGACCAGCTTCTTCATCTGTGCTGCGACATCTGGACTTGGCAGCATGATGCGGTGCGGATAGCGCACTACCTGGTAGCCAGCGTGCGCATCCCATGCCCGAGCCGCTTGAGCGTCTTGGGTAGAGGCAAAGACAACAATGTCTTCGGCCGGGAGCTGCGCGAGAAAATCACGCACATAAGACTGAATCCCGCCGATGGTCGGCGGGAAGTCATTAGTTACTACGAGAAGTTTAGGCATCAGCCATCATCGTAGTTAGTATCGGCGGGCTCCGTAGAACGGCATGGAATCCATGTTGACCACTTGGAGCGGAATGCCGTAGTCGGAGGCGTGCACGATCTTGCCGTCACCTGCGTAAATACCGACGTGGGTCGCGCCTGGGTAGAAACCAACGACGTCTCCCGGCTGCAGGTCTTCCTTGTTCACCGGCATACCACCAGCCATTTGTGCCTGGGAGGTACGAGGCAAAGTCTTGCCCTGTTGCGCGTAGGACCAGACCACGAGACCGGAGCAGTCAAAAACATCTGGGCCAGCTGCTCCCCAACCATATGGGGCGCCAATCTTGGTCATGGCAGCTTCCAGCGCCTTCATACCCTCGGCGTTGGTGGAGGTAATGCCCACAAGGCTGTGGGTTACCGGACCGTTCTTGTTCTCCCATGCCTGGCGAACCTCAGGCGGAAGCTCATCGATGCGCTTCTTGATCGCATCGATCTTGCCCTTGAGCTCCTCGTCCTTCTTCTCAAGATCCTTCTTCTTGGCGTTGAGCTCGTTTACGTGGAACTGAGCCTCAGCTTCCAGCTGAGCTGCCTCACTCAGCAAACGACCGGCCTCCGCAGACTTCTCCCGCTGCTCATCAAGCGCCGCCTGAGCCTTACGAACATATGCGGAAATGTATGCGGAACGGTCAATTGCGTTCTGAGGGCCATCGGCATTGATCACCGTCGTCAGAGGATCCACCATCGACCCGCGGTACTTGGACGCTGCCAGCTTATCGACGACTTCCTTAGCCTTCCGCTCGTCCTCGCGGGCACGGTTGCCAGCTTCCTGAGCAGCCCGAGCCTGTTCCTTGATCCGAGCGAGATCCTTTTCCTTGGCCTCAATATCGACCTGGAGCTGCTTGAATTCTTCGTTTTGGGCTTCAACCTGGGTCGAAGCTTCATCAAGTTCCTTCAGTAGACCGTCCAAGCCAGCAGGAGCTGGTGCGGTCGTCGGAGCTGGATCAGCCAGTGCAGTTGGCAAAACCTGTGCGGACAACGCAGAACTAGCGACAATAATGCAGCCAACGACTGCACGGGAAAGCGATGTAGATTTCACAGGTCAAAGAGCCTTTTCGATGTAAACTTCGAGGAAGTAGAATGCACTAACTCGTATTGATTTCTAAGCATACTTTAAGAATCAGCAATTGGCGAATGCTGTGGTAAAAACGAAAAAATCCAGCCGAACAATACTGTACCGGCTGGACTTTGGAAGAATAAATTAGAAACGCACTGCAGAGTGGTATGGCATGTAATCGAGTGGGTGCTCGGACAATGGCGTGCCCTCGTTCAGCGCGTGAATGATGGTGCCGTTACCGGTGTAGATACCAACGTGGGATGCGCCATCGTAGAAAGCGACAATGTCGCCAGCCTGAAGCTGATCACGAGAGACTGGGGTGCCCTGAGCAGCCTGAGCGAAAGAGGTGCGTGGGATCTGCTTGCCGACCTGAGCGTATGCCCAAGAGGTCAGACCGGAGCAGTCGAATGCGCTTGGGCCCGCTGCACCATAAACATATGGGGATCCAATCTTGGAACGCGCAGCATCGACAATTGCCTGACCGTTGGAGGCCTGTGGAGCAACTGCAGGGGCCGCAGCAGCGTTGACAGCGTTGTAGCTGACTACATCAGCCTGACCTGCGAGGGATGGGACCCACTGCTGTACGCCAGGAACGTTGGCAATGTTAGGCACGTTCTCAAGGCCAGCAACCTCGAAGGAAACGCCGGTGTTAGGCACGAAGACTTCAGCAGCCTGTGCTGGCTGAGCCATGGTTACTGCAGCGCCGAGAGCGACGGCAGATGCGGTTGCCTTGGTAGCAAATCGGGTGTTCTTACCCATGAATATTCTCCAAATCTTCCCTTGTGCCGGCCGGGTTAGCTGACGGATTAGGAAACGGAAGCTTCCTCTCCACGCTCTGCCTTTAGGAAAGGCTCTCGCAAGGAGTTCACCCCAGAACTAGGTGGTTCCCCGACTCGAACTTGCTGGCGCAACTTCGATTAGGCGTTATTTGAGTTTCTATTCCAGGTATCGGCCAATTGGATTGGCACGCCCCGTAATGTCTCGACAAGATTACGAAATCGCAACGGCAGATGTCCAACGCCACGCCCGGCTCACAGCTTGTTATCAGCTTGTTACATATGGCGTTACTTTTGTACATAACCCATAACGAATTGTGTCTACATCAACAGCCGATTCGAGCTAACCAGGGGTTTTGCGCAAGCTAGCACTAGCTGCCCAAAACGATAGAACCGCCCATTCTTCACTTCTTCACAAGCTTCAGAGTCCCTATGTGACCTTACTCACACACGTTTCCTGGCAGCCAAATCAGGCAACATCTATCACAGTGGCAACACTGTCGAGAACCGCAATTGAACCCTGATTCGCGGCAAAATCGACTTGCGATAGACGTGTAGAGGCCTGTCTTGCGCTCCCAAAGGCGCGCAGAGGCCCTCACCCTGGCTTCTGGATAGCGCTTAGCCCTGTAGACAAACTAAAGGGGCGGCCCCGTCCGGGAGCCGCCCCTTTATATATAGGGAGTCGCAGTCAGTTTGACTTAGAAGCCCTTGTCCTTATCCTCTGCGCGAATTGCATCCTGCAGATCCTCGAACATGCGGGTTTCTTCCTCGTGGTTCTCGTGCGCGAGAGCGTTCTTCTTAGCCACGATCTCATCGGAGTCGGACTTGAAGGCGGAACCGTGGCTGAGGGCATCAGCGAAGCCGAGCTCGTTCATCTGCTTTGGAACCTTAGCGCCTGCGTACGGCAGAGGGATTGGGTGTCCGTGCTCGTCCACTGGGCCCAGAGGCTGGTGAACCTCGATGAAGGAACCGTTGGAGAGCTGGTGGATAACACCGGTCTCGATACCGTGCTCCAGGACCTCACGGTCGGAGCGCTGCAGACCCAGGCAGATGCGGTAGGTGATGAAGTAGGTGATCGGAGGCAGGATGATCAGGCCGATACGACCAACCCAAGTCATCGCGTTCAGCGAGATCTGGAAGTGGTAAGCGAAGAGATCGTTACCACCGGAGAGGGTGAGCAAGAAGTAGAACGTCAGAGCCATGGCGCCCAGTGCGGTACGAACTGGGACGTCACGCGGACGCTGCAGCAGATTGTGGTGTGCGTCGTCGCCGGTCATCTTCTTCTCAATCCATGGGTAGGCGAAGAGAAGGACAACCAGAATACCGAGCATCACAGCTACCCAGAACACTGCTGGGATGGTGTAGTTACCCAGGTAGAGCTCCCATGCTGGCATGACACGAGCTGCACCGTCAGTCCACAGCATGTAGATGTCCGGCTGGGAACCAGCGGAAACCTGTGCTGGGTTGTATGGACCCAGGTTCCAGATGGCGTTAATGGTGGTAACACCGGCCATCAGTGCGAGGACACCGAAGGTGAACAGGCCGTAAGCTACGGACTTCACTGCGAACACTGGCAGGATTCGGACGCCAACAACGTTGTTCTCAGCGCGACCCGGCCCAGGGAACTGGGTGTGCTTCTGGTACCACACGATTGCGAGGTGAGCGGCGATCAGCGCGAGGATGATGCCTGGGATCAGCAACACGTGCAGGATGTAGAAGCGGTCCAGCATGAGATCGGATGGGAAGTCGCCACCGAAGATCGCCCAGTGCATCCAGGTGCCGATAATTGGCAGGGACACGACGATCGCGGACATGATTCGCAGGCCGACACCGGAGAGGAGGTCGTCAGGCAGGGAGTAACCCATGAAGCCTTCTGCCACGGACAGCAGCAGGAGGATGCAGCCGATGATCCAGTTTGCTTCACGTGGGCGTCGGAAAGCACCGGTGAAGAAGATACGCATCATGTGAACCATGATGGAGACTGCGAACATCAGTGCTGCCCAGTGGTGCAGCTGGCGGATGAACAGGCCACCGCGAACCTCGAAGGAGAGGTTCAGTGCGGTCTCGTAAGCGCGGGACATCTCCACACCGTTGAGTGGTGCGTAGGCGCCGTCGTAGATGACCTTGGTGATCGATGGATCGAAGAACAGGGTCAGGTAGATACCGGACAGCAGCAGGATGATGAAGCTGTACAGTGCGACTTCACCAAGCATGAAGGACCAGTGCGTTGGGAAGACCTTGTTGATCTGGGTACGAACCATTCCGGAGATGGTGTACCGGGAATCAATGTTATTGCCGATTTCAGCGAGTTTGTTGCTCATTATGACTTACGCTCCCAGAATGCAGGGCCGACAGGCTCAACGAAGTTGCCTGCAGCAACGAGGTAGCCCTCTTCGTCCACGGTGATTGGCAGCTGTGGCAGAGCACGGGCCGCCGGACCGAACAGTGGCTTGCCGTGGCGCAGAGCATCGAACTGCGACTGGTGGCAAGGGCAGAGAATACGGTTGGTCTGTGCTTCGTACAGGGAGGTTGGGCAACCGATGTGCGTACAAATCTTGGAGTACGCGTAGTAGTCGCCGTAGTGGAAGTCCTCCTGGCCTACGCGCTCGACAACCTTAGCGGCATCGGAGCTGCGGAGACGGATCAGCATGACGGCGTTGCGTGGGCCGTGGATGGAGTGCATGTGCATCTCGTACACGTCGCGCTTCTCGTCGTACTTGTCGCCGTCGTTGACGTCCTCTTCGTACAGTGGGAAGACGGTTTCCATTGCTGCAGCGGAGAGGTCCTCTGGGCGCATACGCACCAGGCGGGTAACGCCAACGGTGCTGTAGTGCTCGCCGTGCTTTTCAGCAATAGCGGAGGTGTCGCGACCGAGGTAAACCTTGGTTCCCTCGTTGGCCTTGGTCCAACCGGAGGTCCAAAGGGTGCCGTCGCCGAAGTAGTCCAGCGGGCCTTCCTTCTTCTTCCATGGGTTCTTGATCATGCCGCCGAGCGGGAAGATGATTGCGAGGCCAGCGAGTGCAGCGGAGGTAGCTGCCAGGCCCTTCAGCATCTTACGACGGCCGAGGGTGGAAGTCTCCCAGGAGTCGTTCAGCAGTGCAACGAGGGTCTGACGATCAACTTCGTCGGAAGGACCGTCGTGGCGACGCTGTACCGAGATCTCCTCAGGAATAAACTTCTTCTGGAAGAGTGCCAGTCCCATGCCGAGGCTCAGGATGGACAGGCCCATGGTCAGGCCGAGGAGTGGGGTGTACAGGGAGTAGACGCCGAGGCCTTCCTGGCCGTGACCCTTGTACTCCCATGGCCACCAGATGTAAACGGCCATGAACGCAAGAGCGAAGATTGCTGCGAGTGCGAACCAAATGGTAACGGTGCGCTCAGCACGCTTCTCTGCTGGATCGCCTTCAACTGGGAAGCGCTCCTTGCGGAAAGCGACGGTAACTTCGTCCAGCTCGGTGCCAAGGCGTGCGAGCTCTTCGTTGCTCATACCTGCCAGTTCCTTGGCAGTGTACTTCTTTACTTCGTTATTGCTCATGAGCGAGATCCAATCCACAGCGCAGCGCCGATAACCGCGGCGATACCAATAAGCCACATCAGCATGCCTTCAGCCACTGGGCCGAGGCCACCAAGTGCGTAGCCACCTGGGCTTGGGGTCTCCTTGGCGTTCTTGATGAAGGCGATGATGTCCTTCTTCTCTTCTTCCGTCAGCTGACGGTCAGAGAACTTAGGCATGTTCTGCGGGCCGGTGAGCATTGCCTGGTAGATTTCCTGCTCGTTTGCAGGATCCAGGTATGGTGCGTACTTACCGGAGGACAGTGCGCCACCACGACCGGTGAAGTTGTGGCAGGATGCACAGTTCAAACGGAACAGTTCGGAACCGCGTGCAACGTCTGCAGGGTCGATCTGGCCGTCGAAGTTCTTACCGCGGAGGGATTCCATAGCAATGGAACCGTCTTCGTTGCGGACGATCTCTGGGCCGCCACCGTTAGCGTTAACGTAGGCAGCGATTGCCAGGGTCTGGTGCTCGTTGTAACGAGCAGGCTTGCGGGCTGCCTGCGCTTCGTTGCGCAGCATTGGCATACGGCCGGAGTGAACCTGGAAGTACACTGCGCCTTCGCCCACACCGATCAGGGAAGGTCCACGACCTTCAACACCCTGGAGATTAACACCGTGACAGGTGACACAGGCGACGTCGTAGAGGTCCTTACCCTCTGCAACAAGTGCCTTGTCGTCAACATTTGCAGTGACTACCTGTGCGTCTGGCGTGAAAGCGGAGGCCAGGAAGCCTGCGCTCGTGAGGCCAAAGGTGAGCGCCAGGGCGCCGGCAAGAGTGCGACGTACCTTTCGGCGGCTCTTGGCCTTCTTAGCAGTGGTCGCGGCGTCGGCCACGATCCCCTGCTGCTCTTGGTTGGTATCCATCATTTCCCTTTTAGCTCGTGTTCGGAAAGTGAAGGGCTGTAGGCCGAACTGATCGGCCGTTACGGCCTACTGAATGAAGTAAATGGTGACAAACAGGCCGATCCACACAACGTCAACGAAGTGCCAGTAGTAGGACACTGCCATTGCTGCGGTTGCCTGTGCCGGGGTGAACTTGGACTTCGCGATACGAAGCATGACGACCACGAATGCAAGCACGCCTGCGAGGACGTGTGCGGCGTGGAAGCCAGTCGTAATGAAGAATGCAGAGCCGTAGACGGAGTTCTGGATGGTAAGTCCGTGCTCTACGAGGTGGTAGTACTCGTAAGCCTGGCCGATGAGGAAGATCGAACCCAAAAGGATCGTGATCGCGTACCACATACGGAGCTTAAAGACGTCACCTCGCTCTGCTGCGAAGACACCAGCCTGGGCCGTAAAAGAAGAAGACACCAGAATCACGGTGATAGTCAATGCGTAAGGAACGTTGAGGTGAGAAGTACCCCAGTCCCACGCTTCTCCCTGGCCGTTCGCGCGAGACACAAAGTACATCGCGAACATGCCAGCGAAGAACATCAATTCCTGAGACAGGAACACAATCGTGCCGACACTGACCATGTTTGGTCGGTTCAGTGTCAGGGCACGCTGTGGTGCTGCCATACCTGTATTTCCAACTGCGCTCGTCACGCGTTCTAGTATGCCGGTTATCGTCATCTAAGTCACTTTGTATCCCCCCGAAGATTCAACGCCGACGAATTTGTACCGCCATTGAGCAGCACAGATAAAAAGAGGAAATTTTAGTTACCCCCGCGGGAACTTTTAAAGCCACTATACGACACAGCCATTTTCCCAGGTCAGAAGCTTGATCCCCATTTTTGCCCTCCCCCAAGGGCATCGCTTCTGAACACTATATCGGAATTTTTCACGCGGTCCAGTTCTTTGATCAGTTCCCAGAAGAGATTCATCTCACATTACGCGGATGTCATTTTCCAATGTTTTACAACTTTGGGTTGACCCCCTCCCCTAACGCACGAAAAACGGCCCGTGAAAGGTCACGGGCCGTTTTTAGCGGAATTACCTTAGTGCTTTTCGCGAGGAATGCCGTACTGAAGGTTCAGCATGGTGCCGGACCAGATCAGGAGCATTGCACCGAAGGCGATCAGCCAGTAGTGCATGAAGACGATACCGAAGCCGAGGACTGCCACCGCGCCAGACATGACAGCTGGCCAAACGGAACCCGGGCTGAAGAAACCGAGCATGCCGGTGCCGTCTTCGATTTCTGCCTCTTCCCAGTCCTCAGGGAGCAGGTCCATGCGACGCTCAGTGAAGTGGAAGTAGCCACCAAGCATGAAGCAGAGGCCGGTTGCAAGAACGAGACCGGTGCCACCAGCCCACTCGATGCCTTGAATGTTGCCGCTGTCTGCAACGTGTGCAGTTGCGAGGAAGTAGATCACGGCCATGATGAGCATGAAGGTGCCCAGACCGTACATGATCTTTGCGCTAGATTTCATTGTTCTTGACGCCCCTTCTGATTACTTTGCAGTCGCGTTGAGATCGACGGTGTTCTCGCCATCGCGAGTGCCGAGACGATCGGACACGAATGGAGAGGTGGAGGTTGCGTAAGGCTCTTCACCGATGGACTTGAGAGCCTCGGAGTTTGGAGCGGTTGGGTTCTCGTTGCGGAACTTCATGTAGTCCTTGAACTTCTCTGGAGAGACAACGCGGATCTCGAAGTTCATCATAGCGTGGTAGGTACCACACATTTCAGCACAGCGACCAACGAATGCGCCTTCCTTTTCGATCTTCTCTACCTGGAAGACACGCTGAGACTTGTTTGCTTCAGGGTGTGGGTAAGCGTCGCGCTTGAAGAGGAACTCTGGAACCCAGAAGGAGTGAGCAACGTCAGCAGATGCGAGGTTGAACTCGATTGGGGTCTGAGATGGCAGAACCAGAACTGGAACCTCGTCAGTAGTACCTAGGGTCTCAATCTTGTTGAAGTGGAGGAAAGAGACGTCGGACTTGGACTTGCCGTGAATTGGGCCGCCGATGCCGTATTCTTCCTTGAAGGCTTCGTCAATCTTGGAATTTTCAGCCTTTTCCTGACGCTCCTGGTCTACTCCGTTGTATTCGGAACCGGTTGGAGACAGATCAGAAGCAACGTTGGCGTAGCCGAACTTCCAGTTCCACTGGTATGCAGTGACGTCAACGGTGACCTTTGGGTTCTTATCCAGGGCAGTAACCTTGTCCTGGGTTGGAACAGTGAAGAAGAACAGAGCCATGACGATGATGATCGGCATGATGGTCAGCACGAGCTCGAGTGGTACGTTGTACTGCAGCTGATTAGGGAATTCATCCTTGCCAGCCTTGGCAGCCTTCTTTGCGGAGAAAGCACCCATGGAGTAAATCATCAGGCCCCACATGATGATGCCGATGATCCATGCGGTTACCCAAACCCATACCCAGAAGTTGCCCATTGCGTGAGCTTCTGGAGTAATGCCCTTTGGCCAACCCATGCGGAGGGCGTCAAAAAAACCATTCTCTGGTGGCGCTACGTCACAACCAGCAAGTGCGAGGCTTCCCGCGCCAAGTACGCCGGTGAGCAGCGCTTTACGTTGAAAGCTGCGCTTGTTTCGCTGTTCCACGTGTGTCTACCTTCCTGTTCCACACAACCTAAGGACACATAAGTTCCCATTCCTAACTGTGCAGAATATCGCACTTTGGAACTAATTCCATGTTGAGGGTCGACATGGGGTTAACCAAAGTTGCCCCTCCAGGTAAAACGCAGTTGCCATATTCAGCATTAACCGACCATCGCACGACATTAAATAGCTCACACTAGTGACTCAATTCACATTTTATGCTCCCCTAACGGGGGTTTACTAATGGTTGATATGCGAATCGCCACCAGGCATTAATGCATTTTTCAACCTCAACCCCGTAGAGTTGCAGTGTTAACGCCTCCCAAACGAACCACGAGGGGACTTTTTATAATGTGTGGCCTTCTCGGCATGCTCACTAGCAGCAGCAACGCGGAAGATTTTGATTCCGCCATTCGCGACGCCCTGCCCTGCATGCGACACCGCGGTCCTGACGACGCGGGCACCTGGCATGACAACGACGCAGTATTTGGATTCAACCGCCTGTCAATCATCGACATCGCCCACTCCCACCAGCCGCTACAGTGGGGACCTGCAGAGCAGCCGAATCGCTACGCGATGACGTTCAATGGCGAAATCTACAACTACGTGGAACTTCGCCAGGAACTGCAGGAACTTGGCTACACCTTTAATACTGAGGGTGACGGCGAACCTATCGTTGTCGGTTTCCACCACTGGGGCACCGAGGTTGTAAACCACCTTCGCGGCATGTTCGGCATCGCGATTTGGGACAGCGTTGAGCGCAAGCTCTTCCTCGCCCGCGATCCTTTCGGAATCAAGCCACTGTACGTTACAACCACCCCAGCCGGTACGGTTTTCGCTTCTGAAAAGAAGTGCATCCTGGACATGGGACCAAAGATCGGCTTGAGCAACGACCTTGATTTACGCGCGATCGAGCACTACGTAGACCTGCAGTACGTTCCGGAGCCAGAGAGCCTCCATGCAGACATTCGACGCCTGGAATCTGGCTGCTTCGCCGTCGTCGAGCCAGGTGGCGAAGTAAAGGCTCAACGCTACTTCGAGCCTAAGTTCGTGACTCAAAAGGTCAGCAACGAGCAGGATCTGTTCAATCGCATTGCCAAGGCCATGGAAGATAGCGTCGAGAAGCACATGCGCGCAGACGTGACCGTCGGCTCCTTTCTGTCCGGCGGCATCGATTCCACCGCGATCGCCGCGCTTGCCAAGCGCCACAATCCAAACCTGCTGACGTTCACCACCGGTTTTGAGCGCGAGGGTTACTCCGAGGTCGATGTGGCCGCGGAGTCCGCCGAGGCGATTGGTGTGGAGCACATCGTGAAGATTGTTTCTCCTGAGGAATACGCCAACGCGATCCCGAAGATCATGTGGTATCTCGACGATCCCGTAGCCGACCCTTCCCTCGTCCCGCTTTACTTCGTCGCCGCTGAGGCCCGCAAGCACGTCAAGGTGGTCCTCTCCGGTGAGGGCTCCGACGAACTCTTCGGTGGCTACACCATCTACAAGGAGCCATTGTCGCTGGCACCGTTTGAGAAGATCCCTTCCCCACTGCGTCGCGGTCTGGGCAAGCTCGGCAACGCGCTTCCCGACGGGCTAAAGGGCAAATCCCTGCTCCAGCGTGGCTCCATGACCATGGAGGAGCGCTACTACGGCAATGCCCGCTCCTTCAACTTTGAGCAGCTCCAGCGCGTGATTCCTTGGGCCAAGGAAGAATGGGACCACAAGGACGTGACTGCACCGATCTACGCCAAGTCCCGCAACATGGATCCGGTAGCCCGCATGCAGCACCTGGACCTTTTCACCTGGATGCGTGGCGACATCCTGGTCAAGGCCGACAAGATCACCATGGCTAACTCTCTGGAGCTGCGTGTGCCGTTCCTGGACAAGGTGGTCTTCGATGTCGCGGAATCCATTCCATATGACATGAAGATCTCCCACGGCACCACCAAGTACGCGCTGCGTCGCGCCATGGAGGGCATCGTCCCTGATCACGTGCTGCACCGCAAGAAGCTCGGCTTCCCTGTTCCGATGCGTCACTGGCTGGCCGGCGACGAGCTGTTTGGTTGGGCTCAGGACACGATCAACGAGTCTCAGACCGAGCGGATCTTTGACAAGAAGGCCGTGCTGGCGATGCTGAATGAGCACCGCGACGGCGTTTCCGATCACTCCCGTCGCCTGTGGACTGTCCTTGCTTTCATGATCTGGCATGGCATCTTCATGGAAGGCCGCATCGATCCACAGATCGAGGAGAAGGACTACCCGGTAGAGCTGTAACTCGGCTGGATTTGGTTGTGCAGACTGACGAGGGCGCCGATTCCCTACAGTTTGCATAACCACATTCGACATCAAGATCTAAAAAACCCCGCCACCATTAACTGGCAGCGGGGATTTTCCGTTTGGACTCTTAGTTGAAGGAGTCACCACATGCGCAAGAGCCGGATGCATTCGGGTTGTCGATGGTGAAGCCCTGTGCCTCGATGGTGTCGGAGAAATCGATACGTGCACCGGAAAGGTATGGTGCGCTCATCTTGTCTACAACAAGGCGTACGCCACCAATGACGTCGACCTTGTCGCCATCGAGTTCGCGGTCGTCGAAGTAGAGCTGGTAGCGCAGGCCTGCGCAGCCACCAGGCTGAACTGCAATGCGCAGTGCCAGGTCATTGCGACCTTCCTGGTCAAGCAGTGCCTTTGCCTTTACGGCTGCAGCGTCGGTCAGGATCACACCGGTTGAGGTTTCAGGTGCAGTCATTGTGCTCCTCCTTGGGGCTTTAAAGTCTTTTGTGACACCACCGTACTCTGTTTTGTCGCCGAGTACACATAGCCTTCAACGCAACTGCAGACATGTTTGTTCCCGCGCGCGGGGTACAAGGTAGCCTGATAGACGTGACTGCAGCAGATAATGAACAGCTCCCAAAGGGTTACACGCCAAAGAAGGGTCGTCCGACCCCAAAGCGTGATGAGGTTGAGCGTGCACGTGGCATTCGCCGTGGCCCAGCTCCTACCGGCTTGACTCGCGCTGAGGAAAAGGCACGCGAGAAGGCTCTCAAGGAGTCGATGACCAAGGCGGAGTACAAAGAATACAAGAAGAAGCAGCGCGAGGAGCGTAGCCGTCAGGCTAAGTCGGTCCAGGCTGCGATGGATGCCGGCGACGAGCGTTACCTGCTTCCACGTGACAAGGGACCTGTCCGTGCTTTCGTGCGTGATTGGGTTGACGAGCGTCGATTCTTCTCTGAGCTCGTCATGCCTGTCGCATTGTTCTTGCTGGTCGTGATGTTCATTGGCCAGACCTACCCAGAGATCGCAGCTACTTTGTCCATGGTCGTCATGGTCATCATGCTGGCCTTCCTGATCGAAGGCATCATCATCGGCCGTCGCGCGAACAAGGCAGTCCGAGAGAAGTTCCCTGACACCACCGATACCGGCTTCGGCCTCGGCTTTTACGCCTACTCCCGCGCGTCTCAGCTGCGTAAGCTGCGCACTCCGAAGCCACGAGTGAACGTCAAGAAGTAAATGCTGACCCTGGTCCTCGGTGGTGCCCGCAGTGGCAAGTCGGCGTGGGCGGAAGCTCTCTTCCCCACTGACGCGGAGGTATTGTACATCGCAACCGCCAGGCCATGGCCGGGTGACGAAGACTTCGAGGAGCGTATCAAGGCCCACCAGGACCGTCGCCCAAGCCATTGGGTGACGGAGGATAGCACCGAGCTTTGCGACGTCATAGGCACCTCTACAGCGGACAACATCCTCATCGATGACCTCGGAACCTGGCTCACCCACGCCATCGATTCGATTGACGGGTGGCAACGGCCGAGGGGATCGATTGCTCCGGCCGTCGACAAGCTGCTGGAGGCGCTGGCACACTCACAGGCCCGCATCGTGGCAGTTACCCCTGAGGTTGGCATGGGGGTTATTCCGGAAAGTGCTGCTGGCAGGCTGTTTCGGGACGAGTTGGGGCGGCTGAATGCGCAGGTCGCGGAGCTTGCAGACGAAGTAGTGCTCGTTGTGGCGGGTATCCCGCTAACCTTGAAATCCTAAGCTTGAACAACTACTAGGAGACGTGTGATGGTACCTGCTGAGATCTTTGCCCGCGTTGAGGCCCCGAGCGCACAAGTTCGTGCTGAAGCTCAGGCGTATCAAAACACGCTGACAAAGCCTGCGGGATCGCTGGGGCGCCTCGAAGAGGTCGGCGTCTTTATTTCCTCTTGCCAGGGCCAGGTCCCACCTCGCCCTATTTCGCGGCCTCGGGTCGTGATTTTTGCGGGCGACCACGGCGTTTCCAAGTATGGCGTTTCAGCATTCCCATCTGAGGTGTCATTGCAGATGGCGGAAAATATAAGAGCAGGCGGGGCTGCCGTTTCCGTACTTGCAGAGTCTGCTGGCGCTTCAGTGCGCGTTGCTGACATCTCGCTCGACCACGAGGCCTGGGGCGACGAGCGTGTTTCCCGGTCGTGCGGCGCCATTCACCTTGAGGACGCGATGGATGAGGAGCAGGTCATTCGAGCACTGGAGATCGGCAAGCGGATCGCCGACCAGGAAGTTGATTCTGGGGCTGACCTGCTCATTGCTGGTGACCTCGGCATCGGAAACACCACCCCAGCAGCTGCGTTGATTGGTGTTGCGACCCGCAGCGAACCTGTCGCAGTTGTCGGGCGTGGCACGGGCATCGATGACGAAGGGTGGAAGCGCAAGGTGTCCATCATTCGCGATGCCATGTTCCGCGTCCGTACCTTCCGCGAAGACCCAATCCGCGTTCTGCAGGCAATCTCCTCTCCTGACCTGGCTGCCATGGCGGGTTTCCTGGCACAGGCTTCGATTCGACGCACCCCTGTCATCCTCGATGGCGTGGTTGTCACCTCTGCTGCCCTGTGGGCCACGCGACTTGCACCAGGCGCCCGAAACTGGTGGCTCGCCGGCCACCAATCCGCCGAACCAGCCCACTCTTTCGCGTTGCAAAGTCTGGAGCTGGAACCGATGGTGAAGTACGGGATGCGACTCGGAGAAGGCTCCGGCGCGCTTACCGCGCTTCCACTGGTCAAAGCTGCAGTTGACATCATGGCAAACATGGCGACCTTCGAGTCCGCCGGAGTCTCCGAAAAGCACTAAATGTCGGGCAAAGCAGGCGTTTCCGGTTCTGGGGAGCACGGCAACGCGCTCATCGAAGGCGTATCGACGGCGCTCAGCTGGCTCACTGTGCTCCCCTTTCGGGGTGCGAAGTCCTTCGACCGAACCACGGGCGCCCGCGCAATGGCCGCACTACCTGTTGCAGGTCTTGCGCTCGGACTTCTCTCAACACCGTTAGCGTTCCTACCGACCACTCCCCTAGTCATGGCGGTGCTCGCCGTGATCGTGTGGGAACTCGGCTCACGCATGATGCATATCGACGGCCTTGCCGACGTCGGCGACGCCCTCGGATCCTATGCCCCACCAGAACGCGCCCAAGAAATCCTTGGCGACCGCTACACCGGCGCCCTCGGCATGGGCGCCGTCCTGCTGACATTGTTCGCCCAGGTCGCTAGCCTAAGCGTCGCACTCGAAACCTTTGGCTGGAGCTGCCTGATCTTCCTGCCAGCCCTAGGACGAACCTGCGCAATGATCGGTTGCCACCGCACTTTCTCACCATTCTCCACCACCGGATTCGGCTCATTGATAGTCGGCACGGTCCAAACCTGGTGGGTAGCAATTTGGCTAATTGCGCTGGTAGCAGCATTTTTCACATGGAGTGGACTCATCGCAGCTTCCACGGCAGTGCTGATTTCCATCATGTTTGCCAAGCACTGCGCGCGTCGTTTTGGAGGGCTCAACGGAGACACAACAGGCGCACTCATCGAGATTGCTGTCGCTGTTGCGGCCATTGTGTTGGCAGTGGTTAACGTTTAGTGGGCTTGTCTGTTTGGCAGACGGGCTGCGGAATCTGCACCCTGCAAAGCAGAAAAACATAGGCCCAAACGCGATACGAGGGTGCAGATTCTTCAAGCCCACCAAATCTGCACCCTGCAATACAGAAAAACATAGGCCCAAACGCGATACGAGGGTGCAGTTTCAACCGCCACACCAAATCTGCACCCTGCAATACAGAAAAACATAGGCCCAAACGCGATACGAGGGTGCAGATTCTTCAAGCCCACCAAATCTGCACCCTGCAAACGAGCAATCAGGAGGCTGCTCCAGCCCTTCCTTTCGTATGCTCTTGAGGAACTGCGATCCTGGTTTTCGAGCTGCATTAGTGGTGAATTCGTAGTAGCTTGGTGGAAATTTGCCGACAGTGTCTAGAGATAGGATGTCTATGCAATACCAAGCCACTCAGCCAGGTCTTTTTCCACCGACCATTGACGGACTTTCCCTTCCCGAAGGTAGCGTGCTCAAGTTTCCCGACGGCACCGAGACGGACCTTTGGATCAGTACCTCAGGGATGAGGGTTGCTGAGGCTGATGTGCTGCAAGAAGGCTCAGTAAGGCTTTTCGCCACGACGGGTTTGTGGCCCGTGATGGTAGATCCGGAGGACACTCGAGATTTTGATGAGATCTGTCTGGAGGGTGCTTCGATTACTATTCCCGAGTCCTTTGATGTTTCGGCCTACTTCCACCGACGAGCACAGGATGAGCTGTCATCATCTGATCTCGACCGCAAGCTTGCAAAAGTGCTCAAAGATTTTGATCCAGATCGGCCGGGGCCCTTTGAACCATCGTCTCCAGATGAAGTGACATACATCATTGGCCAAGATTTCGTCCACTTTGGGCTTGCCAAGTGCACTCGACCAGCAGATATCCCGGCAGCTATCGGCTGGGCAGGTGCAGCAAATTACGATCTCGATGGTGGCCAGATGTCGATGATCCTCCGGAGCTGGGAGGACCGATTTGGGGTGCTTCTCAGCGGATTGGGAAGAGAAACTATGAGCTTGAGCGTGCAACACTTGAGCCCGTCTAGTCAGCTGCAGCTAGCTGCCGAATTGTACTTGGTTTGCCCAGATGTGGTGGAACAAGGTGTCGGCAGCTTTGGCGCGTTGCAGAAGTTCCTGCGCTCTATGCACGGCGCCCTGCTTTGGTGGGACTAACTTGGCGTAAAGAACCACCCGCGAGACGAGCAATTTCACGGGTGGTTGTCAAGGCCTAAGAGCTACACCAGCCTCAGCTTCCAGCCATGCTTGTCTTCCACGCTTCCACGCTGGATTCCAGTCAGGGTTTCGCGCAGCTTCATGGTGATTTCTCCGGTGGCTCCACCCGATACTTGGAATTCGCCATGCGCAGACTTCACGGTCCCGACTGGGGTGATCACGGCTGCGGTACCGCAGGCGAATGCTTCAGTCATCTCACCGGACTTGGCGGCTTCTTCCCACTCTCCCTTTGACACAAGGCGTTCTTCCACGGACAGTCCGAGGTCTTGAGCTACTTGCAGCAGAGAGTCACGGGTGACACCCGGCAGCAGGGAGCCGGAGAGTCGAGGTGTGACAAGTCGTGCATCAGAACCGGAGCCGAAGATGAAGGCGAGGTTCATGCCACCCATCTCTTCGATGTAGTTGTGCTCGATGGCGTCGAGCCACACAACCTGGTCGCAACCCTTTTCCACTGCCTGAGCTTGGGCGAGCAGGGAGGCTGCGTAGTTGCCGGCGAACTTCGCAGCACCGGTTCCTCCTGGGGCAGCGCGAACGTAGTCTTCGCAGAGCCACACAGACACTGGCTTGATTCCACCAGCGAAGTAGGCGCCTGCAGGGGAGGCAATGATGATGAACTTGTAGGCATTCGCAGGGTGTACGCCGAGGCTCACCTCGGTAGAGATCATGAAGGGGCGCAGGTACAGAGATTCTTCTCCGCCTGCTGCAGGGACCCACGCCTGATCGACGTCGACAAGCGCGCGAACTGCTTCGATGAAGTCCTCTACTGGCAGCTCCGGCATCGCCATGCGACGCGCGGAGTCTTGCATACGCTTGGCGTTGGCTTCTGGGCGGAAGGTTGCGATGGATCCATCTGGCTGTCGGTATGCCTTGAGGCCCTCGAAGATTGCTTGGCCGTAGTGGAAAACGGTGGTTGCCGGGTCCATCTGCAGTGGGGCGTATGGAACGACAGCGGCGTTGTGCCAACCGTCTTTTTCGGTCCAATCGATGGTCACCATGTGGTCGGTGAACTTCTTGCCAAAGCCTGGGTTCTCGAGGATTTTGGCGATTTCAGCAGCTGGCGTCGGGGTGGTCGACTTTTCGATTCGGAATGTAAGTGCGCTCATGCATTCAACCTACACCCATTTTTGGGAAAGTTGTCCCAAAAAATTCCGTTTTGGTCTTTTGACACCCGCATTCGAGGTGTCACGTACTGTAGAAGAAACTACACATTTTCACTTATTTGGAGGACTTTATCGTGGCCAAGAAGCCGTCCCTTCCTGCAGAAGGACTCGTACCAAGCCTCAGCATTTCTGCCAAGCTTCCTAAGAAGGCAGAAGCGATTTTGATTCCTGTGTTCCAGGGCGCCGAAGGCCCTGAAATCGCCGCGACGGGTGTCCTTGGTACCGCCGTGGAAATGGCCGTGCTCGAATCCCTCACCGCGCTGGGTGCTCAAGGCTCCCCTAATGAGGTCACGAAGCTCGCGGGCATCCCAGGCTCCGATGTGCCACTGATCATCGCTGTTGGCCTGGGCGATTCCGACGACTTCGATGCCGAAACCCTTCGTCGTGCAGCCGGCGTAGCAGCACGATCACTCACCGGAATGGGCAAGGTCGCCAGTGCTTTGGGCACCTTTGGGCTTGCCGACGCAGTCCTGGGCTCCGCTCTCGGCGCCTACGCATTCCGTGGCCAGAAGTCCAGCGAACTTGAGGCAGCCAAGACTCCGGTCAAGGAACTGGTTTTCCTGTCTGACAAGAAGGACGAATTCGATGCTGCCGTCATCCTTGCGGAGTCGGTCGTACTTGCCCGTAACTTGGTGAACACTGCGTCCTCTCACCTGTACCCAGAGTCCTACGCGAACTACGCAGCCTCCCTGGCAGCTGACTACGGCGTGGATGCGGAAATCCTCGACGAGAAGGACCTGGCCAAGGGCAACTTCGGTGGCATCTTGGCAGTAGGTAATGGTTCGGCCCGCAAGCCTCGCCTGCTCCGCCTGACCTACAAGGCGAAGAAGTCGGCGCCTGCAGTTGCGATCGTCGGTAAGGGCATCACCTTCGACACCGGCGGAATTTCCCTCAAGCCAGGCGCCAAGATGGACGACATGATCTCCGACATGGGTGGTTCCGCTGCAGCAATCGCCTCGATCTTCGCTGCAGCACGCCTCGGCCTGAAGGTCAACGTCACCGCCACCATCCCGATGGCGGAGAACATGCCGGACGGCGAGTCCTACCGCCCAGGCGACGTCATCACCCACTACGGCGGAAAGACCTCCGAGATCCTCAACACCGACGCCGAAGGACGCCTCGTGCTTGCCGACGCCATCGTCCGCGCCTGCGAAGACAAGCCTGACTACCTCATTGAAATGGCAACTTTGACGGGCGCTCAGCTCGTCGCACTTGGTTCCCGCACCACCGGTGTCATGGGTTCCGATGAATTCCGCGACCGCGTCGCAGAACTCGGCCGCGAAGTTGGTGAGCCTGCTTGGGCTATGCCAATCGTGGAGGAAATGGCTGACGAGATGACCTCCGATGTGGCTGATCTTCGTAACTCCGGCAAGACCCGTTTCGGCGGGATGATGCAGGCGGGCTACTACCTCTCCCAGTTCGTGTCCGAAGGCATCCAGTGGGTCCACATGGATATCGCAGGACCGGCATACAACACCAGCGGCACCTACGGCTACGTGACTAAGCGAGGCACCGGCGCGCCAGTTCGCACTGTCGTTGCTGTCCTCGAGGACATCGCCAAGTCCTAATTCTCTGGCAGCTCGCCGCGTTCGAATGCAGCGCGGCGAGCTTGCTGTTCCTGGCGCTTTCTAATGATGCGATCCCGCTCAATGCGCTCGCGCATACGCTGCGGATAGCCGGTCTCTTCCACGTCGTAAAGCGGGATGCCCAGCTTGGAGGCCACAACATCGATGCCTTTGGGGCCACCGATGCGGCGACGGGTGAACTCGCCTGTGACGTCGACAAGCACAACGCTCATCTCGTTGACCAACGTTTCAGGCTCGACAAAGCCTTCAACCATCGCCCGCCCCGCTACCCACTGCGAGAGGTAGTCGAGATCTTCGGCGCGGATGGTGTCGCCGGGCGCGCGGGGTGGCTTAATCCCGGGCTTGGCCTTGCGAGATCCGAACAGATTGAACACAAAAATTTATTGTATGTGGTCTTTTTCAGAAAGCACACCACCTATCGGCGACACGGAAGGTCGCGAACCGGTACGCTGTCTAAGTATCAACCGTGTTTTTTAGATCCATACGTTTAGGAGTCCTGCACAATGGCGTTTTCTGTCGAAATGCCCGAGCTCGGTGAGTCTGTAACCGAAGGCACCATCACCCGTTGGCTGAAGCAGGTCGGCGACACCGTTACCGCTGATGAGCCACTTCTCGAAGTATCCACCGACAAGGTCGATACCGAGATTCCTGCCCCAGCATCCGGCGTGCTGACCAAGATTCTGTTCGAAGAAGACGACACCGTGGACGTCGGCGAAGTTATTGCCGAAATCGGCGAAGAGGGCGAAGCAGCTGCCCCTGCCAAGGAAGAAGCTCCACAGGCTGAGGAGCCAAAGGAGGAAGAGGCTCCAGCAGCTCCAGCTTCCTCCGGTGAGTCCACCGACGTGAAGATGCCTGAGCTCGGCGAGTCCGTCACCGAAGGCACCATCACCCGCTGGCTCAAGTCCGTCGGCGACAAGGTAGAGGTCGACGAGCCACTGCTCGAAGTCTCCACCGACAAGGTCGACACCGAAGTTCCTTCCCCAGTCGCAGGCACCATCGTTGAGATCCTGTTCCAGGAAGACGACACCGTAGACGTCGGCGAAGTCATCGTCCGCATCGGCGACGGCTCCGCACCAGCACCAAAGGCAGAAGCAGCTAAGGAAGAAGCTCCTTCCGAGGCCGCTACCAAGGAAGCTGAGACCAAGGAAGACAACGCCACCGTCGAAGAGGCTGCTCCAGCTTCCTCCGGTGAGTCCACCGACGTGAAGATGCCTGAGCTCGGCGAGTCCGTCACCGAAGGCACCATCACCCGCTGGCTCAAGTCCGTCGGCGACAAGGTAGAGGTCGACGAGCCACTGCTCGAAGTCTCCACCGACAAGGTCGACACCGAAGTTCCTTCCCCAGTCGCAGGCACCATCGTTGAGATCCTGTTCCAGGAAGACGACACCGTAGACGTCGGCGAAGTCATCGTCCGCATCGGCGACGGCTCCGCACCAGCACCAAAGGCAGA